>JAXDLV010000163.1:0-5758 GCA_034666445.1 Chloroflexota bacterium | reverse complement strand
GTGCTCAGCCGCGCAAAGCTGCGGGCCCGGAACGGCCGCGCCGCGCGGCGCTGGGCCGCCGTCGGCGGCACGTTGATCGCGTCCTCCGCGTAGGGCATGTCGGCAAGGGTGCAGACGCCCTGCTGGTTGATGATCTTCATCGCCTCGCGGATCGTCATTCCGCCGTCGGAGCTGGTGTCGGAGCGCTGCGAGTAGATGAACATCGGGCTGAAGCGATGGGCCATCGGGCGCATGCCCCAGGCGTTCTCGAGCTGCTCCTGAAAGGTCTTGTCGTAGTAGGCGCTGGCGCAGGCGACGCACGTGCCCACCTGGCCCTGGTCGAAGACCGCGGGCATCTCGGCGCGGTGGTCGGCGCGGTCGGGCGCCGGGGCGGCGGCAAGGAAGTGCCGCATCTGGAAATCGCGGGGGTCGAAGGCGTCCTTGCGGCAGCCGGTCGCGTAGCGCCGGCCACGCTCCCCCCTCCTCTCCCTGGCGGGACTCAGGGCGCCAGCAGCCTCATGGTGCGGAGGTTGAAGAAGATGCCGCCGCAGACGAAGGCGGCGCCCACCGCCGACAGCGCGACGAACGGGAGGGCGGCGCCGCTGGCGCTGGCGGGGTTGCTGCTCACGCCGGGCACCACGAGCTCGGCACCCGCGCCCTTGACGTGGTCCTGGTCGCTGAAGATGCCGCTCTCCGCCAGGATCACGTTCTCACCACCCTTGGCGCTTATCTTCACCTTGGCCTTGAAGACCCCGTCGGCGTCGGTGGTCCCGTTGTCCGGGGTGAACGCGTAGTCCTTGTCCGGCGACAGCAGCATGCTCAGCCTGATCGCGGCGCCGTTCACCGGCTTGCCGTTGAGGGTGAGCTTCACGGTGAGGTCGGCAACGCCGCCCGCCGGGCTGTCGTGCGGGCTGGCGGTCAGCACCAGCTGCACCGGGGACGCCGGCTTGACGGGCTTGACGAAGGTGTGGTTCTCGTCGAAGACGATGGGGGCCGAGGCGCCTGGGGTGACCGGCGTGCCATCGGCCGCGACGGTGCCAGGGGTGGGGGCCGCCTGGCCGGCGGCGACGGTGAGCGACAGCGGGTTGCTGGCGACGCCGGCGGCGCTGGTGACCACCAGCGGGGCCTTGCCGACGGGCACGCCGTCGGGGATGGCGACCAGGACGCTGGTCCGGCTCCACAGCAGCGGCGCGGCGGTGACGCCGCCGATCGTGACGCTGCCCTGCTCGGAGCCGAGGCTGACGCCGCTGGCGACCACCTGGCCCCCGACGGGCTGGTTGTCGCCGTCGAGATGGGTCAGGTGGGGCACGATCTTGAGGTCGGGGGCGGTGGCGCTTGCGCCATCGGGGCGGGTGATGACTGTGTTGCCTGTGTCGGTGTCACCGCTGAGGATGAATGCCACGGTGGTGTCGTTCCAGGTGGTCACCTGCTGGGGCGCGCCGCCGATGGAGACCGAGCCCGCCGTGCCTCCGAAGTTGTAACCCGAGGCCCTCACCAGGGTGCCGCCCGAGCCCGACGTCGGGGTCATCGACTTGACCACGGGGATGATCTGCACCGTCGGGCCGTTGATGCTGCCGAACGACGGCACCTGCACCGTCACCGCACCGGACTGCGCGCCCGGCGGCACGGTGATCGTCAGCCCGCTGTCGCTCCAGGTGTTGGCCTGGCGGGCGGCGGCGCCGGGGAACGTCACGGTGCCGCGCGAACTGCCGAGGTTGGAGCCGGGGATGGAGATGGTGCTGTCCACGGTCTGGCCGTTGACTGCGCCGCCCTGCACCGACGGTGGCCGGAATGTGTAGGTGCCGGCGTCAAAGCTGACTGTCTGCAGGTTGGTGCCCGGGTTGTTGGCGTCGGTCGTCACCTGGAACTCACCCCTCACCGCGCCGCTGGCGTTGCCCGGGGCGAACTGGATGCTGTCGTTGGCCCACGAGGAGAACGCCTTGCCCGCGCCGTTGTAGGTCAGCTTGAAGGAGCTGGCCACGGCGTTGAGGGGGCGGAACTTGCCGCCGGTGATCGAGATCCCGGAGGTGCCCACGCCGCCCGAGCCGGGGCTGAGCGCGGCCGAGGGCTGGATCGTGACCTGGGGCACAAAGCCACTCGAGCCGCTGTTGGTCGACTGGTTGCGGTAGTCCGTGACGACGACGTTGGCGCCGCCGGTGAAGCCGCCGGGCACCTGGACCTTGAGCATGGAGTTGGTGCAGCTGGCGGCGTCTGTGGCAGGGCGGGAGGTGACCTCGGGCGAGCCGTCCAGCGGCCGGAAGCGCACGGTGGGCGCGCCATGCAGCTGGCAGTTGCCGGGGTTGGCGTCGCTGGAGAAGTGGCTGCCGGTGATGGTGATCACCTGGCCGGGGCTGACGATCCACGGCTGGATGGCGCGGCCCTGGCTGTTGTCAATCGTGGGGGCGCTGAAGTCCGACGCCGACGCCATCATCCCGGTCGCCACCATGGCCAGGCCGGTGGCGGCGAGGGCGCGGAGGACGCGGCGGGTCACTGCAGGTCCGCCTGGACCACGTACCGCTGCCGGGCCAGGGCCCCGGCCCACAGCGGGTAGCAGGTGGTGAACGTGAGCGCGCCGTGGCCGGTGGAGGCGGTGACGCTCTTGTCGTTGGCGTCGATGATCTTGAAGCCCGTGACCTTGTAGACGTAGCGGCCGTAGTCGGCGTCCAGCTGGATCACCTGGTCAACCTTGAGGTCGCCCCACTGCTGCGAGTAGGTGTTGTGATTGGAGATCACGACGTTGTCGGGCTCCCCGGGGTAGGCGCTGCCGATGAGGTGGCCGGGGCCGCCGGAGAGGGTGCGGTCGTCGGTGCCCTCGAGCACGACGCCATTGAAGCCGATCGAGGGAACGCTGATACGGGCGAGCGGCTCGCCGGCACGGAGCCGGGGGCGGCGCTGGTCCTGGACGGTGGTGGTGCCTGAGACCACGACGTGGGTCCTGTCCCACGTGGACGTCAGCTGGTTCTGGGTGGTCACCTGGTACCCCACGTTACTTGCCACGTAGATGAAGAGGGAGAAAGCGCATCCGAACATCAACCAACTTGCAAGTCTCGAACGGCTGGCGATGTGCATCGGCGCCCAGACGGTCGGAGGACCGCGACCCTACCGGGCCGCGGTCCCCCATGACCAGTCTGTGACCTACGCCCGCGAGGGGCGGCTGCGGAAGAACTGGAAGCCAGCTCCCGCGAGGACCAGGGCGCCCGCGAAGGCCGCCAGGATCCACATGTTGTTGCCCGTGTTCGGCGGGGTCTGAGGGATCTGAGGAGTGTTGATGAAGGTGTTGTTGACGTCGGTCGTCAGCGCGGCCGCGGCGTAGCCGAGGCGGATGTCAACCAGCTTCTTCGCGCCAGTGTCCGTGGACTGCGCGCTCGCGTTGCGAGTCGAAGCCGCCTGGACGCCGCTGCCACCGCAGAGGCTGAGCCCCACGGGCAGACCGCTCAGGGTCTGGTTGAGGGTGGAAAGCGCCGGGACCTTGCTGCAGTCGAGGGTGACCGAGACCTGGAGAGCGGTGACGCTCGCCGACCCGAAGGTCTTGGAGGGCGCGGACTTCTCGACCACACCGCGCGCCAGGTTGATGGTCAGGAGACCATCGACCGCGGGCACGGAGGGGACCACGCTGGGGATACCGGCGCAGTCGGACTTACCGGGAACCGCGATCTTGCACGAGGTGCCCTCGGCAAGGACGGTGTTGAGGTCGACCCCGGCCAGGTCCTTGAGGCTCTTGCCAAGCACGTGGATGTCGACCAGCTGGCTGCTGCCAGTGGTGACGGCACCGTGGGTGCCGTCCAGGGTGACGTTGGCCGTGCCCTTGACACCGTCGACGGTCACCAGACCGTTGGCGGCGATGGCTTCGACCGTGCCGGCGCCTGGGATGGCGGCAAGGACCTTCAGGAGGGTCGGGTTGTTGATCTTGACCGCGTCAACATGGGCCAGGTTCGAGAGGCCGGTGGCGTGGGCGCCGTCGGCATCGCGGTTGACCTGGGACAGGCTGACGCCCGGCGCGGGGCCGGTGCCAAGGATCTGGTTCATCTGCAGGCCGTTCAGGCCGAGGTCGTAGATGGCCTGGAGCGTGACCGCGGTCTTGTTGACCGTGTCGTTGGCCTTGTTGATGGCGTCCGCGAGGGCGCCGGTGGTCAGGGTACCGGTGACCTGGTTGATGACGCCGCCGGCAAGGGTGCCGACAGTGCCAAGGCCAAGGGCGCCGGCGGTGTTGTTGACAACCTGCTCAACCGCCTTGAGGTCGGTGACCAGGTTGTTGATCGCGTTGGTCAGGCTCGGAACGGCGATGCCGCCGGTCGGAACCAGGTTGAGGTTCGTCAGGTTGTTGCTGGCGACCGACCCATCGGCCAGGGCCTTGGCAACGAACGGACCCACTGCGTACAGCGACGAGCCGGCGCAGAAGCCGACCGGCTGGAAGGTGACGTTCTGATCCGAGAAGCTCTCGCCGAACTTGGCGGTCTTGCTGTCAAGGACGTTGACGCTCGGGCTGCAGATGTTCTCGGCAACCGCGGCGGACAGAAGGTTGAGGTCCGTGATCAGCACGTTCTTCTGGACCTGCGTGAGCAGGCCGCTGTCGAGGAGCGGCTGGATCTTCTCCGTCAGGGCGCTCAGCGTCCCGGCGGGGATGTTCTTCAGTGCCTTCTTGAGTAGCGCCACCTGCTGGGCCAGGGCCGCCGAGTTGACAGCCGCCGGAGTGGTGGTGGCGGTGCCGTCGGTCAGGTCCGTGCCCTTCGCCGCCGTGCCTTCCGCGTGGGCGGTGTTGGCCTGGACGGTGATGTCCGAGGTGACGTTGGTGAGGGTGTCTCCCACCAGGCCGTCGATGGTGTCACCGACGCCGTTGGGGAGCCCCTTGAGCTGGTTGCGCAGCAGGCTCAGGTCCACGCTGGCCACGGCATTCGGAGAAACCGTGACGCTGAGGGCCTGGCTGTCAGACGTCCCCTTGTAGTAGCTGATACCGCTATCCGCGGCTAGCGCCGGGGCGGTACCCATGGTAACGACCCCTAGGACGCCGACGATCGTCGACATCCGCGCGAGCCTCTTCTGAATACGGTTCAACTGGATATCTCCTCCTGCCCCGCTCACAAGAAGGGCAAATGTAGAAAACCGACCACGAGGGTTCGTGATCGTCGCGAATTATCGAGTAGGCCCCCCGGGAACGCCATGCGCTGTCGCAACCCTGTCACAACTTAACAACTCTTAACAGGTTTTCCGTATTCAGGCGGTGTGCCCAGCAGTTGCCGGGGGTGCGTTGCAAAATCGCGTTTCGGGCCCCCCGGTCGGCCACAATGTAACGGTGACCATCCCCCAGTTGCCGCTGGTCGTCGCCTTCGCCATCGGCCTGCCCCTGGGCATCGCCGGCTACTTTATCCAGGAGGCCCTGATCCGGCGGCGGCGGCGCCGGGCCCACGCCGCGGTGGAGGCGGGCAGTGGCTGGGGGGCCCACGGCACGGCGCCCGCCGCCGGCACCCGCTCGGGCAGGGCAACAGCTGTCACCGGCGCAGGCCCGCCAACGGCCGTGGCGACGCCCCAAACGGCACCACCCGTGGCGACCCCGGCGGCGCCACCGGTCCCGGGGGAGGGCCCTACGGCACCCCCGGCCGAGAAGGGCGCCGCGTACTCCTCGCGCCGGGCCGGCGCCCTCCGCAAGCAGGAGGCCGACCTCACCGACGCCGTCGAGGTGCTGGTCGACTTCATCGAGGCACCCCCCCGCCGCGCCCGGGCCGAGGCGGCGGCCGCGGCGGTCGCGGCGCTGGTGCCGAAGGCCCGCCGCGGCGTCGAGCTG
>JAXDLV010000162.1:0-10066 GCA_034666445.1 Chloroflexota bacterium | reverse complement strand
CCTCCGACCAGTCCCTCGGTACCGATCCCGGGTACCTCGGCGGCGCAGTCCGCCGGCCGGAGCCAGCGCGACGGGACCCCGGCGGACTCGTAGGCGCCGACGCCCTCGCGCAGCGCCTCCGCGGCTGCCTGCGAGTAGGCGGTGCGGAGCACGCCGGAGCGCTGGTAGCCGGTGGGTAGGTCGGTGTCCTCGGCCAGCGCGGCGAGGAACGCGGGGTAGCCGTGGAGTGCCTCCGACGCCACCCTTCCGATCCCGGGATTGATCGCGGTCTCCGCCATCGGCGCCAGGATGCCGGCCGCCACCAGGGAGGTCGGCGGATGGCTGGCCGGCGCCCGCACGATGGTGACCTCGGCGCCGGCCCGGAGCAGCTCCCAGGCGATCGCCAGGCCGGCGACCCCGCCCCCGAGGACCGCGACGTGGGCGCCCTCCCGGGCAGTCAAGCCAGCAGTTCGGGATGGGCGTCGAGGTAGCGCCAGGCCTCCCCCTCGCCGTCCGTGGTGGGGATGTCCCCGTCCATCACGGCCTCCAGGAGGGCCTCGTGGACGGTGCCGATCCAAGGCCCCGGCTCCCGGCCGTAGCGCTCCATCAGCTGCCTGCCGCTCAGCGGGGGCCGCGCGCGGCGCACCGCCTCGGCGTCGACCTCCACGATCCGGCGCCGGAGGTCGCCCAGCTTCGCCTCCGCCTCGGCCACGGGGTATTCGCTGGCCTTCATGTCGACGCGCGTCAGCTCGAGCAGGGCGGGCAGGAGCTCGCCGCTGTCACGGACCAGCCGCCGCACGGCGCCGTCGGACCAGCCGCCGGGGTCGTAGCCGATGGGCCGCATGTGCAGCCGGACAAGCTGGGCGGCGCCCTCGATCACCTCGTTGCTGAAGCGCAGGCTGCGCAGCATCTGGATCGCCAGCCGGGCGCCCACGTCCGGGTGGCCCAGGAAGGTGACGCGCTCGCCGTCCTCCGCCCTCGTCGAGGGCTTGCCGATGTCGTGCGTCAGGACGCCCAGCCGGAGGACGAGCTCGTCGGCCGGCGGCAGGTGGGGGAGCGGGCGTTCGGCCACCATGTCGAGCGCAGACAGCGTGTGCGCCAGCACGTCCAGGTTGTGGAAGCCCGTCTGCTCGACGCCGCCCATGTCCTCAACCTCGGGCATCAGCCGCTCCAGCAGGCCAGTCTCCCGCAGCCGACGGATGCCCGTGCCGGGGTGGTCGGAGAGGAGCAGCCGGCGCAGCTCCTCCGATACCCGCTCGACGCTGACAACCTGCTGCAGGCGATCGATGCTGGCGGCGATCGCCGGCGGGATGTCGGGGTGCATCTCGAAGCCGAGGGTCACGGCGAAGCGCACCGCCCGGACCGCCCGAAGGGGGTCCTCGAGGAAGGTCTCGCGCGCGGGCAGCGGTGTGCGCAGCAGCCTGGCGTCGAGGTCGGCCAGACCCATCCCGGTCAGGTCGAGCACCTCGCCATCGGCGCCGGCCATCAGGGCGTTGACGGTGAAATCGCGACGCACCGCGTCCTCCTCCAGCGACGCCGGCCTGACCTCGGGCTTGCGGCTGTCGGATGCATAGCTCTCGGCCCGCGCAGTCACGAACTCGAGGACGATCTCCCCGGCGATCACCTGGGCGGTGCCGAAGCGCTCGAAGACCACCGGCTCGCGGGCCCCCAGCCGGGAGGCCACGGCGGCGGCCACGCCCGGCCCGCTACCGCCGCTGACGACGATGTCGACCTCGTTGGTCGGCGGCCGGTCCAGCAGCCGGTCGCGGACGTAGCCGCCGACCGCCAGCGCCCGCGCGCTGGTGCGCGCGGCCTCCGCCTCGACCAGGGCAAGGATGGAGGCGACCTCTGGTAGGTGCTGGATGACGTCTCGGGGCACCGGCTGACCCTAGCGCTGCGCCAGCTGCGCCAGCTGCGCCAGCTGCGAAAGCAGCGCCATCGGCGCCACTATTCGTCCGGCCGGCCGCCGGGCAGGTGGTCCCGGGCCCACTCCACGGCGCCCACCAGGCCCGCGTCCTGGCCCAGGCCCGCCAGCTCGATCCGAACATGGCCCAGGATCGCCTCGAAGGCCTGCCGCCGGAGCGCGGCGTACATCGGCTCCAGCAGGGGCGCCCCGGACTGAATCGAACCCCCGCCCAGCACCAGCACCTCGGGGTCCAGGATATTGAGCAGGCTGCCCAGCCCGAGCCCCAGCAGGTGGCCGGCGCGGTGGAGGATGTCCAGGGCGAGCGCGTCGCCGTCCACCGCCGCGGCGGCCACGGCCGCGCCGGTAACCGGGCCGTCCAGCCGCGCCAGGCTCGACTCCTCGCCGGCCGCCATCCGCTCCCGCGCCAACCGGGCCATCGAGCTGCCCGACGCCAGCGACTCGAGGCATCCGCGCGCGCCGCAGCTGCACTCCGGCCCGTCGGGGTCGACGACGATGTGACCCACCTCGCCGGCCGCGCCCGAGGCGCCGCTGTAGAGGCGACGGTTGATGACGATGCCGCCCCCGATGCCCGTGCTCACGGTCACGAACAGCAGGTCGCTGGTACCGCGGCCCGCGCCCTGGTGGAACTCGCCGTAGGCGGCGAGGTTGGCGTCGTTCTGGACGTGGGTGGCGATGGCGGTGGCGCCGCGGAGCATGTCCCCGAACGGCACCTCGCGCCACTTCGGGAGGTGCGGCGCGCGGTGCAGCACGCCGCGCCGGGGGTCGGTGACGCCCGGCAGCCCGACGCCCGTGGCCCCGACCTCCGCGAGCTCCACGCCCTGCTCATGGGCGAGGCCGCGCATCATGCCTCCCAGGGTCTCCACCACGGCCTCGGGCGCGGCGTCCTCGTCGGTGGGCGTGGCGGCACGGCGCAGGATCGCGCCGTCCTCGCCGGCGAGGGCGACCCGCAGGTTGGTGCCACCGATGTCGATACCGAAGACCAGGCTCATGCCGTTTCCTCGCCAGCCATTCTGGACGCCGTCGAGGGCCTGCCGCCGCCGAGGGTCAGGGCCGCCAGGACCGCTGCCGCTGCGCACAGGATGGCCGCGATCGTGAAGATCTCGTGGTACTCCTGCAGCAGCGCGACTACGACCCGGGCCTGCAGCACGGCCGCCTGCTGGGCCAGGTCGGCGCCGGGGTCGATCACCACGCTGCCGGCGTCGAAGAGCTGGTAGAAGCGATGGATCCCGAACGCCGCCAGGGCGGACAGGCCCAGCAGCATGCCCACCGTGCGCGCCAGCACCACCAGGCTTGACGCCAGGCCGTGTTCGTGGGCGCCCGCGCGGTCCAGGATCGCGGAGGCCACCGGCGCGATCACCACGCCGAAGCCAAGCCCGCAGAGGCCCAGCGTCACCAGGGAGTCCGGGACCCCCGCGCTGGAGCGCGACAGCTCGTCGGCCTGCCAACCCGCCATCCGCCAGAACCCGGCGGCAGCCAGCAGAAGGCCAAGGCCAGCCGTCGGACCATAGCCCGCCCGGGAGCTGAGCCAGCCCCCGGCGAGAGCGCCGAGGGGAATCGCGAACATGAAGCGCGACAGCAGCAGCGCGCTGTCGAGGTCGCCAAGCCCGAACACCGCGCGGGCGACGATGGGCACGTCGACCAGGGCCACCATCAACCCCACCCCCACCAGCAGGTTGGTGAGGTTGGCGCCGATGAAGACCCGGTCGCGGAGCAGGGCCCGCGGGACGAGGGGGCTTCGCCCGCGGGCCTGGCGAATGGCGAACCCGAGCAGCAGGAGCGCGGCAGCGGGGCCGGCGGGAAGGAACCACGCGCCAACCGCGCTGCGCTCGGGGTTGTCGGGGTACAGGGCCAGGACCAGCAGCCCGAGGCCGCCACCCAACAGGATGCCGCCAACCCAGTCGACGCCGGCCGGGGCCCGGGGCGCCGCCGCGCCCGGCGAGGCCGTCCGGGTACGTCGCGCCGCCACCAGGAAGCCCACGGCGCAGAGCGCGGCCAGGGGGAGGTTGATCCAGAAGATCGCGCGCCATCCCCCCAGGCCCGCGGCGGCGCCGGCCAGCAGCGCCCCGTAGAGGGGGCCGAGAACGCTGCCGGTCTCCTGCAGGGCGGCGATCGCGCCCAGGGGCAGCGCCCGCGCCCCGGCCGGGTACAGGTCGGCGGCCAGGGCCAGGGCGACGGGCACCAGGGCGCCGCCGCCGAGGCCCTGCAGCACCCGCCCGGCCACCAGCCAGGGCAGGCCGGTCACCCCCCGGCCGGGGGTTCCCAGCACGCCCGCAGTGGCGGTCAGCAGCGACCCGGCCGCGAACACCGCGAGGCTGGCGATGTATACGCGGCCGCGTCCGTAGCGGTCGGACACCGCGCCCAGGAGGGGCATGGTGACGATGTAGCCAAGCAGGAAGCCGGTGATCACGGGCGTCGCCTGCTCGATGCGGTCCACCGGCACCAGCAGGTCGAACATCATGGCGGGCAGCACGGTGACCACGACGTACGTGTCGAGCGCCGCCACGAACAGGCCGGCCGCCACCAGGGCCAGGACCAGGCGCGGCCGCCGCGCGCCGCCGGCGGCGTCAGCCAGGGTTCTGGATTTCGACGGGCCCGTTGAAGTCGTGGAACGCGACCTCGATGAAGGTGTCGGTGGTTGCGTCGAATATGTGCCCGCTGATCCGCACCCTGCGGACCAGGCTGTCATCCTTGCCGATCCACAACGTCGCCTTGATCGGCCCGGTGACCTGGAAGGGCGCCAGCGGCTTGGCCAGCGCCTCCGGCGGGTACTCGGCGGAGACCTTGTAGCTGTCCTTGCCATCCACGCTCTCGGTGCCGTCGACGGTGGCGTTCTTGCCGTCCCCGATGACCGACGGCAGGCCGGTGTCGGGGTTCAGCAGCTTGGCCGCGCTCGGGTACGACATGGCCTCCTCGGCCGTGAGCCGCGTATAGGGAAGGATGCTGGCCTTGAGGTAGGTGTCGCTCCCATAGGTCAGCACCGACACCCGGAACACGCTGTCGCCCTGCTTGACGCTGCCCACCAGCTCGCTGTCGGTCGGTAGCTTGACCCTGCCGGACGCCGACGCCAGCGTGTACTCGCCGAGCTTGGCGCCGGGCCCGAAGGTCGCGTCCAGCTGGACCGTCTTGATCGCCTTCATCGCGGTGCCGGCGTCGCGCAGGAGCCTGGCGGCGTCGACGTTCGAGGAACCGCAGGCCCCCAGTAGCAGGGTCACGGCCACCAGCAGGACCAACGCGCGGCGCATGGCGAAAGTCTAGGTTGGGCCTACACGCACGGGTAGCCGAGGGGCACGCCCAGGACCGCGATGAACGGCTGCAGCACGAAGAGCAGGAAGCTGACCAGGAAATCGCGCAGGAAGAAGACCACGAAGAGGAACCCCAGCAGGATGTACTGCTGGTTCAGCTGCACCTGCAGGAGCAGCCCGGGGTTGTGCTCGCGAAGGAAGGTGCGAACGACCTCGAAGCCGTCCAGCGGCGGCACCGGCAGCAGGTTGAACACCATCAGCAGCAGGTTGAGCGTGTAGATGAACAGCAGTTCGGTCTTGACGACCTCGAACACCCCGGTGGTGAAGGAGCACTCCGCCGCGAATGGCCCGGCGCCGATGACGGGGGGCTGGGTGCCCACCATGATCTTCAGGACCAGCGAGGCCACCACCGCAACCGCCAGGTTGGCCGCGGGGCCGGCCGCCGCCACAAGCAGCATCGAGTACCGGCCGCGCAGGCGCGAGGGGTTGACCACCACGGGCTTGGCGTAGCCGATCCCCGCCAGCAGCACCAGCACCAGGCCGAGGGGCTCGATGTGGCGCCGCGGGTTGAGGGTTATCCGGCCCTGGTTCTTCGGCGTGGGGTCGCCCTGGGCGTTGGCCACCACCGCGTGCGCCAGCTCGTGGAGGATAAAGCCCGCGAACAGCGCGGGTATGAAGAACACCAGCCGCTGCAGCAGGGTGTCGGGGCTACCGAAGAGCATGCGACGGGGCCCGGTGGCCTACTCGATCTCGATCCGGCTGGGACCCTCGGGCTCGTCGTCGTCTTCCGGGCGCGACCTGCCGCGATGGTGCTCGACGGTGCTCTGCACGCCGAGCGCGAACTCGCGGCCGGCGTTGGCGAAGTGGAGTTGGGCGTCGGGGGGGATCACGTCCTGGAGCCAGTCGCCAAGCGTTCGCTGGGGGTCGAAGGCCGGGGTCGCAGCCGTGCGGCCCGGGGCGGCGGCGCGGGCTCCGTTCTGAGGTGCGGCATCGCCGGTGGCGGGCTCGTCCCAGGGGTCCCAGGACGATGGGGCGGCGGCGTCCTCGACCCGCTCGATCGGCTGCGACGCGGGCCGCGAGGTGGTCGCAGACCTGCGGGCGGAGGCGGGCTTGCGCGATGCCGCGGGCTTGCGAGCGGCAGCCGACTTTCGCGGTGCCGCGGGCTTGCGAGCAGCGACCGGCGTGCGGGGGGCCGCGGGCTTGCGAGCAGCGACCGGCGTGCGGGGCGCCGCGGGCCTGCGAGCGGCGGCCGGCTTGCGGGTGCCCGCGGGCTTGCCACCTGCGGCCGGCTTGGGGGTGGCCGGCGGCTTCCGCGACGCCAGTGGCTTGCCGGCGGCCCGTGGCCCCGGCGCGGACGTGCTGGACGCTGCGGTGGCCGCCGCGTCGCGAATGCTCGACGCCTTCCGCCGGCGCCGGCCTCCGCTATCGCCTGCTGCCAACCTTCTCGTCCACCGCGAAGCTGATCCGAAGGGTGCGGCCGGTGGGGTCGAACTTGGCGCTGCGCGTCTTGCGCTTGGCCAGCACCCGGGGGAGCGCAATCTCGCGCTTGTACGGGCCGACACGCACGAACAGCTCGTTCTCCCGCTGGACGAGGTCGATCTCGTCCTTGGCCACGAATGGCAGGTCGAGGGACAGCACGTAATCGTCCCCCTCCTTCTCCAGCCGCTGGGGGCGGGTGTGCTGCAGCATCGCCGCCGGCTCGTGGTTGGCGAACACGGCTTCGCCCAGGCGCAGGAGCATCTCCTCGCCCACCACCTCGCGCTCGAACATCGGCGCGTGAAGGATCGGGAGAGGGTCGAACGCGCGGCGGACGAGGTCGTCGTACTGGCCCTGCGCCTTGCGCCACCCGGCCAGGAACGTGCCGGCCCCGTCGGTGGGCAGCACCCGGTTCACAATCACCGCGTCCGTCTGGTAGTCGTAGAGGTTGAGGTAGGTGTAGGCGCGCTGCGCCTCCTTGATGACCATCTTCTCGAGGTTCAGCACCAGTCGCACGGATGTCGTCCTCGTGTCGGCGAGGATCGCGCGGGTGCCGTCGAGGTCCATCAGGAGGTCCTTGATCGACGCGAAGATCTCGTCCCTCGGGAGGGGGATGTCGATCATCGGCTGGACCAGGGGCCGCGCCACCTTCATCAGCTTCCGCTCGATCGGGAACACCTTGTTCAGCCACCACCGGGCGACCTCGGGAAAGCTCAGCAGCTGGAGCGTCTCCCCGGTCGGCGCGCAGTCCACCACCAGCAGGTCGTGGCGGTCCTCGAGGTAGTACTTGCGGATCCACATCAGGGCCGCGACCTCGCCCATCCCCGGCGGCGCGGCCAGCTCCTCGGCGAGGATGTCGCCGATCCCCTGCGACGCGAGCACGCGCGAGACGTAGCCGTGGACCACCTTCCAGTTGGCCTCCAGCTCAGTCAGGGCGTCGACCTCGTGGATCCAGAGGCGCTCGTCGAGCTGGCGGGGCGCGCTCGAGCCGGGGATGTCGAAGGCATCGGAAACGGAGTGCGCCGGGTCGGTGCTGATGATCATCGTGCGCAGGCCACGCCGCGACGCCAGCAGCGCGGTGGCTGCCGCGACCGAGGTCTTGCCGACGCCACCCTTGCCGGTGTAGAGGATCACGCGCACGGAATCATCCTAGTGGGGCGGCCTGGGCGCCAAGCCGCGCGCCGGTGGTGCTAGGCCTCGCCCTCGCGGGCACGACGGATGGCCTCCTCCTCCTCGTCCGACATCGAGTAGGTCGACTTCCAGTCCTGCAGCGGCTTGGCGTACACCCGGCACTCGGTGCGGTGGAAGATGCCGTTGACTATGGCCCCGTTGCCGTTGGCGTCCAGCATCGCCAGCGCGAAGCTCTGGTCGCCGCCGGTGTCCTGGAACGCGTTGTAGCGCACCATCCCCACGTGCTGGACGTGGCGGAGCACGTCCTGTGAGAGGCCGCGCAACCGCTCCTCCAGCATCTCGAGGTTGCGTGACTCCATTTCGCTGCGCTCGAGCACCCGCTGCAGCAGGTGGTCCAGGGTCTGCCCCTCCACGCCGGTCGACAGCATGCGGTAGTGGCGGAGCATGCGGTTGAGGCGGAGGTTGGTGGTGCCCTGCCAGGCGGCTAAGAGAAGCAACCCGACGATGAGGACAACGGTGAGCACGCCCTCGGGCATGTGTCTACCCGCTAGTGGATGAAGAAGGAGGCGACCACGATCACCGCGAACATGATCAGCGCGGTGATGCCGATGCGACGCAGGTCGGAGCTGAAGTAGGGCACGCGCGAGTCGATGTCGATGGTGGTGACGGCGCCACCCTGCTGACCACCGCGGCGGGGACCGGTGACGCCCCGGGCGTAGGTCCCTCCCTGGCGTGCGGCGGGCGTGGCTCCGGGGCGCGGCGTGGTCGCGGCGGCAGCACCACCGGCCGCCGGCGTGGCGACACCCTGCTGCGTACCCGCGTCCTCCTGGTCCAGCCGCGATGTCTCGGAGCGTGAGCCGGACGCTGCGGCCGCCTGGCGCTTGAGCTTCTTCTGACGCCTCTTCTTGTTCGCCACGGCTGGACTAGGTTAGCAGGGGTAGCCCTAAAATCGACCACGGATGGGAGAGGCGCGAGCGGGCCTGGTATCGGCCGCAGGGCTGGTAGAGCGGCTGCGCCAGGACCCCTCGGGGACGCGGGTGATCGACCTCCGACCCGACCCCGCGGACGGCCGCCCCGGCATCCCCGGGGCCGCCTGGGCGGACCTCCACGACGGCTTCGCGCAACGCCGTCCCGAGCGCAACCTGGCCTACGACCTGCCCCGCCCGGAGGAGTTCGCGGCGGCGCTGTCGAAGCTGGGCATCGTGCCAGACACCGACGTCGTCCTCGCGGACGACATGGGCAACCGCTGGGCCACCCGCGTGTACTGGCTGCTGCGCTACTTCGGGCACCGCGGCGACGTGGCCGTCCTTGACGGCGGCATCACGGCCTACCTCGCGTCCGGCGGGCCCACCGACTCTTTCGCCTTCCCTTCGCCCCGGTCCTATCCGGTGCCAACGGGCACGGACGAGACGATACGGATCACGGCCGACGAGCTGCTCGCGGCCGCCGGCCGTGGCGAGCTGGTGGTCTGCGACGTGCGCGACCCACGCGAGTTCACCGGCGAGGTGGCCATGTCGGGACGCGGCGGGCACATACCGGGGGCCGTGAACGTGCCCTGGGACCGGTGCCTCGCGGCCGACGGGACGTTCCTCCCCGATGTCGACCTGAGGGTGGTGCTGGCGCCCTACCTGGACGCCGCCGGCACCCCGGTCACGTATTGCCAGGGCGGGATCCGAGCCTCACTGACGTGGTTTTCGCTGGACGTGGTGCTGGGTCGGCCGGCGCGACTGTACGCCGCGTCCTGGGAGGAATGGGCCCAACGTAACGATCTCCCGACGGAGGTTGAAAATGACGAGGGAGTCAGGTAAGGTCGGTTGTGACGCAGTGATGTAACGCGTTGCGTCATGGGGGATCGCCCAACGGGAAGGTCCTCGCAGGCCGGGCACCGGCTCCAAGCAATACCACTTCAGACTTCCACGATCTCGCCTGCTTGGAGAAAAGCGGAACCAGCGCCCGGTCAAAGGAGTATTTATCCGGACCCTAGGAACGGCAAAAGTTGCCATCAAGAACGGCCAGATCGTGGCCGCCACGGACCAGAGCGGCTCGCGGTGGTCATCGGCCGATCTCAAAACAGCCCTCTGGGCACGTTATCCACGGCGCCTCACCCACCTCCTGGTGCTGCTGGCCGCCATGATCCCCGTCTCGGTGACGATGGCCTCGGCGCAGCAGCCGCAGGTCAGCAGGCAGCGCATCGAGCTGGTGACCCCGCTGGCGGTCGATCACCCCGAGGCCGTGGCGGCCATCCCGGCCGACCCGCCTCCGCCGCCGCCGCCCTGATGATGTCCGGGATCGAGCCGGAGTACGCGACGGC
>JAXDLV010000161.1:0-22458 GCA_034666445.1 Chloroflexota bacterium | reverse complement strand
CACACGCAGACCCCGGGGCCCCGCTCGGTTCACAGGCCTGGAGCTGATAGGTGCCGTCGGCAAGCGGGGAGGGGACCGGGATGGTGGTGTTGAGCAACCCGGCGCTGGTCGCGTTGGCGTACCTGATGGAGGTGGCGTAGTTGCCGTTCCAGTAGAAGTCGACGCCCGCGCCGGACTCCCAGCCGCTGGAGGTGACCGCGAGCGTCCCGCCCGGCACCACGGGCTGAGGTGCGACGGTGAGGATGTTCCCGTAGGGAGTGCCGGGGTTCGCCAGCCCGCCGCTGACCGAGACGACAAGAGCGATGGTGGCGAAGATGCCCGCGAGCAGGACACGACCGAGGTACCTGCCTGCCGGGGATCGTGCCACGTCGCTTAGTTCAGCGCCCCGCGGGCCTCCTGGTCAACGGAATACCCGTAAAGACCCATGAAGGATCGGGATACTCGGACCCGCGGGGCTAGAGCCTGTCCGCGGCGCTGGAGTCCTCACCGTCCGTGAGCCACGGTAGAGCCTCAGCCATTGGCCGCAACAGGAGGGCTCGATGGCCCTGGTCCAGGTGCGCGCCGGCGTGCAGCGCCAAAGCTGCGCCCAGAGCCGCAGCCTCACCGTGGTGCCCAACTTCGCCGTGTTCGGCCTTCCACGAAATCAACGAGCTCCGGCCCTCGGTCAGGTCGAGAACCTGTCGACGAAGAGCCTCCCAGGCCAGGCCCAGGTCTGCCGCCTCGATGGCGTGCAGCGCTGCCTTCTCGGCAGCCTGGAATTCTGAGTGTGCCGGATGTCCGTAGAGGTTCCATCCGCGGGCCACGCGCTCAATCCCCACCGGGGAGAGCGTGCGGATGTCCTCGAGCAGCCGCTCCACGCCTCGATCGTCCGATTTATAGCCATAGCCGTCAGCATCCATACTTCAGACCTCCTCAGAAACCTTCTCCGCTTCGGGACTGATTAGACGACGAATCGGGGACTGTTCGTGGGCGCTCGCCGTCCCCGGCGACAGAAGATTCGACATTTCATCGGCGCTGTGTCCCACGCCAAAAACCGGGCCGTCCGGCTGCAGAGCGAGGCCGGCGTCGAGCGCCCCGGCATCGACGGGGTCGAAGCCCAGCGCATCGACGAGCCGGAGTACGGCCGCGACCGCCCCACGGTCATCGCCGGCCGCCGCGATGGCGAGGCGGCCCGGCGCATCCCGTGGACGCCTGCTCTTCTCGAACTTGAAATATCCGAGGTGGTTAAGGCTCTTGACGACCCGCGCGGATGCGAACCAGTCCCGCACGACCCGGCTGGTGCCCGCCGGTGTGGTCGCCAGCTCCTGCTCGAAGCCGTCGGTCTCGGCCCAGTAGTTCATAGCGTCGACGAGGATCTTGCCGGCGAAGAGATCGGGGCGAAGCTCGCGAAAGCGGTGCATCGGGACCGCCAGGACGATGAGGTCGGCGGATGCAGCGACCTCGTCGGTTGAGAGCGCGTGAGCGCCGGGAGCGAGCACATCAACAATCAGTTCTATGCGCTCGGCGGGTCCCGACCCAGAGATCGCGACGTCGTACCCAGCCTCCACCGCCGCCCGCGCGATGGCCGTCCCGACCTTGCCGGCTCCGACAATACCCAGGCGGCGGTCGGTCGCCTCGCCGCTAGACATCGGATGGTCTTGCGTTCGCCGTCGCCGAGAGCTGGTGGCCGGATGCCAGTTGGTCGGCCGGGTTCGCGAGCAGTTCCCTGACCCGCGGGATCACCTCACGTCCGTACAGCTCGATGGTCGCCATCTTCTGCTCATGGGGCACTCGGCCCGTGGCGTAGGCCAGGTCGAAGCGACTGAGCCCGAGCAGCCGAATGACCCACGCGATCTTGGTCGCCACGGTTTCCACCGACCCCAGGTACACCGATCCCTCTTCGACCTCGGCAAGGAATCGATCCATCGTCGGCCGCGCCCATCCGCGCTCGGCCGCGGCGCCCTCGAAGACGTGAGCCCAGTGCGGCCATTGAATGTCCACGGCTTCCTGGTCGGTCGCGGCCACGAATCCATGAGAGTGCATGCCGATCTTCAGGGGCGGGTGTCCGTATTTATCGAGCGCCCGTTTGTAGAGCTCAACCAGCGGTGCGAATCGGTTCGGCGGGCCACCGATCACCGCCAGCATGAGTGGGAGGCCGTAGCGCGCGGCACGGATCACCGACTGGGGACTGCCACCGACGCCAACCCACAGGGGAATATGGCCCTGCGGCAGGGGCGGACTCAGGTACTGGTTGGTGAGCGGGGAGCGGAACTTGCCCGACCAGGTGACGGGCTGGTCTCGCAGCAGCCGCGTGAGCAGGTCGAGCTTCTCCTCGAAGAGCTCCTCGTAGTCGGTGAGGTCGTATCCGAAGAGCGGGAACGACTCAATCAGCGAGCCGCGCCCGGCGATGAGCTGTGCCCGGCCGTTCGATACCGCGTCGAGTGTGGAGAACTCGGTGTACACACGAACGGGGTCCTGGGTGCTCAACACGGTCACGGCGGTGCCGAGCCGGATGCGTTTGGTTCGGCCGGCGATGGCAGCCAGGATGATGCTGCCCGCCGAGTCCATCATGTCGCGGCGGTAGTGCTCGGCGATGTTGAACGAGTCGATGCCGACGGAATCGGCGAGGACCGCCTCTTCGACGGTGTTGCGGATGACCTCGTCGCCGCCGAGTTCCCGACCCGATTCGTCCACGCTGATGGGAACGAACGAGTCCAGTCCGAACTCAATGTCCTGGGAAGGCATTGCCCCCTGTTCGTCGATCAACCGCCACCTTCCTTGCATGAACCTGGATGTGCTTGTACTTGCAATAACCCCTGGCGCTAATTTATTCGCCGCCCGGGCCGAGGCTCGACTGGTCGACGTTGAAGGCCTGGCCTTGGAAGAGGCCGGGCCGGCGATAGGTTAGGTCCGGTATGAAACGCATCGGATTCCTGTCGTTCGGCCACTGGACGCCGACGCCGCATTCTCAGACCCGTTCGGCCTCGGATGCCCTCCTGCAGTCAATCGAACTGACAGTCGCCGCCGAGGAGCTCGGCGCGGACGGGGCGTATTTCCGGGTGCACCACTTCGCCAACCAGCTCTCCTCGCCGTTCCCGCTGCTGGCAGCGATCGGCGCCAGGACCACCCGGATCGAAATCGGGACGGGTGTGATTGATATGCGCTACGAGAACCCCCTCTACATGGCCGAGGACGCCGGCGCCGCTGATCTCATCTCGGGCGGGCGGCTACAGCTTGGTATAAGCCGTGGGTCTCCGGAGCAGGTCGTCGACGGCTACCAATACTTCGGTTACATCCCACCCCCGGGGTCCGACCACGCTGACATGGCTCGCGAGCACACCAGGGTCTTCCTGGATGTCTTGAGCGGTGAGGGCTTTGCCCAACCGAACCCCCGACCGATGTTCCCCAACCCACCGGGACTGCTCCGGGTCGAGCCGCACTCCGAGGGCCTGCGCGCCCGGGTCTGGTGGGGCGCCGGTACCCGGAAAACCGCCGAGTGGACCGCCGAGCAGGCGATGAACCTCATGAGCTCGACCCTCCTCACCGAGGACACGGGTATGCCGTTTCACCGCCTGCAGGCCGAGCAGATCGAACGCTTCCGCACCGCCTGGGCTAGCAGCGGCCATATCCGCGAGCCTCGCGTCTCGGTGAGCCGAAGCATCTTCCCGATTGTCAACGACATGGACCGCGCCTACTTCGGCCGTGAAGCCGGCTCAGAGGACCAGGTCGGCTTCCTCGACGGGGGGAAGGCGCGCTTCGGCAAGACCTACGCCGCAGAGCCCGACCAGCTGATCGTGCAGCTGGCCCAGGATGAGGCCATTGCCGCCGCCGATACTTTGCTGCTGACTATCCCCAATCAGCTGGGCGTGGATTACTGCGCTCACATCCTCGACACTGTCCTGACCGACGTTGCGCCGGGGCTTGGCTGGCGCTGAGCGCGATATTCGCGGCAGGAACGGCTGAATCGTTGACCTGCTGACTTCCTTCAGGTCGCGGTGGCGGTTGCATACCGCGGGCGCCCGCTGGGCCGGAAGACCTGGATCGTCACCCCTGTCGGGGTGGCTCGCGACTCGACCAGTTCCAGCGCTGCGTCCGGTCCGCTGTCGGGGAACAGCCGCGTGCCCTGGCCGACGACCACGGGGAAGGTGAACAGGGTGACCTCGTCGACCAGCTGGTTCTCGAGCAGCCACCTCAACAGGACGCCACTGCCCTGCACCTGCAGCTCGCGTCCCGGCCTGGCCTTCAGCTCGCGAACGGCGGCCGCAAGGTCACCAGAGAGGACGGTCGTATCCGTCCACCGTGGGTCCGTGAGCGTCGTGGATGCGACGTACTTGGGCTTCGAGGCCAGGGCCGTCCAGATCGGGCTGTCGCCCGGGTCGTCCCACGTTCCCCAGGAGCCGGCGAAGATCTCATAGGTCCGGCGACCGAACAGGAACGCGTCGGCGCGCTGGAAGATCTCGTCCATGGCCTTCCCTGCCTCGTCGTCGAAGTGGGCCCACCCGCCGCGCTCGAACACGCCGCGCTCATCCTCCTCCGGCCCGCCCGGCCCCTGCATCACCCCGTCAACGGAGATCTGCGTCGTGGTCGCCAGCTTCATACGTGCAGTTCCCTCCTCGCCGACTTGGTGATCGTCCGACTCTACAGGCAGCGCCCGGGGTCAGAATGGGCCAGGGACACCGGGGTGCAGTCTCGCCAACCCGCAGGGAGGTACAGCCATGACCGCAACGCGCAAACCGACCAGGAAGTCCACCGCGACCGCCAAGAAAGCCCTCGTGAAGAAGGCGGTCGGCTGATGCTGGGGGCAGCTATGGTGGTGGCCACGATCCCGGTGACCGACCTGGCGCGGGCCCGCGTCTTCTATGAGGAGACGCTGGGGCTCAAGCTCCTGTGGGAGAGCCCGGCCTCGATCCGCTTCAGCTGCGGTGGTGGAACCGAGCTCTCGATCTTCAAGCGCGGGCCGAGCCTGGCGGACCACACCCTGGGCCACTTCGAGGTCTCCGACATAGAGGCCACCGTGCGGGAGATGGAGGGCGGTGGCGTGGAGTTCATCGACTACACCGAGGGGCCGCTGCAGACCACGGGACACATCGCCCAGCTCGGCCCGGCGCGGGGAGCGTGGTTCCACGACCCCGACGGCAACACGCTGGGGCTGCGCCAGGGCTGACCGACCCCGGTTCGCCCCGGCATACTGGGCGGCATGAAATTTCACGCCACGCTGGAGCTGGGCGGTAAGACCGCCACCGGGATGGAGATCCCGCCGGAGGTCGTGGAGAGCCTGGGCGCCGGTAAGCGCCCGGCGATCACCGTCACGATCAACGGCTACACGTACCGCAACACCGTCGCCGTGATGGGCGGCCGCTACATGGTCGGCGTCAGCGCCGAGAACCGCGCCGGCGCGGGGGTGAAGGCGGGCGACGAGGTCGACGTCGACATCGAGCTGGACACCGCGCCACGGGTGCTCGACGTACCCGAAGACCTCGCCAGGGCGCTGGACGCCGAGCCGAAGGCCCGGCAGTTCTTTGACGGCCTCTCCTACAGCAACCGCCAGCGCCACGTCCTGTCGGTGGAGGGCGCCAAGGCCGAGGAGACGCGGCAGCGCCGCATCGAGAAGGCCGTGGCCATGTTCAAGGAAGGCCGCAGCTAGGAACGGGGAGGTGGTCCCCCGGCCGAAGCCGGGGGACCGATCAGGTGCCTACCGGGGCAGGAGCTGGACGACCAGGCGGGTCGGCGAGAACTGACCCGAGATCGGGCCGGCGCCCGCGAAGATCGTGACGCCGCCGGCCGGCTTGTTGGTCTTCCAGCGCAGCTGCACACGGTATGCGGTGGCCGGCTGCAGGTTCCGGATGATGCCCTGCACGGCTGCCGCGTTTGGCGAGAAGGTCCCCGCGAAGCCTCCCGACTCCTTCCAGGAGACGAGGGTCCCTGGCGGGGTCCCGAAGACGCCGCCTGAGATGAATATGGCCAGGTCCTGGTTGTACCCGGCGGTGTTCGTCCACAGGTCCGCGTTGGCAGTGCACAGGAGGTTGCACTTGAACTCGGGGGTGATGTCGACGAGGACTCCCATCGCCTGCCAGGTGACGCCATCGCTATTGGACAGCGAGGGCTGCGTGGTGACCTTGTCCTCGAAGATGCCGACGCCATCGCCGGCAACCATCGCGCCGGCCCACACGCCGCCACCGAAGTGGAGGAACAGGGTGCCGTTGGCGTCGCGGACCTGCTCGTAGTTCTTGCCGGCATTCGTGGGCGCGCCGCTGGTGCCGAGGGGGCTCTGGGCCAGGCGTCCGCTGCCGCCGACGATGAATGCGGTCGAGTTGCCGTTCTCATCGTTGTTCTGCTTGATCGTCGTGTCGGTGGTCGCGATGGTGGTGCAGCCCGCGCACATCACGTCACCGGTCGACGCTGACGCGGTGGTGTTCAGAAGCAGCGGCGCAACGGCGCCACCGCCGGCGGCCGCAGCGGCCAGGCGGAGCAGCCGGCGACGGCCGACCTTGGCGGTGTCCGGCTTGCTGCGGAGACCCTCGATGGTGGACTCCAGCTCGGAGATCCGGGACTCGAGATCGGCTGTCGGGCTCATGCCATCCACCTCAACGAAGGTTTACTGATTAGACAGCCCCCCCGTCGCCGCAATGTCTGACCGGCGCGAGCCCGAGGGTCCAGGCTGCAGGTCGCATCATTGTGGCGGTCCCTTCCTCGAACTGTCAACCGGCTATGCTCGGGCCCATGAACGGCTCCGTGCCGCGCGTCGTCGTGACGGGCCTGGGCGCCGTCAGCCCGGTCGGTGCAAACGCCCCTGACAGCTGGGCAGCGCTGGTCGCGGGGCGGTCTGGGGTGGGCCCGATCACCCGCTTCGACCCGGTCTCCCTGAACCTCCCTGTCACGATCGCGGGGGAGGCCCGCGACGCGGACCTCGAGGCCGCCTTCTCGGCCAAGGAGCTGAAGTACAAGGACCTGTTCACGCTCTTTGCGCTGCTGGCCGCCGGGGAGGCGATCGAGGACAGTGGATTGGAGATCACCCCTGCCAACGCCGAGCGCCTGGGCACGTTGATCGCCACCGGCGTGGGCGGCATGACCACCCTGAGCGCCGCCCTGGTTCGCGCCGAGACCCACGGCTATAACCGCATGAGCCCGCACCTGCCGGCGACGTTCATCCCGAACATGGCGGCGGGCGAGGTGGCGATGCGTTTCGGGCTGAAGGGCCCGTCCGGCGCGGCCGCCACCGCCTGCTCAGCGTCGGCCAACGCGATCGGGGAGGCCGCCGACTGGATCCGCCTCGGCCGGGCCGACGCCGTGGTTGTCGGCGGCTCCGAGGCGTCAGTCCTGCCGATGTGCCTGGGCGCCTTCTCCTCGGCGCGGGCACTCTCAACCCGGAACGAGGAGCCGGAGCGCGCCAGCCGCCCGTTCGACGCCGACCGTGACGGCTTCGTCGTCGCCGAGGGCGCCGCCGTGGTTGTCCTGGAGTCGCTCGAGCACGCCCGGGCGCGCGGCGCCAGGGTCCGCGCCGAGTTCCTGGGGTACGGGATGTCCACCGACGCGTACCACATGACAGCGCCCGACCCGGAGGGCGACGGCGCGCGCCGCTCGATGCAGCTCGCGCTGGATGACGCCGGCCGGTCGACGACCGACGTCGACTATGTCAACGCCCATGGCACGGCCACGAGGATGAACGACCGCACTGAGGCGCTGGCCATCCGCAACCTCTTCGGCGCGGGCGGCGACAGCCTGCCGGTCAGCTCCACCAAGTCGATGACAGGCCACATGCTCGGTGCCGCCGGTGCGTTCGAGGCGATGGTGTGTGTAAGGGCGATCGAGGAGGGGGTGATCCCCCCGACGATCAACCTCGAGACCCCTGACCCCGAGTGCGACCTCGACTTCGTGCCCAACAAGGCCCGCCGCGCCGACGTCGGTATGGCGCTGAGCAACTCGTTCGCCTTTGGCGGCCACAACGTCACGCTGGCGTTCGGCCGCCTGGAATAGGCCGATCGCCTCCGACGGGCCCGTGGGGGGGTCACTCGACTGGGTCCTCGACCGCGCGGCGGCTGTCCACGCTCGCCGCACCGCCGTCGTCGACGGCGACGTACGGCTGACGTACGCGGAGCTGGCCGCGCGCGTGCGCGGGCTCGGTACCGGCCTGACTGAACTCGGCCTGAAGCCGGGCGACGTCGTGGGCTGCATCTCCCTGAACACCCACCAGCACCTGGAGTGCTGGCTGGGTCTGCCCTACCACGGGCTGGTCCTGAATGACCTCAACATCCGCCTCGCCCCCCCGGAGCAGGAGTTCATGCTGCAGGACTGCGACACCGCCGCGCTGGTGGTCGACCCGGCTCACCTCGAGCTCGGGTTACGCCTCCAGCAGGCCTGCCCGAGGGTGCGCCACGTCATCCTCGCCGGCGCGGGCGAGGCACCCGACGGGGTCCTGTCCTGGGACGCGCTGGCGGCGTCAGGGCCGCGGCCGCACGCCGACGTGGACGCCACCACGATCGCCGCCATCTCCTACACGGGCGGGACGACAGGCCGGCCCAAGGGCGTGATGCTCAGCCACGGCAACCTGGTGGCCAATGCCAAGCATGTCCTCATCACGATGGGCCATCGCACCGATGACACCTACCTGCACGCGATCCCGATGTTCCATTCGGGCGACGGTCTCCATACATTCGCGACCACGTGGGTCGGCGCCACCCACACGTTCGTGCCCAGCTTCGACCCCGACCGCCTGACCGCCGCGATCGAGAAGGAACGCGTGACGCTCACGGTGCTGGTGCCATCGATGATCAGCATGCTGGTCAACCATCCCTCGACGGCGACCCGCGACCTATCGAGCCTGCGCTTCCTGCTGTACGGCGCCTCCCCGATGCCCGGTGCGCTGCAGCGCCAGGCCGCGGGGTTGATCAAGACGGACTGGGCCCAGGGTTACGGCCTGACGGAGGCCGCTCCGCTGGTCAGCTTCCTGTCGCCCCGCGACCATGCCCTCGGGCTCGGTGGCGAGGAGCCCCACGCCGGCCGGCTGGCATCGGCGGGGGTGCCGGTCGTGGGCGTGCAGGTTGAGATCCATCGCCTCGACGGCAGCCTGGCCGACACCGGCGAGGTGGGTGAGATCTGGGTGCGCGGACCCAACGTGATGGCGGGTTACTGGCACCGCGAGGAGGAGACCGCTGCAGCGATCACCCCCGACCGCTGGTTGCGCACCGGCGACATGGCCCGCGCCGACGAGGACGGGTACCTGTTCATCGTCGACCGCCTCCATGACGTGGTGATCACGGGTGGCGAGAACGTCTTCTCAACCGAGGTGGAGGATGCGCTCTACTCGCACCCCGCCGTGCTCGAGGCGGCCGTCATCGCGGTGCCGGACGAGAAATGGGGCGAGCGCGTCCACGCGGTGGTGGTGCTCCGCCCCCAGCACGAGGCCGGTGAGGACGAGATCATCGCCCACTGCCGCACCCGCATCGCCGGCTACAAGGTGCCGCGCTCCCTGGAGCTGCGGGCCGAACCGCTGCCCAAAGCGGGGCCGGGAAAAATCGCCAAGCGCGAGCTGCGGCAACCCTTCTGGGAGGGGCATGAGCGCCAGGTCCACTGAGGCCCGGCCGGCACCCCCGCCGGCGACGATGAGCCTGGAGTCGATCATTCGGCCGATCGGCGAGACACGCGGCACCGTTCGCTTTGTCTCGGGCCGCGGCGAGGCCGAGGTCCTGACATATGACGAGCTGGGCCGGCGAATCGTCCGGGCGGGGGCGGCGCTGGCAGCCCGCGGCGTGGAGCAGGGCGACGCCATCGGCATGGTCATCGACAACAACGCGGAGTCGATCACCGCGGCATTGGGGGTCTGGGCCGCCGGCGCGACCCTGGTCTCCCTGCCGCCAGTTCCCGCCCAGGCGACGGAGGTGTACCAGGCTGGCTTTGGCCCGGTTCTGCGGGCGATGAGCTGCAGCCGGGTGATCGGCAGCCCGCGGCTGGCGGAGATGGCGGGGAGCGGCGTGGAGGCCATCGACCCGGCGTCGCTGCAGGCGGGCGACGGCCCCGACCCCGGACGTGCTGTCGAGGGCATCGCCCTCGTGCAGTTCACGTCTGGCAGCGTGGGTACCCCCAAGGGCGTGGCCCTCCACGCGGCAACCCTGGCAGGGCACCTCGAAGGGTTTGGCCGCGCGATGGAGGTGGACCCCGCGACGGACCGCGGCGTGACGTGGCTGCCCTTCTACCACGACATGGGCCTGGTGGGCACCTTCCTGGTCCCGCTCGCCTACGCCGTGCCGCTGACAGTGCTCTCCCCGCGAAGCTTCGTGGTCCACCCCCGCGGCTGGCTCGACGCGTGCGCCGACCAGCGGGCAACGCTCACGGCGGCGTCGGACTTCGCATTCCGGATGGCGGCGCGGGCGGCCCGCGGCGCGACCGGCGATCTCAGCTCGATGCGGCTGTGCTTCACCGGCGGGGAACGGGTCTCCTTCGCCACGCTGGAGCGCTTCCAGGAGGTCAACCAGCAGAACGGCTTCCCGTGGGAGTCGATCATGCCCGTGTACGGGATGTCGGAGGCGGTTGCGGCTGTGACCATGCCACCGATCGGCCGCGGCCCTGTGCAGGATGGCGAAGGCAACGTCAGCGTCGGCCCGCCCCTCGCGGGGGTGGAGGTGCGCCTCGAGGAGACCATCGCCATCCGCTCTCCCTGGCTGCTCGACGCCTACGTTCGCGGCGACGGCCAGGCTCCCGGGGTCGACAGCGACGGGTGGTTCACCACCAACGACCTGGGCCGCCAGCACGACGGCGAGATCTATGTCCTGGGGCGGGCGGACGAGGTGGTGTCAGCCGGGGGGCGGAACCATTTCGCCGAGGACGTCGAGGCGGTGGCCCTCGTGGTGAGCAAGGCCGCTCTCAACGGCGTGGCGGCGTTCCGCGCCCCCGACGACCCGTCGCGCCTGGCGCTGGCGATCGAGGTCGACACGCGCGACGCCGACGAGGCTCGGACCTTCGGTCGTGGTCTGCAGGGTTCGATCAGCGCGGCGCTCGGCCTGCGCGTCGGTCCCGTGCTGCTGCTGCGTCCCTGGACGATCCCGCGGACCACCTCGGGAAAGGTCAAGCGGCCGGCGTGCCGCGCCCTGCTCGCCGCCGGCGAGTGGCCCGAGCGGAAGGTCCTGGCGGTGATTGATTGACGGCTGCGCTCGACCATCGCGGCCGCCCGCGGGTCGCAGTCACAGGGATGGGCGTCGTGACCCCGGCCGGCAACGACCTGGCGACCTTCTGGGAGACCCACGCGGCTGGTCGCTCGTCCGCAGCCCCCATCCGCGGCTTCGACGCGACGGGGCTGCCGACCCGGTTTGCCTGCGAGGTCGCGGACCTGGATCCCTCGCCGTACCTCAGCCCCCAGGAGGCAAGGCGACTGGACCGCAGCGCGCTGCTCGGGGCGATCGCGGTGGGGGCGGCGCTGGCCGATGCGGGGGAGCTCGACGTCGAACCCGCGCGGCGAGCGGTGATCAGCGGCAGCGGCTTCGGCGGCCTGATCGGCACGCTGGAGCAGCACCAGGTCCTGCTCGAGCAGGGCCCACGACACGTGTCACCCCGGCTGCTTCCGAGGTTCATGCCCAACGCGGTGGCCGCCTTCGCGGCCGCGCGACACGGCTGGACCGGGCCGAACCACACCATCTCCACCGCCTGCACCGCGAGCGCGCACGCGATCGGGGAGGGGCTGGAGATGATCCGTGCCGGGCGTGCTGACGCGGTGCTGGTGGGCGGCGCCGACGCCCCGATCCATCCACTTCTGCTCACGGGCTTCGGGCAGCTCGGCGCGCAGAGCACGCGCAACGACGACCCGGCGCGGGCGTCGCGCCCGTTTGACCGCGACCGCGACGGCCTCGTCGCGGGGGAGGGGGCGGCGTTCCTCGTGCTCGAACGGCTGGATGCCGCCCGCGCCCGCGGCGCCACGATCGCGGCCGAGCTGGTGGGCTACGGGAGCAACTCCGACGCATACCACCCCGTGGCGCCGCGGCCCGACGGCAGCCACGCCGCGGCCGCGATGGTTGCCGCGATCGAGGATGCGGGGATGACCCCCAGCGACATCGGGCATGTCAATGCCCACGCCACCGCCACGCCGCTGGGCGACCTCGCCGAGGCCCGCGCGCTTGCAACCGCGTTCGCCGGGAAACCGCCGGCCGTGACCGCCCCCAAGGGTGTGATGGGCCACATGATGGCCGCCGGCGGCGCCGCCGAGCTGGTCCTGGCAATCCTCGCCGTCACGCGCGGCATGACCCCACCCACAGCCAACTTCGGGGCAGCTGACGACGGCGTCGACCTTGACGTCGTCTGCGGCGGCCCCCGCCGAGCGGTCCCCGCGCCGGCCATCAGCAACTCCTTTGCCTTTGGCGGGCACAACGTGTCCCTCGTGGTGGCCCCCCCGTCATGACAGCGGGGCCCCTCAGGCTGCCGGCGATCATCGAGCGCGGCGAGAAGGAGCACGAGACCCTGCGCCGGGCGCGGGAGCAGCACTGGTACGCCAGCACGCATTTCGGCCCGTGCCTGCTCCGCCACGGCGACCTGCATGCCCTGTCCAAGGACGCACGCTTCGGCAGCCCCGGTACCCAGATCCTCCACGTCCAGGGGATCGCCAAGGGGCCCTTTCACGATTGGTGGGCCAAGGTGATGTTCAACGTCGACGGGGAGACCCACCGGCGGCTGCGCACCCTGGTGGCGGCGGCGTTCACGGCGCAGGGGGTGGAGACCCTCCGCGACCAGGTGCGCGACACGGTCGACCGCCTCTGCTCTGCCGCCGCTGGGGCGGCTCCCGCGGGCACCGAGCTCGATCTGGTGCAGGCGCTGGCGCGGCCGCTGCCCCAGGAGACGATGTGGGACATGCTGGGTGTCCCACAGGCGGACCGCGAGAAGGTGACCGCCTGGGCCGCTGACCTGAACCTGTGCTTCATGGTCTTTTACCCGGCCGTGGCCCGGGTGCGCCTCAACAACGCCGTCCGGGATTTCTACGAGTACCTGCGTGGCCTGATCGCCGCCAGGCGGCAGGCGCCGGGTGACGACCTCCTCAGCCTGATGATCGCCGCCCGCGATGGCACGGACCGGCTCTCGGAGGACGAGCTCATGGCGATGGCCACCACCCTGATCATCGGAGGCCAGGAGACCGTTTGGTTCCTCACCACCAACGCCGTCTCCACCCTGCTGCATCACCCCGACCAGTGGGCCGCCGTACGGGACGATCCCGGGCTGACCGCCGCGGCGGTGGAGGAGGTGCTGCGGTACGAGCCCCCCGGCGCCGGCCTTTACCGGCAGGCCCTCGAGGATGTCGACTGGGACGACCTGCACCTGCGGACAGGCGACATCATCTTCGGCTCGGCGATCGCCGCGAACCGTGATCCCGCGGAGTTCGACGACCCCGAGCGGTTCGACATCACCCGCGACGCCAGGGGGCACGTGACATTTGGCGGGGGTCCCCATCACTGCCTGGGCTCATCGATCGCACGGCTGCAGGCACAGGAGGCGGTGGCAGGGGTGGCGCGGCACTTCCCCGGAGCCCGGCTCACGGCGGCCGCACCGGCCTGGAACGCCCCTGACCGAGTCTTCCGCGGGCTGGTCAGCCTGCCCCTCAGGACGGCGTAGGCTAGGCCGGGAACGCCTCCAGGATCGCCAGCAGCGGCGAGGCCACGAGGCGCTCGAGGCGGAATCCCGACGACTCGAGGAGGGCGCGCCATTCTTCCTCGGTGCGCTCGCGGCCGGTGGCGATCGTCAGCATCATCACGTCCATCACCCGGGTGAACGAGCGCGGATTCCCAGCCGCCATGACGGCGTCGACCACCACCAGCCGGGCGTCCCCGGCCATGACCCGCCGGCAGGCGGCCAGGATGCGACCGGCGTCGGGGTCGCTCCAGTCGTGGAGGACGCTGGAGAGCAGGTAGACGTCGCCGCCCGCGGGGACGTCGTCGAAAAAGTCCCCGCCGGCGAACTGGGCCCGGTCGGCCACCCCCGCGGCCTGGAAGACGGCCTGCGCCTGCTCGGCCAGCGCAGGGCGGTCCACCACCACCCCGGTGAGCGCCGGGTTGCGCGCCAGCAGGCCCGCCAGCAGCTCGCCCGTCCCGCCGCCGACGTCGACGACATGGTCGAACCGGCTCCAGCCATAGAGCTGGACGAAGGCCGCCCGCGCCGGGAGCGAGGAGGCCATCGCCCCGTCGAAGTTCACGGCTGCGTCGGGGTTACCGCGCATGTAGTCGAAGAAGGGCTCCCCGAACATGGCCTCGAAGGGCACGGTCCCGGTCCGCACCCCGTCGGCCAGGCCCGCGGCAGCCTGGTACATGACGGTGCCGAAATGCAGCGCCGCCGGTCGCTGCGACCCCGGCACGCCGTCGCGCAGCAGTGCCGAGGTGAAGGTGTTCTCGAAGCGCCCGTCCGGCAGCTCCTGGAAGATCCCCTCGCCGGACAGCAGGCGCAGGACGCGGGTCACCGCCTGGGCGTCCGCGCCGGCCTGGCGGCCTAGGTCTGCCGGTGCCAGGGGTCCGCTGGCAAGCGCGTCCGCCAGGCGCAGGTCGGCCGCCGCATGCAGCGCCTGGGTGAGGACGAACCCGGTCATCTGCTGCCAGAGGGAGGCGATCGCGGCGGGCGTTCGCTTCTCCACCGAGCCATTATCCTCATCGAGATGTCTGAGCAGACCGCGGCCTCCGCACCCCCGCTGGAGGGTCGCCATGTGCGCCTCCGACCCGTCGTGGAGAGCGACCATGACTACCTCTACCGCCTGGCGATGCAGCCGGAGGTCGGGTTCCGCTGGCGCACCCAGGGCTCGAGCCCGAACCCTGTCAGCTTCGTCGAGACGCTATGGCGCGACGTGCTGGTCCAATTCATCAGCGAGAGCGTCGCCACCGGGGAGCCCGTTGGGCTGGTGACCTGTTTCGCCGCCAACATGCGCGAGGGCTGGGCCCACGTCGCCCTGGTGGCCGACCCCCGGTGGGCCCATACCGGCGTTGTGATGTCCCCCATGACCCTGCTGCTCAACTACGTGTTTACCCTCTGGAACTTCCGGAAGCTCTACATGGAGTCGGCGCACTACAACTACATGAACATCAGCAGCGGCGAGGGCCGGCTGTTCCACGAGGAGGGCAAGCTGAAGGACCACATGTTCCACAACGGCCGCTACTGGGACCTCCATGTGCTCGCGATCTACCGCAAGGACTGGGACAAGAACAAGGACCGGGCGCTGGGCTTGGCGCTGCCTCGCCGGGCGGCCGCCCGCTGATGGCCCGCGCGCAGGCCAAGACGCCCCCGGCGGTGGCCAAGAAGGTGCAGGGCGTCCTCGTCGACTTCCTCAAGGTCAAGCCGGGGGAGGTCACGCCGGCGTCGGCGCTGGTCGAGGACCTGGGCATGGACTCGCTGGTGGCCGCGGAGCTACTCATCGAGATCGAGAACGCTTTTGACGTCGAGTTCGGGCTCGAAGCGGTCGAGGAGCTGATGGCGGTTCAGACCGTCGGCGACCTCTCCGCCGTCGTCGCCGCCCGCACCGCCAGGGGAGCCAACCGGGCCGCGAAATGACCGCCACCCCAGGCCCCCTGGCCGCGGTGGCAGAGATGTGGCGTGGACAGTTTGTCCGGCTGCAGCCCGTGATGCCCGGCGACCTCTCCTACCTGTTCGAGCTGGCCAGCAGGCGAGAGGTCGACTTCCGCTGGCTGGGGGGCGAGGTCGGTGGCAGTCCACGTGAGTTCGCGGGCGTGCTCCAACAGGCGCTGTTGGCGGGCTTCCTGGTGATCGAACTGGCCACCGGCCGGCCGGTGGGCTTTGTCGGTATCTACGAACCTGACCTGCTCCACGCCACCGCCAAGCTGGCGATGGTGATGGACCACCGGGAACCCGGGGCAACGCTCACCTGGCAGGGAGCGATCCTCCTGACGGAGTACGCGTTCGTGACGTGGCGGCTGCGCAGGATCTATGTCGAGGTGGTCGAGGGCGCCTCGTCGGTCCCCATCGATATCGCGCGGATGATCGGGGAGGAGGAGGGGCGCCTCAAAGATCACATCTTCTACAACGGCGGCTTCTGTGACCTTTCGATCTTTGCCATCACCGCGGAGCAATGGGACGCGGTGGGGGAGGAGCTGCTCGACAGCATCCAGCCCCTCGAGGTGGAGTCGGTCGGCTAGCTCGAGCGGGCCCGGGCAACCGCGTCCTCGAAGAACGCCTCCATCTCCCGCACCGCCCCGATGTCCTCGTAGAGAACGCCGCGCGCCTCAACGATGCGCCGGCGCAGGTCGTCGCGCCTCTCGTGGTCGTTGGCGATGCTCACGGCCCGCTCGACGTACTCCTCGGCCGAGTGTGCGACCTCGTCGGGCATTCCCATCCGCGCATAGGCCCCGGCCGTTACGCGGCTCCGTGCGAACCTCCGGGGCCAGGTGACCACCGGGGCGCCCACGGCGAAGGACTCGTACGTGGTGCTGCCCCCACCGAAGTGGATGGTGTCCAGCAGCACGTCGGCGGCTGACAGCAGGGTGAAATAGCCGGTGGTGCTGAGACGTGGGAGAAACACGATGCGGTCGACCACGTCCGGGAGGTTGCGCTCCAGGCGGTCGTTGAACCGCTCCGCCAGCTGCGCCGAAACCGGGTGGTCGACCAGCACCACCCGGCCGCGCGGGTCGCGCCGAAGGATCTCCCCCATGAGGTGGTCGAACTCCGGGTGGACCTTGAAGAGGCTCTGCACGCAGGCGTAGACGACCCAGTCGTCCTCGAAGGGCAGCGCCTCGCGGCCCGGCAGGCCCTCCGGGATCGTGGGGAAACGGTAGTAAGCCGGCATGCCGGTGAGGCGCACCAGTTTTTCGGAGTACAGGCCCCCCGCGTCCGCGTCGTCGACGAGATCGCTGGATATGTAGTAGTCGATGCTGGGCAGACCTGATGTCTCGGGGTGACCCCACGTCACCGCCTGGACCGGCGCCAGGCGGCTGAACGCGAGGTAGTAGCCCATCGGCTCCATGCCGATGTCCGTGTACAGCAGCGCATCCAGCTCCAGCTCCGCGATCCGCCGCCGCATCGTGTCGAGGTCGCCGTCGAGCTTTATCGCGCGGTCCGCGGAGGCCGCGATGGCTCGCGACTCGTCGTCCTCCTGGATCCCCTGGATCACGACGACCTCGAAGCGGTCCCGGTCGAAGTGCTCGATGATGCCGGCGTTGACCTTCCCGATGGTGTGCCGCTTCAGGTACCAGGAGAGGAAGCCGATGCGGATGCGGCCATCGCCCGATCGAGGGGCCGCGCCGGGCAGGCAGTGTGGCGCCGTCCAGTCCAGCGAGGGCGCCACCTTCAGCATGACGCGGGCCAGCTTCTCCTGGAGTCCCCGGTTGTCGTACCCATGGTAGGTCAGGGTGAAGCTGGTGACGGCCACGTCGCCGGCGGGGTCGTCGGTGTGGATGTCGGACGCGAGAAGGGCGTCGAGCTTCGCCTCGTAACGACTTCGCCACTCAAGAATGTCCTCGACGGACTCCGCGATAGGCGGCAGCAGCATTGCCGAACGCAGCACGCCGGCGGGGTCGCCCATGGCCGCGGCGCGCCCGAAGCAGTCGTCGGCGCCGCGCACCTCGCCCTGGAACGAGAGGGCGGTGCCCAGCGCAAGCAGGGGTCGCGGATTCTCCGGAGAGAGGGCGGCGGCGCGGACGTACGCCGAGCAGGCCTCGTCGATCCGTCCGGACTGGAAGTAGGCATTGCCGAGCGCATGCCAGTGCTTTCCCTCGTCGGGATCGAGGCGGGTCGCCGCCTCGAGCTGAACCACCGCCTCCTCGTTCCGCGCCAGCGCGATCAGGGTCTCGCCGACCAGCCAGCGCAGCGCCGCCCGTTCCGGCTCCAGCTCGACCGCGCGCAGGCCGAACGCCACGCCTTCGGCGTAGTGCCCCGGACGGTGGAGGAGCTCGAGCATGCGAGAGAGCATGTTCACGTGGTTGGGGCGCATGGCCAGCGCCTGCCGGGTGACCGCCTCGGCCTGCTCCAAGTCGCCGCTCATGGCGAGGGCGTTGGCCAGCGCCATCACCATGCTGGCGTCGCGGCGGTCGAGGCTGACCGCGTGCCGGAAGGCGTCGGCGGCCTCGGGCCAGCGTCCCGTCTCGACGTAGAGGTCGCCGAGGTTGCCCCAGGCGCCCAGGTGGTCGTCGCGGTCGTGCAGCAGGGCCCGGTAGACGACCTCCGCCTCTGCGTGCCGCCCTGCCACGTGGTGCTTGCGAGCCAGCTCGAACATCGCCGCACGCGACCCCAGGGCCTGCTGCCTCCGCGGCGCGGGCCGCGCCTTCTCAGGCAACCGGGGGAGGGGCTGTCGTCCTGATCGCGGTCGGGTGCTTCGGCTCGTAGAGGCCGAGCTCCTCCCCGCTGGGGATCCGGATCGTCGTGGTCAGGCCCCACCGCTGCTCCACGACCGGGTCGGCGGTGACGCCGCTCTTCGCCAGCTGGGTGATGGTGGCCTCGACGTCGTCGCACATCAGCCAGAGCTCGTGGCGGGTAGCGCCCTCGTCCGGGTGGATCGCGAGCTCCGTGGGCGGGAGCGCGAAGATCGGCCAGCCGCCGCCGGCGTCGACCTCGGAAAGGCCCAGCACGTCTCGGAAGAACGCCTGGAAGGCGGTCGCGTTGCGGCTGTAGATGAGGCTGTGGACGCCGGTGATCACGGCTTGATCGTAAGCGACGCCGCGAGGCCGTGAAAGGCGCCGTAGCGTGCCACCTCGGCGTCCAGCGCCTGGCGCTCGCCGGCGATGAGACGACGGTAGAGCATGGCTTCGACCGTGACGCCGTCGCCGCGGAGCGCGTGGCGCCAGCGGCCGACCATCGAGCCGTCCAGCAGGATCGCGTGGTAGTAGGTGTCGCGATCGGTCACCGGCAGCGGCCGGCCCGGCGCGGCGAGCACGTCGCGGCTCTCGGTGTAGGACATCACGTACTCGTCGTAGCACTGGACCAGGTCGACGCGGGGGGAGGGCAGAGGGCGCGCGGCCGAGCCCGCGCCCGACCAGTACTCGCGACCGCCGACCTCGGCACCCTCGACCTCGGCCGCGATCATCTCCAGCCCCCGACGCACCTGGCCGAGGGGCAGGCTGGCCCAGCGCGAGAAGTCCTTCGCCGTCGCGGGGCCGCGGGTGGTGAAGTAGCGCCGCGTCAGCTCGCCGAGGGCCTCGTCGGGGTCGCGCTCGCGGGCGCCCGGGGCGCGCTCGGCGAGCAGCGCGTACGTCTGCTGCCGGCCCCGCATCGCGCCGCTGCAGATGAGCGCCTCGAGCTCCGCGTTCATGAGGATGAAGGCCAGCCTCAGGCCCGCGGCGGGGATGCCGGCCGCTTCGAGCACCGCCCGCAGCTCGGCACGGGTCCGGTGGTGGCCGCCCGCAAGGTCCGCCGCGATGGTGTCGGCGCCTGCCGCGAGGGTGCGCGCGTCGAGGTCGAGCACGCGGTACGAGTGGGCGCTGGCCCTCTGCACACGGGGCGCCGAAAGCGCCAGCACCCAGCGGATGTCGGCAGCCGCGAGGAAGTGCCAGGTGGGACGGAGCACGTGGGTGCGCAGCACCTCGCCTGCGACGAGCGCGGCCTCGACGGCGCCCAGGTCGAGCCCCAGGCTGCGCTGCGCGATCGACCACCGCGCGTAGGCGTACTCCTGCGCCTGCATGGCGCCCAGGCGGCCCACGACCTGGGCCGGGCTGGCGGCGGGCTGCCCCCGGAGGTGCAGGCCGCGCAGCCTGCGGTGCGCCAGGCGGCGGCGCTCCAGCTCATCGGCGGGCATGGCATGGAGGCTAGCCAATGTGAGCCAAGGCCATCGACAGCGGCGCGGGCGCGTGGCAAATTGCGCACCGTGAGCCAACGGCTGCGCCTCCTCCTGCTGAGCGCCACGATGCTGTTCCTCGAGCTGGCGCTGATCCGCTGGACCGGCGCGGAGATCTTCGACCTCTCGCACTTCACCAACTTCGTGCTCCTCGGGAGCTTCCTCGGTATCGGCATCGGCTTCCTGCGCAGCGATGCGACGCGAGACCTGTCCCGCTGGGCGCCGGTGGCGGTGTGCGCCCTGGTGCTGTTCGTCATCGCCTTCCCGGCCCAGATCGACGCCGGCGCCGACCAGCTGATCTTCATCGGCGGCACCAGCTCCGGGCTGCCGATGTGGATCTCACTACCGGTGATCTTTGTGGCGGTGGCCGCCGCGATGGCCACGGTCGCCGAGGGGGTGGCCCGCGTCTTCGTCACCTTCGACCCCCTGGAGGCGTACTCGCTGGACATCGGCGGCAGCATCCTGGGGATAGTCGTCTTCTCGCTGCTGTCCCTGGTCGGGGCGCCACCGCTTGCCTGGGGGGGCGTTGCGATGGCGATGCTGCTCGGGCTGTCGGGGCGGCGGCCACGGCCACTGCACCTCGCCGCGGCGCTGGCGGTCGTCACGGTGCTGGGCGTGGAGTCCACGCGGCCGGACCTCAGCTGGTCGCCCTACTACCAGCTGCGCACGCGGGCCTACGAGGTGAGCGGCTTCCCGGTGGTCCAGGTATGGGCCAACGGGATTCCCCACCAGGCGATCATCCCTGTGTCGGTCCCGCCGGACGTGTCGCCCAGCGGCGACCTGTATGGCCGCGTGTACCGGCGGCTGAACCGGGCTCCCGAGAAGGTGCTCATCATCGGCGCCGGCACGGGCCACGACACCGCCGAGGCGCTGTCCAACGGGGTGAGGAGCGTCGACGCGGTCGAGATCGACCCCCGCCTCTACGAGATCGGCAGGGCCCAGAACCCCGACCATCCCTACGACGACCCCCGCGTCCATCCCTTCATCGACGACGGGAGGGCGTTCCTGGAACGCCGCGCCGACACATACGACCTGGTCGTCTTCGCCCTGCCCGACTCGCTGACCCTCGTGTCGGGCCAGTCGTCCCTCCGACTGGAGAGCTACCTGTTCACGGTGGAGGCGGCGCGGGCGGCGCGTGAGCACCTTCGCCCAGGAGGGGTCTTTGTCGAGTACAACTACTACCGCGAGCAGTGGCTGGTCGACCGGCTTGCGCTCACCCTGCAGCAGGGCTTTGGAACCACCCCGTGCGTCGAGAGCATTGGCACCAGCGGCCACCTCGCGCTGATCAGCGCCAGCACCGACCCCTCAGCGCTGACCTGCCCCAGCCCGTGGAACCCCGCGGGCGCGACCGTGCCCGCCCCGGCGGTCGATGACCACCCGTTCCCGTACCTGCGTGAACCCGTGATCCCCACCTTCTACCTGGCCACCCTGTCGATGGTGCTGCTGGCGTCGCTCCTACTGGTCCGCCTCACGGCCGGCCCAATGCGCCCGATGCTGGCGTATGGCGACCTCTTCTTCATGGGCGCGGCGTTCCTGCTCCTCGAGACCAAGAACGTCGTGCAGTTCGCGCTGCTCTTCGGCACCACGTGGCTGGTGAACGCGCTGGTCTTCACGGGCATCCTCGTGAGCGTCTTCGTCGCCGTGCAGGTGGCGCGGCGGGTGCGGCTGCCGCGGCCGGAGGTGCTCTACGGCGGCCTGCTGGCGGCCCTGGTGCTGGCGTGGGCGGTGCCGCAGGAGTCGCTCCTCAGCCTCGACCTTCTGCCGCGCTTCCTGGCGGCCGTCGGGCTCGGCTTCAGCCCGGTGTTCTTCGCCAACCTGGTCTTCGCCCAGCGCTTCAGGGACGTCGCCAGCTCGCCCGTGGCGTTTGCGGCAAACCTCCTCGGCGCGATGGTGGGCGGGGTCATGGAGTACGCCGCGTTGATGACGGGCTACCGCGCGCTGCTCCTCGTGGTCGGGGGCCTCTACGCCGTCGCATTCGTCCTCGAAAGCCGCTCCAGGAAGGCCGCGAGCACGCGTTTGACGGCATCGATGTAACAGATTCGGGGGGAGGGGATGCTTTCTCCGGCGGGTGCCCGGTAGAGTAGCGGGCGACGCGGACATCCAGGTCCGGCACATATTTGGGCGGGGTACAGCGGCAGTGGGCAATCTCTCCTCCAGTGTTTCTTTGCGGATGGGCAAGTTCCGCATCCGGGTGACCAGCAGGGCGCTCCTGCGAGCGGGCCTGTGCCTGCTCGTTGCAGCGATCGGCCTCAACCTGGCCAACCTGGCCATGCCGGCGTCGAAGCCGGCCCCTGTATCCGCATACATGGCGCACGCCAGCGAGGTGTACGCCCAGATGTCGCCCACCGCAGGCGCGCTGCCGATCCAGCTGCCCAAGCCATCGCCCATCGCGGTCCCGCCGGCCGCCGCCCCACAGTGGCGGGTGGGCTTCGCCAAGGAGCTGACCGACCCGCGTCCCTGCCCCGGCAACCCCTGCGAGCTCAACGGGGACTTCCACCTCGGCGGGTTCGGCATCGGGCCAACCCGGACCTCGACCGGGCCGTCGATCAGCGGCGCCGGGGAGGTTGAGCACCTCTACGCCCGCGCCATGGCTGTCAGCAACGAGCGCAACGAGACAGTGCTCTTCGCCAGCCTCGAGAACCAGGGCACCTTCGCCGCCTACAAGCAGGGCCCGTTCGGCCTGTACGACATCCGCAAGCAGGTCTCCAAGGACACCGGCGTGCCGATCGGCTCGATCGTCATCAACGCCG
>JAXDLV010000160.1:0-10567 GCA_034666445.1 Chloroflexota bacterium | reverse complement strand
GGCTGGCTGTCGAAGTCGAGCTGGACCACGTCGATGGCGGCGCCCAGGAGCCGCGGCGCCTCGAGGTTGGTCGCGTAGTTGGGTGCCACCACCGCCAGGCGGCTGCCGGCCCCCAGCAGGCTGGTGTGGATGATGAACAGCGCGAACGACGCCCCCGCGGTGACCAGGACGTCGTCGACACCGAGGCCGCAGTCCTCGGCGATCGCCTCGCGCAGGTCGTCGCGGCCGCGGTGGGCGGTGTACGCGGCGGTGAGGTCGCCCAGGTCGACGCCGAGGTCGCGGAGCCGCATGTCGGCCACGGAGCTCTCGCTCAGGTTGCACTCGATCGTTCCGTAGCCAAGCTCCTCGGGGGACTCGACCTCGATCGGCATCCGCCGGTAGGCCAGCGGGCCGTTCACACCTCTCCTCGCGCCACCCAGGCCGCGACCTGGGCGCGGTTGCTGAAGCCGAGCTTGTTGAGGATGTTCTGGACGTGGTTCTCGGCCGTGCGCTCCGACAGGTGCAGCGTCTCCGCGATGTCGCGGTTGGACAGCCCGTCGGCCACCATCGCCGCAACCTCCCGCTCCCGCGCGCTGAGCCCGCCGGCCGCGGCGCGGGGTGAGGGCGACGCCACGTCGATCCGCTCCGCGCCGCGGGCGCGCCCGATGGCGGCGGCGGTTTCGCGCAGCCCGGACGCCGCGCGCGCATTGACAGGTCGGCCGACGGCGAGCACCACCACTCGAGTGCCGGACAGCTCGGCGGCGACGTGGCGCAGCAACGCCAGCGACTGGTCGTCGGCGGCCTGCAGGTCGTCGAGCACGACCACCAGCGGCGAGCTCCCGGCAGCACCGCGCAGCACCTGCGTGACGGCGTCGAACAGCCGGAAGCGCGCGGTCTCCACCTCCAACGCCTCCGGCACCGCCGCGCCGGCGATGACCGCGTCGACACCCGGGGCCATCTCGATCACCTCCGCCATCCGCGCCTGCAGCGCCGCCGGGAACTCCTTCCCCGCGTGCTGGCGCATGTACTGACGGAGCAGCTGGAGCCAGGGCCAGAAGCCCGGCGCGTCGTCGGTGGCCTCGCAGCTGGACCAGAGCACCAGCGCCCCGGCGGCGGCGGCGTCCCGGCAGGCGGCGTCAACCAGCGCGGTCTTGCCGCTGCCCGCCTCGCCGGTGACCAGCACGACGCCGCCATCGCCGCTCGCCGCACGGCCGGCCACCCGTCGCAGCTCCGCGGCCGCGGCCTCGACGGTGAGGCCCTCCTGTGCCATCCCGGGAATTTACACCGGCGCCTGCGCGCCGGATATTTGTCGCTACACCAGCGCCGCCGCGGTACTCAGCCGCAAGGTTGAGTACCTCCCCGGATGGCACCGCCTCCGCCGGCGGGCACGATGCTGGCATGAAGCAGATCACCCCCGCCCTGCCCCCCGCCGACCTTCTCCCTGTCGGCCGCCACGCCTCGTTGGCGTTCCGCGCTCTGCGCGTTGTGCTCACCCCCGTCCTGCTCGCGCTCTTTCGCATCCGTATCGAGGGCACCGAGCTGGTGCCGGCGGCCGGCGCCTACGTCATCGCCGCCAACCACCTGGGCTGGCTCGACTCGTTCCTCGTGCTGATGGCGTTCCCGACGGAGCCGCGCGTCCACTTCCTCGGCGCGATCCACGGGCTGGTGCGCCGCCCCGTGCAGTGGCGCGTGGTCCGCGCGGTCGGCGGGTACATCCCCGTCGACATGGAGCGGCACGGCGACCGTCGCCTGTACCAGCACGTCGAGCGCTGCCTCGCGGCGGGCGGCGTGGCCGCCTTCTACCCCGAGGCCCGCTACGGCATCGAGGGCAGCCTTGGTGAGTTCCGCAAGGGCTTCGCCCACTTCGCCGTCAACGCCGGGGTACCGGTGGTGCCGGTGGCCATCTCCGGCACCGGCGCGCTCTGGCTGCGCCGCGAGGTGCGGCTGACCATCGGGTCGCCGATCGAAGGCAAGCAGGTCGACGCCGTGGTCCTCGCGGCCCGCGCCCGGGTCAGCGCGCTCATCGCTGCCAGCCCGGCCGCCAGCGGACCCAGGCATCGGCTGCTGGCGTCGTCGCTCACGAAGCTGTTGTGACGCCGCGCCCGGCGCTAGGTAGTGGCTAGCCGGTCGTCGTCGGGCTCGGGGTAAAAGGGCGCAGGCCCTCCAGCTCCTCCTCGCTCATGGTCACGAACAGGGCCGCGTCGTCGCTGCGCTCGATGAAGCGTCGGGGCACGATCACGAGGTCGTGGAACCAGCCCCTGTGGTGGGGATCACGCCGTCAACCACGGGTGCCCCCGGGAATCACGTGGGCGTTGGGATCGAGCCGAGCGCGCCGCGGCCGCCGATCGAGAGCTGGATCTGGGTCTGGTTGAGGATCCCCTGCACCTGCAGGTAGCCCGCGTCCCCCCGCGTGCTCTCGATCGTCAGGCGGGTGGCGATGCCGGTCTTGCGCTCGTCGGTGATCCGCCAGGCGCCTCGGGCCAGGTTGGTCCTGTAGTAGGCAAGCACTGTGTCGGCGGGGTCGACGGTCACCCATTGGATGGTGCTGATCGTGCCCACCTGGTCGTTGGGGTGGAACCCGATGGCGGACTGCTGGCGGGCGCCGGGGTACACGGGGAAATCGGCGGGCGGTGACGCGGCCACCGGGTTGAGGGCGCCGACGCCGCGGTAGACGGCGTACCCCGCGCCGCCGCACGCCAGCACCAGCAGCACCAGGCAGCTGACTCCGCCGATGATCCACGGCGTCATGTTCCGCGGCGGGCGGGCAGGACCCGTCGCCGGCGCGACCGGGAACGCGGGACCAGGAGGGACCGCCATCAGGCGGTCAGTGCGCGCGGGGCCTTCGCAGCAGGCGGCCGGCGGCGGCCGCGCCGAACAGCGTCACCAGCAACAGGGCGACCACCGCCATCGGTGTCAGCGGCGCGCGCTCGGCGACCGCCGTGGTTGTCAGCTGCCCCAGCGCGGGCGCAGCAGCCGGCGCGGCCACGGATGAGGTGGCGGTGGCCGGGACCGCCGCCCCGGCGGCCACCGGCGCCGCCAGGGCGGTGTTGCCCCCGACGACCCCGAGGTAGACAGACGACGGCGTCGCGCCGCCGAAGTGGATCGTCGACACGCCACCGGCGGACTTGGTGGTCACCCAGGTGTTCGGCCCCTGGTGAGGCAGGTCGCCGGTGGTGATGCTCACCCTTAGGCGGTGTCCCGGCTGCAGCACCAGCGACGTCGGGAAGATCTCCACCTTCATCTCCGTGGGCGTGCCCGGCTCCAGCATCGCCTGCGACGCGCGGGTGTACGGGTGCCAGGGGATCACCGGCACGCCGTCGGCGTAGAGGGTGCAGTCCATCACCTTCGCGCCGCAGGCCGTCGCGGTCTCAGCGCGGAACGACGCCACCAGTGAGCCCGCGGTGACGCGGTCCGAGGTGCCGTCGGGGTGGACGTCGGTCACGGTGGCGACCAGCGTCGTGTTGCGCCGCGTCGAGCTGACCCAGAGGTCGGCCATGATCGGCCCGGAGACGGTGTAGTCCGAGGTGAAGGGCTGGCTGGTGAAGCTGACGCCCGTTAGCTCGGCGCTGCTGTTGTCATCCGGGCAGCTGCCGGCGGACACGATCCCCGCGGTCCATTGCGTCGAGGAGCGCGAGCAGGCGCCGGTGATGGGCTGCCACGGCAGCGTCGCCGACCCGGCGGCGCCGGCGGCGTTCGCCAGCGAGCCGTCGAAGAGGGCCTGCGCCCCGGACCCGGACGCGGCCCCATCGAGGTACCAGGGCCGGTAGGTCGTCCCGGCGGCCGGGAAGCTGGTGTCAGCGCTCCAGGCGCCACGGCCGATCTGGTACGTCTCGACCGTGGGGAACCCGTCGATGCCGTTGTCGACGCCCTTGAGCCAGTGGTCGAACCACGCCAGCGCCAGGTTGTTGGTCGACGGAAGCACGTTGCCCTGCAGGTCGGTCACCGGGGCGCTGCCGTCATCGGCCGTGAGGTGGGCACTCGGTGAGCCGTGGTACCACGGGCCGTAGACCAGCTTCTTCTGCGACGTCGGCAGGTTCAGGCCGCGGTAGAGCAGTGGCTCGCCGCGCTGGAAGATGTCGTACTCGCCACCGACGATGAAGGTCGGCACCTTGACCCGGTCGACGCCGTCGAGCGGGCTGCTGCCGCGGAAGAACGCGTTGTCGTACGCCTGGTCCGGGAAGCGCTGAGCCTGGCTCGGGAGCTTGCTCTCGTAGGCACCCAGCGTGGCGTCCGCCACGGCGGGGACGCCGAAGCGCGCGACGTCGCGCAGGTGCTGCGACTGGGCGTTCAGCGCGATCTGCGGGTTGGCCGTCGCGTCATCCGCGGGGATGGCGTTGAGGCCGTTGACCAGCCCCAGCCACAGTGGGATGAACCCCGTGTCGGTGTTACCGCCGGCGAATACGACGTCGCGGTACGAGTCGCCCATCGGGACGATCGGGAAGATCGCCTTGACCGCCTCGGTGCCGGGCTGCTCCACCGTAAGGAACTGGTTGATGGCGGCGTAGCTGACGCCCGCCAGGCCGACCGTGCCGTTGGAGAAGGGGCGCGACGCGGCGCGCTGCACGAGGACCACGCCATCGGCCCGCTCCTTCGGCCCGAACGAGTCCCAGAAGCCCTCGCTGGAGCCGGTGCCCCGCACGTCGACAACGATCTCCGCGTAGCCGTGCGACGGGAAGTACGGGTTGAACATGCCCACCGCGGAACCGCTCTTGCGGTACGGCGTCTGCACCAGGATGACGGGGCACGGGCAGCCGGTGGTGGGGACGTACTCGTCCGTGTCGAGGCTCACGCCGTCCGGCATCGCCACCCGCACATCGGCGGTCTTCGTGTACGCGGTCACCGGGTCGGTGGTGCCCGCCGCAGCGGCCACCAGCGCCCCCGGCGCCGACACCATTCCAAGCGCGACAGAGCCGCACGCAACAAAACTCAACAGCCGGCGCAATTGATTCCCTCCAATCAGCCGATTCCCGCCCGGGAGATTTCCCGCTCGCGCCGATTATGGCGCAACCAGGGCGCGCGCCGCTGGTCAGTCGACCAGGTCAGCCTACGAAGAAGGCCGCGGCGGCGATCATCGAGTAGGCGCCGACCAGCTGGACGCCCTCCAGCCAGTTGGTGCGCCCGTCGAGGGAGATCACGGCGACGATCAGCGTCGCGAATCCGACCGTCGCGATCTCAAAGCCCGCGAACACAAAGTCCATCTGGTGGCCCAGCGCCAGGCTGACGAAGATGAGGACCGGGGCGACAAACAGCGCGACCTGGGTCGACGACCCGATGGCGATCTCAAGGGTCACGTCGACCTTGTCGCGGATGGCGAAGAGGATCGCCGACGAGTGCTCGGCTGCGTTGCCGATGATCGGGATGATGATCAGGCCGACGAAGAACGCCGGCAGGTGCAGCGCCGACAGCGCCGGTTCGAGGCCGGACACGAGGAACTCCGACTCGAAGCCTATGAACCCGGCGCACACCAGCAGCACGACCATCGCGCGGGTCTTCGACCAGTTGGCGGTCTCCTCGGTCTGCTCCGCCGACCCGAACAGGTGGGAGTGGGTCACCTGGGTGAACAGCAGGGCCAGGAAGTACACCGTGATCAGGACCCCGGCCACCACCATGCTGATCTTCTCGCGGTTGTCGGTGGTGGTTGTGGGCTGGCTCAGGACGATCAGCGCCGGCAGCACCAGCGCCCCCACGGCCAGGAACATCGACCCAGAGTGCACGCCCGCCGCGCGGGCGCTGAAGTGCTGCTCGGAACGGCGCGCGCCGCCGATGATGCAAGACAGGCCCAGGACCAGCAGCAGGTTCCCCAGGATGGAGCCGATCAGTGACGCCTTGACGATGTCGAACTCGTTGGCCAGCACCAGGAAGATGGCCACGATCAGCTCGGTCAGGTTGCCGAACGTGGCGTTGAGGAGCCCTCCCAGGCGGGGGCCCACGTGGATCGCCATCGATTCCGTCGCCTCGCCCAGCAGCCCCGCCAGCGGGACCAGGGCCAGCGCCGAGGTTATGAACAGCAGCACCTCGAGGTGCATGAACTCGGCAATGAACGAGATCGGCACGAAGACGAGCAGCCAGCGCAGCGACGGCTTGCCCGGGGTCGGCAGGTTGATGCGGCTGCGTCGCTCGCGGGGGGCGGTGCTGTGCGAAGCCTCCTTCCTCTCGGCCACGGGCGGATATTAAGGGCTGGGCGCCGGGCACATCGCGCCCCATCTCGGCGCGAGGCCACGAAGGCGCTCGGCGGTCAGGCCTCCCAGCGCACCGGGTAGAGCGTCTCCTCGCCCGAGATCCCCTTCAGCTGGACGCGGCGCCCGCGACCCAGGCGGATGTCGTCGCCGCCGCCAAGCTCGGCCTTGACCGCGGACGACACCAGGATCTCGCCGCCCCCGGCCTGCGCCGCCACCCGCGCCGCCAACGCCACGTTGAGGCCGAAGACGTCTCGCTTCTCGCGAGTCACCTCACCGGTGTGGAGGCCGATGCGCACGCGGATCTCGGGGTCGTCCTCCAGCTCGCCGCCGGCCAGCCCGCGCTGGATCTCCATGGCGCAGCGGACCGCGGGCTCGACCTCGGGGAAGGCCACCATGAAGCTGTCGCCCAGAGTCTTGATGACCTGGCCGCGGTGCTTCTTGATGTGCCGGCGCACCACCTTCTCGTGCTCTCGCAGCAGCTCCAGCCAGCCCTCGGCGCCGAGCCGCTCGTTGATCGATGTCGAGCCCTCGATGTCGGAGAACATCAGGGTGGCGGTCCCGTCGGCGGCGACCGCCCGCCGCATCGACGGACGGTCACGCTCGGTGAGGTCCGCCAGCGTGCGCAGCGAGCCCGCGACCGCCGGCTTCAGCCCCTGCCGTCCCACCTCGGCGCCGACCCGCGCCGCCAGCGCGGCCAGCTTGACCCCCTCCAGGGTGGCCGCCAGGGCCAGCACGCCGGTGGTGCCGAGCCTGCGCTCCAGCTCGGCGGCGCGCTCCGCCTCCCGCCGCTCCGCCAGCCGCCGCGCCCGGCGGGCCCGCACCCGGCGAACGACGAACAGGGTGACCGCCAGCCCGGTGAGCAGCAGCACGACCACCACGATGGCGATGACGACGCCGGCGCTCTTGAGGGTGTCGCTGTCGGGCACGCTCACACCCTAACCGGCAGGGGCCGGGCGGGTTCGGGTCAGGCGGAGCGCATGACTCCGGAGGCTGCCGGCCCCGTACCGAGACGCATGACCACCATGAAGAGCACGGCCGCCACGCTGCCCGCGTAGAGCCCCACGCCCCACCAGCTGAGGGTGTCCGTGCCGGTGACCAGGCCATGCAGGGCCGCCATCGGGAAGATCACCCAGGTGCCGTAATGCATCAGGCGCCAGGCGCGGTAGCCGATGAGCCCGCGGGCGTGGACGCTCAGCCCCAGGGCCAGGGTCAGCTCGGCGGCCACGACGCCGAGCCCCATCCAGAATGTCCGGTAGGTCGAGATGAAGGGGACCAGCGCATCGGCGAGGGAGAACTTGCTGAACGGGTCCAGCAGCAGCGTGACCACGTGGATGGAGAGGAAGAGGTATAGGACCGTGCCGAGGTAGCGGTGGAGGTCCTCTGTGACGAAGCTGGGCCAGCTCGGGGAGCGGAGCCGCGACGTCACGGCCAGCCCCAGGCACACCGTGGCCGCCAGCAGCACCAGCGAAACGAAGCCCGACGCGCGGGCGAAGTACCAGAACGCGCTTGGCTCCTGGGTCAGGGCGAGGATCATGCCTGCGCCTCGGGCCGGACCCACCGGTCGACGTCGCCGACGTAGACAGCGCGGCCGCCCTCGTGCACAAGGCGGGCGGCGAGGCCCTGCTCCGCCAGCCAATGGGGCGCATCCTCCGCCAGCAGCCACGCCGCAGTGGCGGCGGTATCGGCCACCAGGCAGCTGCTGCTGAAGACCGTGACGAGGCGCCAGCAGCTCCTGCCTGGGGTGCCGGTGCGGGGGTCGACGACGTGGTGACCAGCGGACACGCCACTGCCCCAGCGCCGCGCGGTGGCGCCGCTGGTCGCCATCGCGCCGCGCGTCAGCAGCAGGTCCTCGGCGTCGGGGTCGTCGCCATCGAGGCGCTCCTGGACTGTGACCGTCCAGCCGGCGCCGGGGGGACGGCCAGCCACGGCGAGGTCGCCACCGGCGCTTACGCAGACGCCCAGGTCGGGGTTTGCGTAGAGGATGCCGAGGCGCAGCCGGGCGAGGAAGGAGTCCACCGCCCAGCCCTGGGCGCTGCCGCCGAGCCCGCGACGACAACCCTCCGGCACGGTGAGGGTCGCCGTGCCGTGGTCAACGACCACGCGGCGCCAGGCGCCCCCGGGACGAGGCGGCTGCCGCGGCCCCGGCCCGGCCGCCTCCACCAGCTCGAAGCTGCGGTCATAGCCGGCGCCGATCACGGCGTTGCCCACCGTTGGGTCGCACAGGCCGAGGGTCGCGTCGGCCATGCGGCAGGCGGCGTCGACCGCGCGGAGCAGCTCGCGGCTGACGGCCACGGGGCTGCCGGCGGCGGCGTTGGCGCGCGAGATGTCGCTGTCCTCACGGAACCGGCTGGCGACGGCCTCCACGCGGTCGACCCAGAGGCGGAGCATCCCTTCGAGGCGATCCACGATGGTGGGGTTGGTGGCCCACACACCCACCGTGGTGCCGAAGCCGCGGAAGGTGCGGCCCCAGGCGGAATCGAAGGCCGGGGTGCCCTCCAGCTCCATGGCCATCAGGACTGGGCAGAGACGATCCGGGCCGCTCGCCTGGTAGTGGTTGTCGTCGTGCTGGTAGCCGGCGCGCCGGCGGTCGTCTTGTTCGCGGCCGCGGCGGCGGGGCTGGCGGCGGAGGTGGTGCCGGCGGCGCCCTGGGCGGTCGCGGTGGAGACCACCGTGGCGGCGCCGGTGCCGGCTGCGATCACGCCGGTGAGGCCGCCGAAGCTGACAAAGCTGGCGGCTGCCGCGGTCAGCTTCAACCGTGCCAGGCGCAGCCGCGCGGACGCGATGGCTCGGGACCTCTCCTCTCTGATCGACTGGGCATCCATCTCGTTCTCCTCGGGTTCTCGGTCGTTGGGCTCAAGCATCGAGGAGCATCCTTGCGATCAGGTGAGGCCTTCCTCAGCGTTCTCTGTGAATCCCGGCGCGGCGGGACGGCTGTCTTCGGGAAGGGGCAGCAGGATGCGGAAGGTGGCGCCGCCGCCGCTGGTTTCCAGCACCGTGACGCTGCCCCCGTGGGCCTCGACCACCGCGGCCACGATGCTCAGGCCAAGGCCGCTGCCGCCGCGGTCGCGGCTCATCTCGGGGTCGGCGCGATGGAAGCGCTCGAAGATCCTGCCGGCGTCGTCGGGCGGGATGCCGCGGCCGTGGTCCACCACGTCGATGCCGGCGCTGTCGCCCCGCGCCGCCAGCACCACCTCGACCGGGGTGCCCGCGGGCGTGTGCACGAGGGCGTTGCGCAGCAGGTTGCTCAGGACCTGGCGGAGGCGCATCTCATCGCCCACCGTCACCAGCGGGGCCAGCACCCGGGCTGTGATCTCGCGGGCCGGGTCGACGACCCGGGCATCGCCGCACGCGTCCGTCACCAGGGCCTCGAGGTCCACCCGGCCCTGCTCCAGCGCCCGGCCCTGGTCCATGCGCGCCAGCAGCAGCAGGTCGTCCACCAGCACACCCAGGCGGCGGGCCTCCTCCTCGATCCGGCGGGCGGCAAGGTCGACCTCCTCCTCGGACATATCGGTGTTGCCGCGCAGCAGCTCGGCATAGCCGCGCATCGAGGTGAGGGGCGTGCGCAGCTCATGGGAGGCGTCGGATACGAACTGGCGCAGCCGCTCCTCGCTGGCGGCGCGGAAGGCAAACGCCTCCTCCAGCTGGCCGAGCATGGTGTTGAGGGCCAGGCCGAGGCGCCCCACCTCGGTCCGCTCGCCGGCTGGCTGGACGCGCTGGTGGAGGCCAGACGCGACGATCGAGCGGGCGGTGCTGCCCATCAGCTCCAGCGGCCGCAGGCTGCGGCGGACGATCACCCACGCGACCACCGCGAGCACCAGGGTCACCGCCGCGCTGACCAGGAGCTCGAGGACAATCAGCTGGCTGAGGGTGGCGTCGAGGTCATTCAGGGGGACCGCGACGATGACTATGTCGCCCTCCGTTGTGCTGTCCACGTAGGCCCGGTAGTGGCTGACGCTGCCGGTGCCCGGAACGGTGAGAAGGGTTGGCTGCGCCTGGGTGCCGGGCTTCAGGTCGGCGGGCAGGTTGGGATGGGACGTGTCGCCGTTGAAGCTGAAGGTTTGGCTCTTGAGGACCGTGCCGTCGGGGCTGCGGAGCTCGCCATAAGTCAGCTGCGGAAAGGTCGCGCCGGGGTCACCGGGAGGGCCTCCGCCGCCCGGGCCGCCGTGGCCGGGCTCGTGCCCGGTCAGGGATCGCTCCACCGCGCCGTGGGCCGAGATCACCTGCTGGTCGACGCGGGAGGTGAGGAAGGACTGCAGCGAGGCGTAGGTGGCGGCGTTGGCGGCGGCCAACCCGATGACGAACAGCGGCACCAGGGTCAGCAGCAGACGGAGCCGCAGGGACATCGCTACCGGGGCACGCGGATGACGTAGCCGACGCCGCGGACGGTGTGGATCAGGGGGGCTCCATCC
>JAXDLV010000159.1:0-29796 GCA_034666445.1 Chloroflexota bacterium | reverse complement strand
CGCCGTCGCCCAGGCCACCGCCACGACGGCCACCGCGGCCGCCAACGTCCCCCCACCCCCGGCGGCGCGGCCCTACGCGCTGCGGGCCCCCAAGGCCGGCTCGGGCGGACTCTTCCCATGGGGCTGGTGCACGTGGTACGTGTCCAGCAAGCGCTACGTCCCCTGGATGGGCAACGCCATCCAGTGGTACCCCAACGCGCGGGCGATGGGCTACGCCACCGGCTCGGTCCCCAAGGCCGGGGCGATCATGGTCACCCGCGAGAGCTGGTTCGGCCACGTCGCATACGTCGAGTCGGTCGACCCGGACGGCAGGGGCTTCACGGTCTCGGAGATGAACTTCCGGGGCTTCGGCGTGACCAGCACGCGGCACTTCAGCTCGAACCCCTCCGTCCTCGTCGGCTTCATCTACTAGCCCGGGCGGTCGCGACTTGGCGACTACCGGCGACTCGCTGACGGGCCGGCGGGCCCTGGTTACCGGGGGCGCGTCAGGCATCGGCCTGGCCATCGTCGAGCGGCTCGCCGGGCTAGACGTGGACGTGGTCGTCGCCGACATCCCCGGGGAGAGGCTGGACGCCGTCGCCGCCCGGCTGGGGGTGACCGCCGCGGGGGCTGACCTCAGCCACATCGAGGAGGTGCACCGCCTGGCCGACGCCGCGGGCGAGGTCGACATCCTCGTCAACAACGCCGGCCTGCAGCACGTCAGTCCCATCGAGGACTTCCCGGAGGAGCGCTGGGCGCTGATCCATGCGGTGATGCTCACCGCCCCATTCGTGCTGATCAAGCGCCTGATCCCGGGCATGTACGGGCGCCAGTGGGGACGGATCATCAACGTCGCCTCCGTCCACGGCCTCGTCGCCTCGCCCTACAAGGCGGCCTACGTGGCTGCCAAGCACGGGGTCGTAGGCCTTACCAAGACCGTGGCCCTGGAGGCGGGGGAGCGCGCGGGCCAGGTCAGCGTCCATGCCATCTGCCCCAGCTACGTGCGCACCCCGCTGGTGGAGGGCCAGGTGGCCGACCAGGCCAGGTCCTACGGGATCCCCGAGGACGAGGTGCTTGAGAAGGTGATGCTCACCCGCAATGCCGTCAAGCGCCTGATCGAACCCGACGACGTGGCCCGCGCGGTCGAATTCCTCTGCGGTGACATCGGCTGGACGATGACCGGCAGCGTGCTGACGATGGACGCCGGCTGGCTGGCACACTAGAGGCGATGACAGCGGGCGGCTGGCAGCGGCGAGGTCACCTCGCCGGGCTTTCGTTGATGGTGGCGACCATCGTCTTCGCCCTGCCCGTGGTTCCCGGCGTCACCGGCGCCACACCGCCGACGCCGTGCGCCGCGATCTCGGCCCAGGGCCCCCAGACCGGGCACTCCATGCCGCCCGGCGCGCCGGTGCTGTTCGCCGCCGACTTCCCGGAGCTGTTCGACTGCGAGTGGGGCTACCGGCTTGGCGGCTTCGGCGGCATCCAGCGCCACGCGCCGATCACCCACCGCCCGGTGATCTTCGTGCATGGCAACCAGGCCGACGCCGAGAACTGGTTCCTGGTCCAGGAGCAGTTCAAGGCGCTGGCCGGCTACACCGACCAGGAGATGTACGCGCTGTCCTACAACGGCCTTGGCAACGCCTACGCCGGGCTGCCGGTGAACTCATCGCCGTCACCTCAGTCCGAGGCCTACTGGCAGTCGACCGGGCAGGACCCCAACCAACCGCCCTTCTACGCCATCTGCTGCAACGGCGGCCACGGCGCCAACAACGAGTCCAACGTCCCTGACCTTTACGCCTTCGTGCAGGCGGTGCAGGACTACACCGGCTCGGAGAAGGTGGACATCGTGGCGCATTCCCTGGGGGTGACCATCGCCCGCCGGATGCTCCAGCTCCACCCCGAGATGCGAGAGCAGGTGGTGGCGGGAGTCATGATCGCCGGCGGCAACCACGGCACCACGATCTGCCGCGGCCTCGACGCCAGCTACTACGGGTGCAACGAGATCGCCCCCGAGACGCCCTGGCTGGCGGCCCTCAACGCCGATGGCGAGGTGGTGGGGCCAACGCGGTGGATGACGATTTTCAATGGCACCGACAACGTCGACCCGTACTTCGCCGCCTACCCCCCTCTGGTGGACGACCACCAGAGCCCGGCGCTGGCCGGCGCCACCAACCTGACCTTCCCCCAGACGTACCACAACGACCTCCGAGTCGACCCGGCGATCGTGCCGATCTACCTCCAGTTCCTGCTGGACAGCGGCCAGCCGCAGGGCACCGGGCGCACCGTCACCACGACCTCCGACCGGCTCCCCAACACCTCGCGCTAGCGGCGGGCGGCCCTCACGAAGTCGGCGAACAGCCGGCGCGCCCACTCCAGCTCGGTGATCGCCTCGGGGTGGCACTGCACCGCGACCACGCCGCCGTCATCACTCTCCAGCCCCTCGATCACGCCGTCGGGGCTGACCGCGGTGACGCGCAGGCTGGGCGCCACCCGGCGGACGGCCTGGTGGTGACGGCTGTTGACCCGCACTCGCGCGGCGCGCACCGCGTCGGCGTAGCGCGAGCCCGGCTCGATGTCGACGTCGTGGACCAGGCGGTTCACCCTGGGCCCGTGCGGGGTGCTGTGCTGGCGCGTCGTGGCCCCCTGCTCGCGCAGGTCCTGGTACAGGCTGCCGCCGAGGGCGACATTGACCACCTGCTGGCCGCGGCAGATCCCCAGCACCGGTGTGCCGCGCTTGAAGGCCGCCCGGATCATCGCGATCTCCAGCTCGTCGCGGGGCTCGTCGGTGTAGCCGAGCACCGGCAGGCTGCGCTCACCGTAGAAGCGCGGGTGCACGTCGGCGCCGCCGGGGACCAGGACACCGTCGATGCGGTCCAGCATCGCCTCCACCGCGCCGCGCCGTACCGGCACCGGCGGGAGCAGGACGCAGTGCCCACCGGCAGCCTCGACCGCGTCAATGTACTCCGGGCTGACGCCTACGCGTTCCGCGGCGCCGGTGCGGGTGGCGCGCCCGCAGGTGATGCCAATGACCGCCGTCCGGGCCACTAACCCTCCTCGCCGCCCTTCGCCAGCAGGTAGCCGCGGGCCCGCTCGGTGAGCGGGTAACGCCCCACCAGGCTCCAGAAGCGAGGTCCGTGGCCGCGGTAACGGAGGTGGGCCATCTCATGGACCAGCACGTAGTCGATCACCCAGCCCGGGAAGTCCCGCATCCGCGCGCTGACCCGGACCGCGCCGGTATCGATCGTGCAGCTGCCCCAGCGGGTGGTCATGTTGTCCGACCAGGCCAGCGACTCGGGGAGGAGGTCGCCGCCGAAGTAGCGGTCGGCCAGGCTGCGGGCGCGAGCGCGCAGGTCGTTGTCGCTGGCGCCGCGGCGGCGCCTGTTGAGGCGGCGCACCATGCGGGCCACCCAGGTGGCCTCCTCCGCCTGCGACATGTCCGCCGGGATGCGCACCTCGATCGTGCCATTGCGCCGCTGCGCGCTGATCGTCCGGCGGTGATTGGAGCTGCGAATCACGACAACGCGGTCATCGGCGCGGTCGCCGGCGTCGCGGTCGATGGCGGTCCCAGGAGGTGGTGTGGCGAAGAGCGGGAGACCCTCGAGACTCACTGCAAACGAGTCTAGCGCCGTCATCGCTTGGCTATGAGGTCGGCCATGCAGCGCCTGTGGGCAGTTCAGTCGCGACAGCGGTGATCGCACAAAAAAAGAACCGGCCGGATTTCTCCGACCGGTTCCCGCTCCAGTGAGGTCAGCTGGTGACCGAGTCGATCGCCTTGTTGACCTGCCGGGTCGCGGCGCGCGCGCGGCGCCGCACGGTGCGCTTGGCCCGGGTTACGTTTGCACCCAGGGCCTTTTCGAGCTTGCGCCAGCCCTTTTCCAGGTCCTTCACCTGCTCCTTGAGCAGGGCATTCTCCTTGACCAGCGCCTGGACACGCTTGGTCAGCGCGGCTGCGGGAGTTGCGGAGGTCGTGCGCTTGTTGCGCGAGCCAACGGGCCGGCCCCGTTTCCTGCCCGTCGTGGTGGTTGTCGCCGCAGCGGTCGTGCGCCGCGCCGTGGATTTTTTCGCCGTCGTGCGGCGTCGCGTTGTCGCGCGTTTACGCGCGGTACGCGTCGGCGCGCTTGCAGATTCCGCCATGCAAGTGTTCCTCCGTTTTGGTGCAATCGGATGCCCGTTCAGGATAGAGGTTAATCGCGGCCCTCGTATCCAGATGTGCAACAACTCTGAGCCGAGCTGATCGAATTATCGACGCCTCGTATTAGGCGTACGCCAAATGGCATAGGGGTGGTTGCCGGCGCGATCTCCACTGTGTTATCCTCGGCACCTGCGCAGCGGAAGCCCTCCATCGCAGCAGGCGCGGATCAACCGGCGAGTGGCAGCCAGGGGACTGTCACGCGGACGAGAAGCGACCGGACAGCGGGGGGAACATGGAAGGCAGGCGGGCGCCGCAGGGACTCGACGTCGAGGACAAGCTGGCACTTGGCCTGAGCGCGTCCCACCTCGCCTACCTCCTGCTGTTCTGGCTTGCGGGCTACGCGCTGCTGACAAGCCGGCTCCCCGCGTTCGTCAGCTTCCCGGTGGGGCTGCTCATGTTCGCGGTGGGCGCCGCCCTGGCGTGGGGCCGCTACGCCCACCGCCCCGTGGATGAGTGGGTGTGGCTCTGGCTCCGCTACCGCCTGCGGCCGCGAGGGTCGGCGCCACGCCCGGTGATCGCCATGGCCCCCCAGCCGCGGGGCCTGGTCCTGGCGGAACCCGCACCGAACATATACCGGGCTGACGACTCAGGCGACGCGGAGCTGGACGAGGACGCGGGGCCACGCATCCTGAGCCTTCCCGGCGCCTCACTCGACACCACGGTCGAGCACGACCGCGGGGCTTCGTACGACGCCGCCCCCGACCAGGACGACCCACCGAACGGAGAGGCCCCGGTGTTCCTGGGCGGCACCCAGCGCGTCGTGTTCTTCTCCACCAAGGGCGGCGTTGGCAAGACAACGCTCGCCACCGAGGTCGCGTCGCTGCTGGCGCGCGACGGACGGCAGCGCGCGGCACCCGAGGCCGCGCCCGCGCCACTGAAGGTTGCGCTGCTTGACGTCGACATGGGCTCGGCCAACATTTCGATGAAGCTCGGGCTCACGCACCCGACGCTGTGGGACCTTGTGCTCGATCCCAACCCCGCGGCTGACCAGCTCGAGGCATGCCTTTTGGAGCACGAGGAGAGCGGACTTCGGGTCCTGCTGGGCCCTCCGCGTGCCATCGCTGGAAACGAGAGCAGGTCACTTGCGATCCAGCGCATCGCGCAGGTGCTGGGACACCTGGACGACAACGGCTATCACTTTGTGTTCATGGATATGTCGAGTGACATCAATGAAGTCACGACCTACCTGCTGGAGGCGGCGCACGTCATCTACTACGTCGTGACACCGACGGCGGCGGGGGTGCAGGACACATATCGGGGCGTCGAGACATTGCGCCGCCTGGGCCACCGGCGCAAGCTGCGTTTTGTCGTCAACCAGGCGCGTGGGGACTTCGACGCGTCGGAGATGCTGGCCGACCTGGGCGGCTCGCTGGCGGCGAGCGTGGCCCGCGATGACGCATTCCTGGAGGCCGAGGACGAGCACCGTCCCGCGGCCCTGGGCGGGGGCGCCGCCCGCCGCAGCGTGGCCGCCCTGGCGGCCACCATCTACCCCACCTTTGCGGAGCCGCGGCCGCGGCGGTCGGTATGGCGCCGGCTGGTGCGACGCCTTGGCTGAGACGGTGCCCGCAGCCAGGCCGGCGGTCGCCCCCGGCGCGCTCGACGACGCGGCCGCGGCCGGCCCTCGGCCGGCGGAGGACGAGCTCCGGGCGCGGGTCAGGGCCCATCTCTCCCTGCACCTCGACGCCGACATCACCGACCCGTTCAGCGGCGCCCGGGACCGGCTGGGGGTCATCCGCCGCACCGTGCGCGAGGCGCTGGAGGCCAATGGCCGAGCTGCCGACCACGCGACGGTGCAGGCGCTCATGGACGACCTGGTCGGGCTGGGCCCGCTGCAAAGGCACATGGACGACGAGACCGTCAGCGACATCCTCGTCAACCGCTGGGACGAGGTGTACGTGGAGCGCCGCGGCCGGCTCGAGCCGACGGCGACCCGCTTCCGCGACCAGGCCCACCTGGAGCAGGTGATCCAGAAGATCGTGGCCCTGGTCGGTCGGGAGATCTCGGTGGAGAAACCGATGGTCGACGCGCGGATGAGCGACGGCAGCCGGGCCAACGCCGTCTACGCGCCGGTCGGCGGCCCGACGCTGTGCATCCGCAAGTTCAACCACCTCAAGCTGGACCTCGCCCCCTCCCCTGCAGCGCCGGGGCCGGGCGAGGCGCCGGTGGGCGACTGGGTGACCGCCGGCGGCATGTCCCTGGCGATGGCGGAGTTCCTGGCGGCGATGGCCTCCTGCCGGGCCAACGTGCTCATCAGCGGCGCCACCGGGGCGGGCAAGAGCACGCTGCTGCGCTCGCTGGTCAGCGCCTTCCCGCCCCAGGAGCGAGTGGTAACGATCGAGGACACCGCCGAGCTGCGGCTGGACACGCCGCACTGGGTGAAGCTGGAGTGCGTCCACAGCAAGTCGCTGGGGGACCACGGCAGCGGCGAGCGGCGGCTGGACGTGGCCGACCTCGTCCAGAACGCGCTGCGGATGCGCCCCGACCGGCTGATCATCGGCGAGATCCGCCACAGCAAGGAGGCCTACTACACCCTCGAGGCGCTCAACACCGGCCACGACGGGTCGGCAACCACGATCCACGCGAGTGGCTGTGAGGATGCCCTGGCCCGGCTCGAGCTGCTGGTCACCCGCGACTTCCCGAGCCTCCCCGCGCGCGAGGTGCGGGGCTACATCGCCCGGGTCTTCAACATCATCGTCCACGTCACCCGCCTGCGCAGCGGGGTCCGCTGCGTCTCCGACATCACGGAGCTGGACGGCCTCGACGACGCCGGCGCCTACCGGCTGCGGCCGGTCTTCCAGGCCACCTTCTCCGACGGCGCCACGGTGCGCCCGACGTACGCGGCGCTCCCCGAGTACCGCCCCGGGACGCGGCTGCGCCGCCGCCTCGAGCTCGAGGGCATGCGCTGGATCGGCTGAGCCGCCGCTGATGGACCTGCTGGGGGCGACGCTGGTGGCGCTGGCGGTCTTCGCCCTCGGGCTCAGCGCGCTGCCGCGTGAGATGCGCCCGGGCGGCGCCCTGCGGAGCTGGTACGAGAGGCGCCTGGCGCGCCGCCGGGTCGAGCTCGACCGTGCCCGCCTCCGCGTCGACCCCCGCGTGTTCGAGTGGCTGTCCCTCCTGGCGCCGCCGGTGCTCCTGGCCGCCGGTTGGGCCTACTCCCCGGTGGTTGGGCTGGTGGGCCTGGGGGTTGGGCTGCTCACGCCGCGGATGGCGCTGTCGTTCCTGACCAACCGGCAGCGGGCGCGGAGCGAAAAGGAGGCGCCCCAGCTGCTGCAGCTCCTGCTGGCGAACCTCGGGGCCGGCAGCACCTACCTCGAGGCGCTGCAGGCGGCGCGGCGCTCCATCACCGATCGGCGCCTCGCCGAGGACCTCACCGACGTCGTCCAGCGCTTCCTCCTCGACGTCCCCCTGGAGCAGGCACTGCGCGAGGTGCGGCCCAGGATCGTGGGACGCAACCTCGGCCTGGTCTGGGACAACCTCACGATTTGCGCGGCCCAGAACATCCCGTCGGAGCGCGCCCGCGACCTGCTCCTCGACATCTCCTCGACGGTGCGGTTCAACGTCCAGCTGGCGTCCGAGATCAGGGCCCAGACCACCGGGCAGCGCGTCCAGATCTGGGTCCTGGCGCTGCTGGTTCCAGCCATCTACCTCTATCTGCGCCTCGTCAGCCCCTACTTCCTCAATGTCCTCGACGACACCTGGACCGGACGCTACGTCCTCCTCCCGGCGGCCGCCGGGCTCGAGGTCCTGGGCATCTACCTGAGCTTCCGCCTCAGCCGGGTGCGGGTGTGAGCAGCGCTCAGGGCGGCGGCCGCCTGGCGCGGGGACGCGGCTGATGCTCGGGGCCCTGCTGGTGGCGGGCGCGGTTGTGTTCCTGCTCCTGGCGGTCGCGCCCAGGCCGCGGCGCCTCGGGCCGGCGCGCGGCGGGCTGGCGTTCATCCGCTCCAGCACGCTCGACGCACCGGCCGCGCCTCAACCCCGCGGGGCCGTCGTGCACACGCTGCTGCGCAGGCTGGCGGCGCGCACCGGGCTGGGCGCCCGCTGGGTGACGCGGCAGCAGCTCGTCGAGGCGGGCATCGACCCCGAGGCGGTGACGCCCGAGGAGGTCACCACGCTGAAGGCCCTGGCCGCCGTGCTGGCATTGGCGGCCTGCCTGCTGGCGGGCGCGGCCCTCCCCGGGGCGCTGTTCCTTGCCCCGCTGGCCGCCTGGCTCGCGTTCATCGCCCCAAGCGTTGTGATCGGCCGGCGCCGCGCCCGGCGCCGGGCCCAGGTCCTGGCCGAACTGCCCGACCTCGTCGGCCTGCTGCGCGCCTTCATCAACGCCCAGGTCCCGCTGGAGCAGGCTCTCCACCTGATTTCGCGGCAGGTCGCGGAGGCGGACCCTGAGAACATCCTCGCCGGCGAGCTCCGCGTCGCCCTGGGCGACTACGGCCTCGGCCAGACGATCGACGAGAGCCTGGGGGCGATGGCCGACCGGCTGGGGATCGAACAGGTCCGCACCCTGGTCACCGCGATCGCCCAGGGCAAGCGGCTGGGCACCGGGATGGAGATGATCCTCCGCGACCAGGAGATGCTGGTTCGCATGGCGCAGCGCAACCGCGCCACGGCCGCGGCGTCGCAGGTGTCCACCCGGCTGATGGGGGTGCTGGTCGGCGTGTATCTCCCGGAGTTCGTCGTCCTGGTGATGCTGCCCCTCTTCTGGGGCATCATGCTGCGCGCCTTCGGCTAACCCCCGCCGCGGACGGTACGCACCAGCTCCTGCAGGCCGGGCTGGCCCTCGCCGGCCGGGCCCTGGAACATCACCCGCGCCATCTCCTTGCCATCGGTGACGGCCTCGCCCGGCGCGCGCACCAGCAGCAGCGCCTCGTCGGGCGCCGCCACGTCGGCGAGGTAGGCGGCCGGGCGGAGGAACTCCGGCGGCGCGCCGGGGGCGACACGGTAGACGCCCGACGCCAGGTCGGGGCGGCGGTCGGGGTCGCCCGGCAGGCGGCGCACGATCACCTGCGAGGCCGGGGACAGCGGCCCGGGGGTCGGCACCGGCCCCGCCGCCCGCCCGCCGAGGCCTGCCACGAGGTGGTGCAGCAGGAGCGGGGCGCGCCCGGCGGCGTGCTCCAGCTGGGTGGCCAGCGGCAGGGATGCCACCAGCCGGGGGTTGGTCTCGATCACCACCGGGCCACGGTCGCCCAGCACGAAGTCCACGCCGAACATCCCCTGGTAGCCGGAGTCGGAGAGGGCCGCCCCGAGACGCGCCATCACGTCACGGACGGCATCGCCGGCGGCGTCCACGTCCGGCGCCCCCCAGGCGTTGCCGCAGGAGCCTAGCCGCATCGGGGTCAGCCACTCGACCCCCGTCACCTGGCGGCAGGGCTCGATGACCGCCACCATCGCCGCGCTCCCCTCGGGGTCGCGGCCGGCCACGGCGGTGGCGGTGATCGGCACCCCGTCGACCATCTCCGCGACGCGCAGCGGGCGCTGCCCCTCGGAGGCGGCCACGCGGTCGAGCGCGGCCTGGTCGGAGACGAACCACGTGCGCTGGCCGGCGTTGCCCCGGGGGCCCTGCACCACGAGGCGCGGGCCAAGGCGCTCGGCCAGCGACTGGAAGCGGAGGTCGTCCCCGGGGTCGACCACCTGCCACGCGGGCACCGGCAGGCCCAGCTCCGCCGCGATGGTGGCGAACGCCAGCTTGTTCTCGAAGCGCCGGGCCACCGCGAACCCCGAGGCGGAGCCCAGCTGCCGGCCGCCGGCGCGTTCGACCCCGGCCCGCCCACGCTCGGTGGGTTTCAGCCCGATGACCATCAGCGGCCCGGTGGCGCCGGAGAACTCGCGGGCGGCCGGGTGCTCGAAGATCTCCACTGCCGACGCCCCGGCGACCAGCTCTGCGGGGACGTGCTCGGAGAGGCAGAACACGGCGACGCCGCGGTCCCGCAGCAGGTCGACGACGGTGCTGGCCTGCACGCAGAGGATCGCGGTCTCGGGCAGAACCAGCTCCAGGCCGTACGCCGACCACGCGTCGTGGGCCACCACCGCGGGTCGGGCGCCCGCGAGCAGCTGCCGCGCCGTGGCGACCATCGTCTGCACCGGCGTCATCCCAGGTCGCCCACCAGCGCCCGCACCTCCTCGAAGCTCTCGGCCGGTCGGGCCAATGTCCCGGGGGCAGGGTCGGCACTCTCCGCGCCGCCCGGCGCCGGCCCCGCCGCGCGCCCGGTCAGGAGCAGGCAGGCGCGCGTCACCGACACCTCGCGCGCGGCCAGCCGCAGCCCGGCCAGCGCGGCCGAGCACTCCGCAGCGACCTCGTGGCCGGCGCCACGCAGCGCCGAGCCGGCCTCGCGGATCGCGCTGTCATCCACCCACCAGGCCTCGCCGCCCGCGGCGCGGACCAGGTCCACCACCGCCGCGGTCCGGGCGGAGGTCTTGACGCCCAGGTCGCCGACGATGCTGCGGCGCCCATCGCCGGAGCGACCGAAGGCACTGCTGATGCCGTTGACGAGGCCGGCCTGGACAGGGTGCAACGGGATGCGCCGGCCGCCTGCCGCCAGGACCTCACCCACCGCCTGGAAGGTGGTGCCGCTGCTGGCGTAGCCCACCAGCGCCGTCCCGTTCTCCAGCTCGCCGGCCAGCTCCTCACCCAGGGAGCGGAATCCGTCGAGCGCCTCGGGCGACTGCGACGGCCGCAGGTCGGGCCAGCCACGGACGCGACCTAGACGGAGCGCGTAGTTGATGGGCTTGGTGGTCACCACCACCCGGGCGCCCGCGGCTGCGACGGCCGCCAGCCGGGCGGGCTCGGTGCGTGGCGAGAGCATCGCGACCACCGCGACACCGGCCGCGGCGCCGTACGTGGCGGCGGCCAGCGCGGCGTTGCCGGAGGAGGAGATGACGGCCACGCGGTCACCGCGGGCCACGCAGGCCTCCAGCTGGACGCGGGCGCCGCGGTCCTTGTGCGACCCGGTGGGATTGAGGTCCTCGCGCTTGAGAAGCAGCTCGTCGACCCCGGCCCAGGCCGCCAGCCCCGGGGAGGCCTCCAGAAGCGTGTTCCCCTCTCCGAGGGTCAGCACGGCCGCTGGCTATGATCGATGGACATGGCCGAATGCCCGGAATGCGGCGCGCCCGTCGACCAGCCCGACGTCTCGTTGGGCGAGGTGGTGGTGTGCGCCGGCTGCGGCGCGGACCTCGAGGTGATCTCCCAGGACCCGGTCACCTTCGAGGTTTACGAGCAGGAAGAGAAGTAGCCCCGGCGGCCCCGGCCGCCGGCGTCCCCTCCCCGCGCGCTGAAGCACGCCCAAGGGTGGCGTCGCGCACGAGCTTGCGGAAGCCGACGTCCTCCTCACCGGCGGCGTAGTAAAGCGAGAAGAAGCCGGGGCACGCGGGCGAGAGCAGGACCCTGTCGCCCGGCCGCGCCAGGATGACGGCGCGGGCCACCGCGGCCGCCAGGTCGGCCACCGGCTCCGCCTCGATCCCCTCGGCGCGCAGCGCCGCCACCAGCCGGTCCGTGCCCGCCCCCGGCAGGGCCAGGGCATGGCGCACGGTGCGCTTTGCGACGGCCGCCAACTCGCTCCCATCGAGGCCCTTGTCATCGCCGCCGAGGATCCAGGTAACCCCCTCGCCCAGCGTCTCGAGCGCCGCCCGAGTGGCGGTGGGGGTGGTGCTGTTGAGGTCGTCGTAGAACTCCACGCCATCCGCCTTCCAGACGAACTGGATCCGGTGCTTGAGGCCCTGGAAGCGGCTCACGGCCGCGGTGATCGCCGCGGCGGGCACCTCCAGCGCAAGCGCAGCGGTGGCCGCCGCCGCCACGTTCAGGAGGTTGTGCCGGCCCTGCAGCGGGACATCCGCTCGCGCGATCCGTAGATCGCCGAGGCCCGCGCTGGCGACGCCGTCGTCGCCCACCACCACCCCGGGGCGATCGCCACCGGCCTCCTCGCCAAACCAGAGGATGCGCGCTGGGGTGAGCGCGGCCATGTCGCGGGTGACCTCCTGGTCCGCGTTGAGCACGGCGATATCGCCCCGGCGCTGGTGACGCACCATCCGCGACTTGGCCTCCACGTAGCCCTCCCAGCCACCGTGCTCGTCGAGGTGGTTGGGGTATACGTTGGTCAGCACCGCCACGTCGGGGCTCTGGTTGAGCACCTTCAGGTGGCGGTTGCTGATCTCCAGCAGCAGGATCGAGTCGGCGGGCGCCTCGCGCAGTCCGTCCAGCGCCTGCCGGCCGTGGCGATCGTTGCCGGCAAAGATCACCTCCCGGCCGCCGGCCACCAGCATGTCGCGCAGCAGCCGCGTGGTGGTCGATTTTCCCTGGCTTCCGCTGACGCCGACGACCAGCCCGGGCGCCAGGGCGAGGTAGAGCTGGACGAGGCTGAAGAAGCGAGCCTGCAGGTCGTCTGACTCCAGCAGCGGCCGGTTAGCCTCGTACAGGTACCACGCCTGGGTGACCGCGATCGCCCGGGCCGCCTCGATGCCCTCCAGGTAGCGGTCGCGGTAGCGCAGCTCGACCTCGCGCTGGACGCGCTCGAGCATCGCCCGGCGCTCCGCCAGCGGCCAGCCGACGTGGATCCGCCGGAAGGTGCGGGGGAAGTCCTCAGGGGTGGAGAAGTCGTGCCCGACCAGGCGCGTGAAGCCGTTGTCGAGCAGGAACATGAGCAGGTGGGCGCCCTCGACGCTGCCCGCGCCGACGACGTGGACCGGCTGGTCGCGAAGCGCGAACAGGTCGTCCCAGCCGGCGATGTCCTGGCCGAGCACCCCCTCAGGTGTCGAACTGGACGGGGCGGCGGTATCCCTGGTGCTGGTAGCGGCGCCGGTTGTCGTCCAGCGACTCCTCGATGACCTGCTGCTCGGAGAGGCAGGCGTGGAGCACGGTGTCGCTGCCCGTCACCAGCATCACGTGGCCGACCTTCTGGTCGACCGGGGTGGCGAAGAGCAGGTCGCCGGCGGCGGCCTTGCCGTCCGGGATGCGCATGCCCACGTGGCGCTGGTCGCCGGTGTGCTTGGGCAGCAGCACGCCAGTGGTGAGCGAGAACAGCCGCTGCACCAGGCCGGAGCAGTCGTAGCCGTGGCTGGAGGTGCCGCCCCACCGGTAGGGCGTTCCGATCGCCTGGCGGCCGGCGTCGACCAGGCGGGCGCGGAGGTCGGCATGGAGGCGGAGGAGCGCCTCGTCGGGCAGGACGGCGGCATCCGGGATGGCACGCACCCGGCGCTCGAACTCCTCCCGCGACGCGTCGCTGTTGGTGGGCGCGAGGTTGACCTGGGGCACCCAGCCGATGGTCAGGTCAGGGCCCTGCACGAGCAGCGTGCCCTCGCCCCGCCCCAGCAGGCGGAGGTGGCCGTCGCCGGCGATGTACTCCGTCTGGCGGGCGGCGTCCTCGCCGATCGAGGCGGGGTCGCGCCACAGCTCGATGGCCGGCGCGGTGATCATCAGCCACGACTGCTCCAGCCGCGCCGCCGGGTCGCCGAGCACGTCCAGCTCGGTGGATGCGCCGTGCGACCCGGCGATCTCGCCGACGGCGTGCGCCTGCTTGCTCGTCAGCACGCGGCCCCGCACCACCGGGGCGCCGCCCCCGTCGTCGACATGCAATGCGACCACCGGCAGCGGCGCGTGCGACTGGGTTTCGGCGTAGGCCGCCACCTCGGCTGCCAGGTCGGCGGCGGTCACCGGGGTCATGCCGCGGCCTCGTCTCCCTCGCCCGGCGCGGAGGCGGCGGCGTTAACCAGCTCGAGCAGGCCGTCGAGGCGGGCGATGGCGGCGCAGTCGGGGCGTGGCACTGAGCCGTCGCGGTCCACCAGGACCGGGGACAGGCCCGCTGCCCGCGCGCCCATGACGTCGGCCCAGTAGTTGTCGCCGACGTGCCAGGCGTCCGCCGCGGCGACGCCGAGGCGACGCAGGGCCAGCTGGAAGATCCGGGGGTCGGGCTTCATCGCGCCGGCGCCAACCGATGAGACGATGACGTCGAAATAGGGCGTCAGCTCGTGCATGTCGCAGACCGAGCCGAGGGTGTCGACGAAGTTGGAGATGATCGCCATCTGGAACCCCTGCCGGCGGAGCGCCGCGAGCGTCGGCAGGACCTCGGGGAAGGGCTTCCAGGCTGCGGGGCTCCAGGCCTCGGTGTAGATGCTCCGCCCGAGGACGTCGTGGTGCTCGGCGGCCACGCCGAGGTGGTCCAGCACGATGGAGTTGTACTCGCTCCAGAACTCCATGGCCAGCTCCATGGAGGACTCGAACGGGCGGCCCTCCCGGGTGCTGCGAATGTAGAAGTCGCGCGCCGGCGCGAAGGCCGCCTCGAGACGGTCGGGGGGGAAGTCGTGTCCAGCGGCACCGAGGACCCTGCGGTACAGGTCAGCGCCGGTGGGTGCGTGCTGTAGCAGCGTGTACCCCATGTCGAAGCAGATGGCCCGCGGGCGACGCATCAAAGCAGAGCCTAACAGGGGGGCGGGCCCCCCAAACCGCTATCCGAGCAGGCTTTCTGAGGCCTGGTCGTAGTACTCGCGGGTGTCCTCGTAGACCGCCAGCAGGCGGTCGGCGGTGGCGTCCCAGGAGTACGACTCGGCGAGCCGCCGCCCGGCGGCGCCCAGGGTGGCGCGCAGCTCGCCGTCGTCGAGGATTCGGCGTATCGACGCGGCGTAGGCCGCCGGGTCGTGGTCGGGAATGGTGTAGCCGGTGATGTTGTCGAGGACGATCTGGCGCAACCCGCCCACCCGCGACGCCACCACCGGGGTCCCGCACGCCTGTGCCTCCAGCGCCACCAGCCCGAATGACTCGCTGTACGACGGCACCGCGCAGACGTCGGCAAGCGAGTAGAAGGCGGGCAGGCGGTCGTGGGCGACCTTGCCCAGGAAGTCCACCCGCCCATCGATCCCGAGCTCCGCAGCCAGCGCCGCGAGGCGGGCGCGCTCGCCGCCCTCCGACTCGTGCGCACCGTTGCCGCTGTCCTCGCCGAGGACCAGCAGCCGGAGCCGGCGACCGGGCTCACCGGCGACGATCGCGGCGAGGGCGCGCAGCAGCGTCTCGACGCCCTTCAGCCGCTCCAGCCTCCCGGTGAACAGCAGCACCTGCTCGCCGGCGTCGATGCCGAGCTCGGCGCGAAGGGGGCCGGCGTCCACCGGCCGGAAGCGCTCCAGGTCGACGCCCGGGGCGACCACCGACACGCAGTCGCGCTCGGCGCCGTACATGAACGCGAGGTCCTCGACCTCCGCGGCGGTCGATGCCAGCACGCGGTTGCAGTTGCGCACCGTCTCGAGCTCCACTGCGATGCGGTGGTCGGCTTCGCGCGCCGCGCCGGGCGGCCGGTCGCGGTCCTTGACCCGGGCCTGGGTGTGGGCCATGTGGACCCAGGGAACGCCCCACAGCCGGCCGAGGCGGCGCCCCGCCCAGGCACTCAGCCAGTAGTGGCTCTGGACGAGCTCGAAGCTGGTGTCGCTGGCCCGCGCGTGGCGCGCCACCTCCCGGTAGAACTCGGGCATGTGGTAGAAGAGCGCGTCCTTGTCGAGCGGCTGGGATGGTCCCGCCTGGACGTGCACCAGTGAGCAGCCCTCCGGCAGGTCGACGTGGCCGGGGGCGCCCGCGTCCTCCTTGCGGGTGTAGATCACGCTGGGCACCCCGCGTGCCGCCAGCCGGGCCGTGACCTCACGGATGTACACGCTCATGCCGCCGTTCTCCGCCCCGCCGACCTCGGAGAAGGGACATGCGTGGGCGCTGATGACGGCGATCGGGCCCCTCATGTCAGCTCCACCGTGAGGTGGACCAGCGGCACGTCGACGGCACCGAGGTCGTGCTTGTACTTCTCGCCGCCACGCAGGAAGTCGACCTCCTGCAGGCCCTGTTCGATCGCCAGGCGGATCTCCTCACTCATAAGGACGAACCCCGCACTGAGCCGGTTGTATTCCGGGTCGTAGCCGGAGTTGTAGAGCAGGAGCTTGTCGCGGTAGACGAACCCCAGCACCGCCGCCGCGGGGCCGCTGTCGAGCTCCAGTGTCCGCAGTGACAACCAGCCGACCTCCTGGAGGTGGGCGCAGATATGGCGGAAGAAGCCGCGCACCTCTTCGGTCAGGAAATCGGCCTTGGCGCGGGTGCTGCGCGCGTGCAGCTCGAAGAAGGTCTCCAGGTCGCCGGCCAGGGTGGTCGCAGAGGTCTCACGGATCGTCCACCCCCCGGCCTCCTCCAGGCGCCGGCGCTTGCGGCGGAGCTCGTGCCGGTCCTTCTTGCTGAGCGTCGCGAGGTAGTCGTCCCAGCCGCCGCGAAGCTCGATGCGCGGGCTCACCTCCTCGGGCTCGACCGCGTAGCGGCGATCCAGGTCGCGCGCCGCCGCGGTCAACGCCTGCAGGGTGACGCCGTCGGCGCGAAGGAAGTGGAGGTCGAGCACCAGGTTGTCGACCGCCAGGCAGTACTCCAGGAAGCTGCGCCCAACAGCCAGCTCGTAGCCCTCCTCAACAAGGATGCCGAGGTAGTCGGTCACCTCCAGGCCGCCACCAAAGCGGATCACCGGGAAGCCCCCGGCCACCTCGATGTACGTCGGCGCGATGCCGACGAGGCGGCCGCCCTCGCGGAAGGCCATCAGCGCCAGGTCGCCGCGCCCCAGCTCCGCCCACCAGGCGTGCTGCCACAGGTAGCTGAGGAAGAGGTTGTCCTGGGCAGCGCGCCCCTCCAGCGCCTCCCACTCGGCACTCAGGCGCTCGAAGTCCTCGGCCGCGGTGAAGACCTCACGCTGCAGCGCGCCGGGCGCCGGCGCTGCGCGCGACGGATCGGCGGTCGCTGGCATGCACAAGTATCGTATGTCCACGTTTATGGCCCCCAGGATCCTCTTCCTCTTCTCGGACCAGGGCGCGGGCCACCGCGCATCGGCGACGGCCGTGGCCCGGGCGATGGACCTGGAGTACCCCGACCGCTTCGACATCCAGCTGCTGGATCCCTTCGTCTCCGGCAGCCACCCATTCCTTCGCTGGGTCGTGTATCGCTACAACTGGCTGATCAAGCACATGCCGCGGACCTACGGGCTGGTCTTCCACGGCACCGACAACCGGGCGATGATGCGCACCGCGCTGCGCATCTTCGGGCGTCAGTTCCGCCCCGGGATCCGCGAGAACCTCAGCCGCGAGCAGCCGCGCGGCGTGGTGTCCTTCCACCCCCTGACCAACCACCTCGTGGTGGAGGCGATCGAGAAGCTCAGGCTCGACGTGCCGTTCATCACCGTCATCACAGACATGAGCGACTTCCACCGCTTCTGGATGTCGAAGAAGGCCGACCTGGTGGTGGTCCCGTCGCCGGAGGCACGGCGCTACTGCGTGCGCAAGGGACTCGACGCCCGCAAGCTGCATGTTGTCGGGCTGCCCGTCGACCCGCGCTTCACGGGGCCGCTGCACGGCGCCGCCAAGCGCGCCCTGCGCGAGCGCCTCGGCATGGACGACCGGCCCACCGTCCTGCTGGTCGCGGGGGGTGAGGGCGCCGGCCGCCTGGGAGCCCAGGCGAAGGCCATCGACGCCGCCGACCTTGGCCTCCAGCTGCTGGTGGTTTGCGGTCGCAACGAGCGCCTGCGCGCCCGGCTTGCGGAGCGTGAGTACCGGGGGACGGTGAGGGTCTTCGGCTTCGTCGAGAACATGCCCGAGCTGATGCAGGCGTCCGACGCGATCGTCACCAAGGCGGGCCCGGGGACGATCGCCGAGGCGCTGATCTCGGGCCTACCGATCTTCCTCACGTACTTCGTCCCCGGCCAGGAGGAGGGCAACGTCCACTTCGTCCTGGAGCAGGGCGTCGGCTACTACACGCGGCGCGTGAGCCGGCTGGTCAAGCTGCTGCGCGAATCATTCGTCGAGGACCATGAGACCTTCGAGCGGATGCAGGGCCACGCGGAGAAGGTCGGCCGCCCGGGGGCGGCCGCCGAGATCGCTGACCTGATAGCGGCGGCCGTGGAGCCGCCGCTATCGGTCGACGAGGAGCTGCTCTAGGCCCGACGCCTCGCGTAGAGGCCGCCGGCGGCGGCAAGGGCGAGCGCGGTGGTCAGCAGGGCCAGCAGCAGACCCGGCCCGGCCGGGACACCGGCGGGCAGGATGTTCTCCCGCGCGGGACCGCTACCGGCCGCCGGCAGGGTCGGGGTCGCCACGATCTCACCTGCCATGTGGGCATGGATGTGGCAGTCGTACGGGAAGGTGCCGGCGTTGGGGAAGGAGAACGTGTACTCGGCCGGCAGCGGGTCGGGGTTGCCGTCGATGATGCCGCTGCTGGCGACCGTCGCGGTGCTGGCGATCGCGGTCGGGCCCTGCGGCTGCGGGTAGACGTGGAGCTCCAGCAGAGTGGGGTCCCCACAGGGGGGCGAAACCGAGAAGTCGGCGTCGGTATCGCCGCTGGCGTTCTCGCACTTGGGCACCAGCGGTTCCGTGGCGTCGCCTGCGGGCCCTGCCGGGAAGCTGGCGGTGTGGATCTCGGGCGTTGTGCTGTTGTCATAGCGGACCTTGTCGCCCGCCTGCACGCTGACGCTGCTGACCCACTTGTTGTTGGCCACGTCGGGGGTGCCAGGGAGAAACTCCAGGACGTCGCCATGGGCGGCGCTGGTGCCCGACTTCACCGTCACCGTGCTGGTGCCGTCGCCGTTGGGCGTGGTTGCCGAGCTGTTGGCGGCCGTCTCCGCCGCGCTCAGCTCACTGGTGTCGGTGGCCAGCTGGGCGGCCGCCGATGCGGCGTTGTCACTGAGGCTCGTGGTGGTGGTGTTGGCCCCCACCTGGGTGACCGAGCCGGCCATGCCGGGGTGGATGAGGCAGACGAAGTAGAGGGTCTGCGTGGTCTCGGGGTCCGGCAGGTTGAGCTCGACGTAGAACTCGAAGCCCGGGGCGTTGGAGAATGCGCCGCTGTTGATGTCGGCGGAGTTGTCGAAGGTGCAGGGAGTGGTGACATCGCCGCAGGCGCCGGGGCCACCGCTGCCGGCCGGCGGGAACGTGCCATTGCTCACCGCCGGGTTGAACTGCAGCTGTCCCGGTGCATCGCCGGTGTCGCTGTCGGGGACAATCGTCGGGTAGTCGGTGAACCAGGCCTCGTCCGGGGTCTCGCTGGTGCGCAGCATCGTGGCGGTGTGGAAGCCGTCAGGTGAGCCGGTGTCGAAGTGGAAGTGGAGGCAGTCGTGCCCGTGCACGGTGGTCGAGCTGCGCGGGAAGAAGTCGGTGAACTGCCAGTCATGCCCGGCGGGGCTCGGACCGTCGACGTTGACCACCTTGGCCTCGCCCGCAACGCACGCGCTCTGCGCGGCAGCCGGGGCGGCGGTGGGGATCGAGATCGCCCCCATCGAGAACAGCGCCATCGCGGCGGCCATCAGGCGACTGCCAAGTCTCATCGCTACCTCCTTCCTTCCCGGCCAGCGGTGCCGGGTGGGCTCAGGTTAGTGCAGCCGGCCCCGGTGCCGCAAGGACGTCACAGGGCCGCGTCGCATACCAGACGGAAGTCGCAGTGGGCGCACTTCCATGGCGCCGGCGCGGGCGTGAAGTCCCCGGCGACGATGCCCATCGCCAGGTCGCCGGCCAGGTCGCGGTCCGCCTCCAGCTGGGAGGTGGTCTTCAGCACCTCGATCTCGGTGGCGTCGTCGAGGTAGCAGATCGCCATCGTCACGGGCTTCAGGCCGAAGACCTTCTCCGCGGCGATCGCGTAGATCCCCAGCTGCAGGTCGCGCTCCAGCTGCCAGTCCTCCTTGACCTCGCCGGTCTTGTAGTCGACCACGCGGAAGCCCTTCTGGTTACGGTCGACGCGGTCGAAGCGGCCCTGCACCCGGAAGCCGGGGAGGTGAAGGGTGAACGCCTTCTCGGGCTCCATGTGGAGGGCCCGGCCGTCCAGGCGGCCGCGGCGGTGCAGGGCGCGGATGAACTCGCGGCCGCGCTCCAGCCAGAGGTCAGCGTTGACCGGGTCGCTGAAGCGCTGGCCGCCGAAGATGCGGCCGAAGACGGCCACCGCCTCGGCCTCCGGGGGCTGGCCCGCGCCGGCCTCTTCCAGGATCTCCTTGAGCGCCGCGTGGACCGCGACGCCGAACTCCTGCTCGGGGCTCGGCCGGGTCGGAAGGCGATAGACGTAGCGGTACTGGTAGGCCCGGGGACACTGCTGGTAGAGGTCGAGCTGGCTGTAGCTGACGCTGAGCTCCGGAACGTCGGGGTGGCCCATCGGCAGGGCGGCCTGGGCGGCAGGCGTGGGCGGCGGCGCCTCGACCTCGGGCGCGGTCTCGGCCGCGAGCGCCTCCACCACGGTGCCGTCGGGCGCGGGCAGGAAGCCCATCTCGGCGAGGAAACGGGACGGCTTCCAGCGCTTGCCACCCTCGTACCGCTCCGCGGCCGAGAGGAACAGGTGCCGGCGCGCGCGGGTGAGGGCGACAAACGCCAGGCGCCGCTCCTCGGCCACGCTCGGGTCCCGGTTTCCCACCTCCTCCGCGATCAGCTCCTGGGGCAGCGGCAGGGCCTCGCCACGATTGCGCGAGGGGAAGCGCTCCTCGACCAGCCCGGGCAGGAAGACGGCGGTGAACTCCAGGCCCTTGGAGCGGTGCACTGTCATCAGGTGGATCGCGTCGGCGCCCACGTCCAGTGGGGCAATCGCCTCCTCGCTGTGCGACGCCTCCACCGCCGCGAGGTACTCGACGAACGCGCCCAGCGTGGCGTCGCCGCCGGCGTTCTCGCAGAAGGCGGCGCACACCTCGGTGAACTTCTGGATGTTGGCGCCGGCCTGGATGCGCTGGATCTCGTGGGGGTAGTCGAGCAGGTCGACGTACCGGGTGCGCTCGAGCGCGGTGAACACCACCTCGTCCGCGGGCGCCCGCAGGCTGGCGGTGCGCAGGTCGTCGACCAGTGCCAGCAGCCGCGTCGCTCGGTCCCAGGCGCCGGGGTCCGGGGTGATGCCCACCAACGGGTTGGTCTCCTCCGCGCCGGCCTCCGCCGCGTCCGCGGTCTCCGCGGCGCGGGCGGCGGCGAAGGCCTGCTCCAGGGTGACCTCTTCGCGGCGCGCGGCCGCCGTCAGCCGCAGGATCTGCGAGCCGCTGAGGCCGCAGCCCGGCATGGCCAGCACGCGGGCGCCGGCGTTCGTGTCGCTGGGATCCACCACCAGCTGCAGCAGGGCGCGGAGGTCCTTGATCTCCAGCTGGTCCAGGAACCCTCGTCCGCCCAGCAGCTGGTAGGGGATGCCCGCCCGCTGCAGCGCCCGGGCGAACGGCCGCAGCTGCGCGTTGGTGCGGACCAGCACCGCGATCTCGCCCGCGACCACCGGCTCCCGGGCGCCAAGCAGCTCCTCGATGCGCTCCACCGTCCACGCCACCTCGTGGTCGCGGTCGGGCGCCAGGTAGAGCCGCGCGGCGGGGCCGTCGCGGTCGGAGAACACCGCCTTCTTGACGCGCTCGGTGTTGTGGCCCACCAGTCGGAAGGCGGGCGCCAGCACCTGGCGCGTGCTCCTGTAGTTCTCCTCGAGGCGCACGATGGCGAGCCCCGGGTAGGTGTCGCGGAAGCGGCGCAGGTTGGCCACCGACGCGCCCCGGAACTTGTAGATCGACTGGTCGTCGTCACCGACCACGGCCACGTTGCCGTTCTCCCCCGCCAGCAGCTCCACCAGCCGCAGCTGCGAGAAGTTGGTGTCCTGGAACTCGTCCACCATGACGTGGGTGATGCGGGCGCGCCAGCGGGCAAGGGCATCGGGGTCGTCCTCCAGCAGGCGGACGGCCCAGTAGATGGTGTCGTCGTAATCGAGCAGGCCGGCTGCCAGCAGCGCATCCTGGTGCGCCTCGTAGACCTTCGCCACCTCCACCTGCAGCTCGGCACCGAGGTGGTGCTGGTGGGCCATGTCGGCGGCGATGCGTCGGTAGTCGACCGGTCCCGCCATCTCCTGCTTGGCGCGCTCGATCAGCTTGAGCAGGTCGGGCGCGACGTCCAGCGGACGGGGCAGCCGGTACAGGCCCTCCGGCCGGAGGCGCTCCAGCACCGCGCACATCGTCTGCCACTTCTCCACCTCCTGGGCGATGCGGAAGGGCCTTGGGATGGGCAGCCGGTGGCCCTCCTCGCGGAGGAAGCGATACGCGAAGGCGTGGAAGGTGCTCACCTGCAGCTCGCTGAAGCCGGTCTCGCACAGCGCGGCGATCCGGTCGTGCATCTCGCCGGCGGCCTTCTCGGTGAAGGTCAGGACGAGGATGTTCTCGGTCGACACGCCAGCGCGGGCCAGCAGGTTCATATAGCGATAGGTGATCACCCGGGTCTTCCCGGTGCCCGGCCCGGCGAGCACCAGCAGCTGGCCGTCGAGGTGGTCGCAGGCCTCCGCCTGGGCGGGGTTGAGCGCTGTGCCAGGCCCCGCGGCGGTGGCCTCGCTCATCGGCGCGGTGCGCCCGCGCCAGGAGCCAGCCGAAAGCGCAGGTCGGTCACCACCGTCTCCTCGAGGACGCGGTTCAGGCCTTCGAGGATCTCCTGGCGCTGCAGGTGAAGCTGGTGACCCATCGCCGGGCTCTGGGTCTCGACCGTCACGCGGCCACGGCTGAAAGCGACCACCGCGGTCTGCTCGGCGACGGCCTCGCCAACCACCTCGGACCACGCGCCGATGACCTGGAGGTGGCGCGCCCGGGTGCGCAGCCCAAGCCGCGACAGGGTGGGCACCATCAGGTCCGAAAGCCGCTCCGGGCCGGGGTCATCCCGCCGCCGCGAGCGGCGCAGCGGTTTGAACTCAAGCCGGGCCCGGTCGTCGCCGTCGCCGCTCACGCGGCCACCAGCGTGCCGGCCATCACCCGCCGCGCCTCGACCCGCTCCGCGAAACCCGTGGGGAAGTAGCTCTGCTCGGCGGAGGTGATCAGCGCCTGCGGCACCGTCTCCACCAGCTCCAGCAGAAGCGTGCGCCGGGGCGCGTCCAGCTCCGACATCACGTCGTCGAGCAGGAGCACCGGCGGGGTGCCGCCGGACGACAGCACGTCGACCTCGGCCAGCTTGAAGGCGAGGATGGCGGTGCGCTGCTGCCCCTGCGAGGCGTGCTGCGCGGCGGGCACCCCGCCGATGGTGAAGGCCAGGTCGTCACGATGGGGGCCCGCGGCGGTCTGGCCGCGGGCCAGCTCCTCGCCACGGCGTCGCGCCAGCTCCGCCACGATGGCCGACGCGGGGTCCTGGGGGTCGTCGACGCTCGGGGCGTAGCGGAGTCCAAGCTCCTCGCCGGCCGCGCCAGCGGCGTCGGCGATGCGCGCGTAGCGCTGGGCGACGAGCGGTCCGAGGTGGTCCAGCATCGTGCGACGCGCGGTCACCAGCTCCCCGCCGAGGCGGCCCAGCTCCTCGGTCCACCAGTCCAGCGCGCTGACCGGCTCCAGCTCCTGCGCGATCCGCTTGAGCAGCTGGTTGCGCTGCTCGAGGACGCGTTGGTAGCGGCTGAGCGTGGCCGCATACCCCACCTCGGACTGCGCCATCAGGCCGTTTAGCAGGCGGCGCCGGCCCTCGCCGGAGCCGCGGATCAGCGTCATCTCCTCGGGGTGGAAGATCACGGTCTTGACGCGCCCGGCCAGCGCCGCCGCGCTGATCGGGCGGTCGTCAAGGGCCAGCCGACGCTTGGTCCGCGGGCCGTCGTCGCGCTCGAGGCGCACCTCCAGGACGTGTGCATCGCCGTCCTCGTCCAGGTCCAGCCGCACCCGCGCCGCGTTGTGCTCCCACATCACCATCTCGGCCAGCACGGACGCCCGCGGCGACCGCCCCGTCGCCGCCAGGTACACGGCCTCCACCAGGTTGGTCTTGCCCTGCGCGTTGGCCCCGAGGAAGAGATTTATGCCCGGGCGCAGCGGCACCTCGGCCTTGGTGTAGTTCCTGAACGCGTAGAGCGAAACCCGGGTGATCAAGCGCTCACCGTGGCGCCGCGGGTCGGGCTAACGTCGAAGGCGCCCGCTCGTCACATGGCCACGCGGACGGGCATGATCACGTAGGTGTAGTCATCCTTGCCCGCGGGCTTGACCACGCCCGGGCTGAGCGGGCCGTTGAAGCCCATCGCCACCTTGTCGGTGCTGACCAGGGAGAGCACGTCGAGCAGGTAGCGCGAGTTGAAGGCGATCTGGATGTCGGCGCCCTCGATCTCGGCGCCCACGGAGGCCTCGCTGGAGCCGACCTCGCTGGTGTTGGCGGAGATGGAGATCTCACCGGCCTCGGTCTTGATGCGGACGACATTGGCGCTGTCGCGGGCGAAGATGCTGACGCCCCGGGTGCGCTCGTGCAGCTCCTTCGTCGACACCGTGATGGTGGTGTTGGACTGCTCCGGGATCACCTGCGAGTAGTTCGGGTAGGTCCCCTCGATCAGCCGCGACATCAGCTCGATCCGGGGCAGCTTGAAAAACACGTGGTTACCGCTCCGGCCCAGGGCCATCTCCACGGTGCCCTCGCCCTTGAGGATCCGACCCAGCTCCCCCAGCGCCCGCGCCGGGATGATCACGGACTCACCGGCGCCATCCTCGCCGCCCGATCCGCCGTCCGCGGACTGCGCCGTCAGGGTGCGCACGGCGAGGCGGTGGCCGTCGGTGGCCGCCAGGGTGATGTTCTTGCCGTCGACGTGGGTCAGCACCCCGGTGAGCACCGGCCGGCCGTCGTCGTTGGACGCCGCCACCACCGTCTGGTCGATGGCGGGGATCAGCTCGGCCTGGTCGAGGATGACCTTGACCCCGTCCTCGCGGGCCGGCAGCGCCGGGAACTCGCCGGCCTCGATGCCCTTGATCTTCACGTCCTTGTAGGCCCCGCAGCGCACGCTGAGGGTCTGCGTCTTGGCGTCCAGCTCGAGCTCCATCTGGGAGTCGTGCAGCTGGGCGACGAACTCCGTGAGCAGCTTGGCCGGCAGCGTGACCGCCCCCTCGGCCTGGACCTCGGCGTCGACGTGGTCGACGATCCCGATCTCCAGGTTGGTTGCCGTCAGCCGGAGCCCCTCGGGCGATGTCTCGAGGAGGACGTTGTTGAGGATCGGCAGCGTCGTGCGCGGGCTCACCGCGCGGGAGACCACCTGGAGCGCATGCCCGAGGGCGTCAGGCGAGCACGTGAGCTTCATTTCAACACCCCGGTTAACTAGGACCTTGCTGTTCTTTTAGTGAGTAGTAGGAGAAGAGCGGTGGAAAGCCCTGATAACCCGTCCCGCCGTATTCCAACCCTCGAAAATTATAGGTTCGGAGCTGTGCACATCCGGGGGTGGTCCAGGGAGCTTGTCCCCCACTGACGATTCCCTCCCCGGTTGCCACAGGCTTGCCGGCGTTTCCCACAGGCGCCTGTGGGTTCACTGGTAGAGCAGCTCGCGGATCTTGTTGATCTCGTTGGAGACGCGGGGGTCGTCCTGGCAGTCCTGCGTGATCTTCTCGTAGGAGTGCAGCACGGTGGTGTGGTCGCGGCCGCCGAACGCCTGGCCGATGGCCGGCAGACTGGTGGCGGTCTCCTCGCGGATGATGAACATCGCCACCTGGCGGGGGAAGACGATGTGGCGGTCTCGGCGCTTGCCGACCATCTCCTCCAGGGAGATCCCGTAGAAGGTGGCGACCACCTTCTTGATCGCGTCGAGCGTCAGCGTGCGCGTCTCCGCCGACGGAATGATGTCCTCCAGGACCCGAGCGGCGATCTCGGTGGTCATGGGCTGGTGGGTCACCGACGCGTAGGCCATCAGCCGGATCAGGGCGCCCTCCAGCTCGCGGATGTTGCGCTGGATCTTGTGGGCGATGAAGGAGAGGACGTCCTCCGGGATGAGGCGGTTGTGGGGCCCGGACTTCGACTTCAGGATCGCCACGCGGGTCTCGAAGTCGGGGGGCTCGATGTCGGCGATGAGGCCGCCCTCGAATCGCGAACGAAGCCGCTCCTCCAGGGTGGGGATGTCCTTCGGCGGGCGGTCCGAGCTGATGACGATGTGGCGGTTCAGCTCGTGCAGCGCGTTGAAGGTGTGGAAGAACTCCTCCTGGGTGCGATCCTTGCCGGCGAGGAACTGGATGTCGTCGATCAGCAGCACGTCGCAGTTGCGGTAGCGCTTGCGAAACTCGTTCATCTGGTTGCGCCGGATCGACTCGATCATCTCGTTCATGAAGCGCTCGCTGGTGACGTAGGCCACCTTGCGCTTGCGGCTCTTCTTCAGGACGGCGTGGCCGATGGCGTGCATCAGGTGGGTCTTGCCAAGACCCACGCCGCCGTACAGGAACAGTGGGTTGTAGGCGTCGCCGGGGGAGTCGGCCACGGCCCGGGCCGCGGCATGGGCGAAGCGCGAGTTGTGGCCGACGACAAATGTGTCGAAGACGAACTTGGGGTTGAGCTGGCTCGACGCGGGATCGTAGTCGGGCTCGTCGAGCACCCCGGCGGCGCCCTCGTCGATGAGCTCGCCGATCTCCTCCTCGATGTGGCGGGGCTGGTTGGTCACCTCGAAGGTGACCTCCACGTCGCCGGCCATGATCGCCGAGAGGGTCTCCTTGATGATCGCCGAGTAGCGGTCCTCGAGCCAGTCCTTGGCGAGCTTGGTGGGGACGCCGACGTGGAAGGTCGAGCCGTCCAGGGAGATCAGGTTGGTGTTCTTCAGCCAGGCCTCATAGCTCGGCTTGGCGATCTGGAACTTCCACTCCTCCTGGGCCGCCTGCCAGATGTTTTCCGCGCTTCCTTCCTGCACTGGGTGCCCCCGAAATTGGTGTTCCGTTATTCACAGTCTGTCCACAGCTGTGGAAATCTCCGAGTGGATCACTCCTCAGGCTGTGGAGAAACTGTTCATCCCGGTCTCCGTGGCTGCCCCTGGGGAGCGGCGATGATAGCAACCGGTCATGGGCCTCACAAGGGGGAAAATCTGTTCGCGGCAAATGCGCCACGACGGCGGTGCGCGAGGACTAGGATTGGCAGCCTTGAACCCTCGGCAAGGTAAGGAGACGAGATGAGAAAGATCCTGTTCGGAGCCATTCTCGGGGCGCTGGTGATGTTCTTCCTCGACCCGGAGCACGGCGGCGAGCGCCGCCAGATGCTCAACGGCGTGTGGCGCGAGCGCAAGGACACCGTCCTCGACGCGGCCCGCTCGACGGCGGAGACCGTTACCGCCGTGAGCCAGGACGTCGGCACCGTCGTCGGCGGGAAGCTCAACGACCTCCGTCCCGGGACGTCCGAGGCGGGCACCAACGGCAACCCGGAGGGCGCCGAGCTCAAGGCCTGAGAGCGCCGTATAATTCCGGGCTCCCGGCCAGGCTGGGATCTCCAGCGCTATGAAAAGAACTTTTCAGCCCAAGAAGCGGTACCGGCGGCGCGTGCACGGTTTCCTGAACCGGATGAGCACGCCCGGTGGACGCCGCGTGATCCGGTCCCGGAGGCTCAAGGGCCGCGTCCGCCTGACGCCCGGCGGCCGCAAGGCCAACCCGACCTAGCCGGCCTCCGCCCCTCGCGGGCAGGCAGGTGACCGCCCATGCCACCCCGTCTCCGGCTTCGCGCGTCCAGGGACTTTCGCCGTGTGTACGCCACCCGCCGGCGCCACGACGGCCACCTGGTGGCGGTGCACTACGCACCCAACCAGCTGGACCATCCCCGGGTGGGCTTCTCCGTCTCCACCAAGGTCGGGGGCTCCGTCGTCCGCAACCTCCTGAGGCGCCGGATGAAGGCGGTCCTCCGTCCCGTCCTGGACGCGGCGCCGGAGGCGCTGGACCTCGTCGTGGTGGCCCGCCCAGCAGCCGCTGCGGCGGGCTTCGCTGAACTCGAAGCCGAACTCAGGGAGCTGGTCGGGAGGCTGGTAAGCTTGTGACGCCGATGGCCCGGGTCTCCCTCATCTTCATACGGCTGTACCAGGCCACACTCAGCCCGGTTCTCGGTCTGCTCGGCGGAGGGTGTCGTTACACCCCCACCTGCTCGCACTATGGATATGAGGCCATCCGCAAATATGGGTTTCTCAAGGGCTGGCGCATGGCGATATGGCGCATCCTGCGCTGTAACCCGTTTGCCGTGGGCGGCTACGACCCGGTTCTCTGACGCGGCGCTGATTTAGTGCACCTCCTCTTCCTGGATTTCCTGAAGCCCGTCGGCGACGCCCTGCGCACGCCGTTCGAGATCGTGCTCGGCTTCCTGGCCCAGGCCTTCGACAGCTTCTCGGTCACCCACGCCATCGGCGCCTACGGGCTGGGCATCATCGCGCTGACGCTGCTGATCAAGACCCTCCTCTTCCCGCTGTTCCAGACGCAGCTGCGGATGACCAAGAAGACCCAGGCGGAGCAGCGCAAGGTGGCGCCCCAGCTGGCCGAGCTGCGCAAGAAGTACAAGAGCGACCCGGCCAAGCTCAACACCGAGATGATGGCGCTCTACAAAGAGCACGACATCAACCCCCTCGGGCAGCTCGCCGGCTGCCTGCCGACGCTGGCGCAGCTCCCGGTGCTGATCGGCCTCTACCAGGCGATCATCGACCACCAGTTCTTCGAGAACCTCCACGTCAGCCCCTACTTCGTGGGCCTCGATCTCTCCATCCACGCCACGATCGAGAACCCCATCACCTGGATCCTCCCCGTGCTGGCGGGCCTGACCACGTTCGTCCAGTCGCGGATGATCACCCCGCCGGCGGCGGCCCCCGGCGACGCCCAGGCCGCGCAGATGGCGCAGGTGACGCAGTCGATGAGCTTCATGATGCCGCTGCTGATCACCTTCTTCGCCTTCCAGCCGTACGCGCTGCAGGGCATGGTCCTGTACTGGATTGTCAGCAACCTCTTCTCGATCGGGCAGCAGTACACCGTCAATGGCTGGGGCAACATGCCGTTCCTCGGCAACCGCCCCAAGCCCGACGATGATGCCAAGGCCTCCCGCAGCGACCGCAAGGAGAAGGGCGACGCCCGCGCCAACGGCGCCAACGGCGCCGGCCGCGGCGAGGTCCAGGCCCGCACCAACACCCAGGCCCAGGCGGACGCCGCGGAGGCGAGCGCCGCCGACAAGGTCCGCAGGCGGCAGAAGGCCCGCAAGGGACGCCGCCGCTAGGTCCGCAACCAGGACCGACGTCCCGCCCGCGGGACGCGCCAGATAAATAAGACAGGGAGACGCGATGCCTTCTGTAGAGACGACCGGCAAGACGATTGAAGAGGCTCTGGAGACCGCCCTCGAGCAGCTCAAGGTTGCCCCCGAGCGGGTCGAGGTCGAGGTCCTCGAGGAGCCCGGCCGCGCGGTCCTCGGCCTGGTGCCGACCGCGGCCAAGATTCGGGTCACCGTCCTGCGCGAGAACGCCCTCGACGCGGAGCACTACCTTGTCGACCTGCTCTCCCGCATGGGAATCGACGCCACCGTCGAGCACCGTCTAGAGGGCCACGACGAGGGCCCCGCGATCATCGACATCCGCGGCGAGGACCTCGGCCTGCTGATCGGTTGGCGGGGCGACACCCTGCGCTCGCTGCAGCTGCTGGTGAACACCATGCTGCGTCAGGCCTCCCCCGACTCCGAGCCCGTGGTCGTCGACGTCGAGCGCTACCGCGCCCGTCGCGAGGACTCTGTCCGGGAGGTGGCGCTGCGGGCCGCCGATCGCGCCAAGCGCGACCAGGTCCGGATCGGGCTCGAGCCGATGCTGCCCTACGAGCGGCGCGCGGTTCACACCGCCCTGGCCGACGACCCCGACGTCTCCACCGAGAGCGAGGGCGAGGGTCCCGATCGCCGGGTGGTGATCACGCCGAAGGTGGTGCGCGGCAACGACATCGTCGACTTCAGTCGCAACCGCTTCGGCAGCCGCGACGAGCGCCCCC
>JAXDLV010000158.1:0-9658 GCA_034666445.1 Chloroflexota bacterium | reverse complement strand
ACATCAAGTTCGACAGCGGCGACTCGAAGCTGCACGGCGGCGGCGCTGGCCAGGCCGGCGCGGCCCCGATCGCGCCGAACCAGCTCCACGACGTCAAGATCGACACCGGCGATCCCAAGATCCATGGCGGTGGCGCCGACCTGAAGTTCGACACCCACGACATCAAGCTCGATCACAAGCTCGACGCGGGCGATGCCAAGCTGCACGGCGGCGGCGCCGGCCAGGCCGGGGCGCAGCCCGCGGCGCCTGGCCAGCTGCACGACATCAAGTTCGACAGCGGCGACTCGAAGCTGCACGGCGGCGGCGCTGGCCAGGCCGGCGCGGCCCCGATAGCGCCGAACCAGCTCCACGACGTCAAGATCGACACTGGCGACCCCAAGATCCACGGGGCCGGCGCCGACCTGAAGTTCGACACCCACGACATCAAGCTCGACCACAAGCTCGACGTGGGCGACGCCAAGATCCACCAGGGGATCGGCGACCTCAAGGTCCACGACATCAAGCTCGACGCCGGCGACTCCAAACTTCATGGCGGCGGCGCCGACCTCAAGGTCGATACGGGCGACCTGAAGGTCCACGACGTGAAGCTCGACGCTGGGGCGACCGAGCGGCAGCAACACATTGGCAACGTCAAGTTCGATGACTTGAAGTTCCAGGACGCCAAGGTTCACGACGCCCCGTCCGGGATGGGCGAGGCCAAGGGCCAGGATGGCGGCGGCGGCGGCACCCCGTCCGGGATGGGGGAGGCCAAGGCCCACGACGGAGGTGGCAATGATCCCGCCCGAGGGTCCGGGATGGGGGAGGCCAAGGCCCATGATGGAGGTGGCAATGATCCCGCCCGAGGGCTAGGGATGGGCGAGGCCAAGATTCACGAGCCTGGCAAGATCGACCTCAGCGGCTCCGACCTGAAGGTCGGTTTCAGCGACGTCAAGGTCCAACTGGGCGACATCAAGGGCGAGAGCATCGACCCGGTCCACAAGCCGGACTTCGGGCTGTCGGCCGACCACAAGCTCGAGCAGCCCGGCGACAGGGATTACGGCAAGGTCTCGATCGGGTACGGCGACCACAAGCTGTACGAAGGCCTGGGGCAGAAGCTGGATCCCGGCGACATCAAGCTGCACGAGGGCGCCGACCTGAAGACGGTGCCGATCGACCACAAGATCGACATGGGCGACAGCAAGCTGGGGCACGACATCAAGTTCGGCGATGGCAAGCTCGGCCCCGACGATTTCAAGCTTGGTGACAGCAAGCTCCACGAGGGGCTGGGCCAGAAGCTGGATCCCGGCGACGTGAAGATCCACGACGGCATCGGGGACCAGAAGCTGCACGACGTGGGCGGGCTGGGCACCGGCGGCGACGCCTCCGGTGGCGCGACCGACCCGGGCGCCGGGCATGGCGGCGGCGTCTATTACGGCCCCGACGGTCAGCCCCACGACGCCGGCAGCATCCAGCAGACCTCCACCGGGCAGCCCTACTACGTCGATAGCCAGGGTCATGGGCACGCCTTCTACCCGGCCGAGGGGCCTGGCGCCGAGCCGGCGCCCGGTGCCCACGTGGATGCCCACGGCATGTACATGGGGAGCGATGGCCACCCCCACCATGTCGGTGGCGACAGCAGCCAGGTCCCGGCGCATTCGCAGCCGCTCGACATGAACTCGAAAACCGGCGGCCCCGCCGGTGGCCCCATCGAGGGTGATTGGAAGACGGGTGGCGGAGCCTACTGGGGCACCGACGGGCAGGCCCACGCCTACGGGACCATCGAGACCACGTCCACCGGGCAGGCGTACTACGTCGACCCGCAGGGCAATGGCCATCCGTTCCATCCCGCCGCGGGACCTGGCGCGGAGCCGGGACCGCACGCGCAGGTGGATCTCCACGGCATGTACCGAGGGGCCGACGGCCAAATGCACCACGTCGGGGGCGACACCAGCCAGGTACCGGCGCATTCGCAGGCACTGGAGGTCGGGGGCAAGGCGGGCGGTCCCACCGGCGGCCCCATCGAGGGCGACTGGAAGATGGGCGGTGGCGCGTATTGGGGCACCGATGGCCACGCCCACGCCTTCGGCTCGATCGAGCACACGTCCACCGGGCAGGCCTACTACGTCGACCCGCAGGGCAACGGCCATCCCTTCCATCCCGGCGTCGGGCCCGGCGCGGAGCCCAGCCCGAACGCCCAGGTGGACGTCCACGGCATGTACCGTGGCGTCGACGGGCAGCTGCACCACGTCGGTGGTGACACCAGCCAGGTGCCGAGCCATTCGCAGCCGTTGGGAGTCGATGGCAAGACGGGCGGTCCCGCCGCCGGCAACATCGAAGGTGACTGGAAGACGGGTGGCGGAGCCTATTGGGGTCCCGACGGCCAGGCCCACGCCTACGGCATGATCGAGAACACGTCCACCGGGCAGGCCTACTACGTCGACGCCCAGGGCAACGGCCACGCTTTCTTCCCGGCCGATGGCCCGGGCGCGGAGCCGGGGCCACATGCGCAGGTGGACGTCCATGGCATGTACCGCGGCGTCGACGGGCAGGTGCACCACGTTGGTGGCGACCCCGCTGCGATTCCCGCGCACTCCGACACCTTCGACGCCTACGGCGGCAAGGTCGGCGGGCCGATCGGTCCGATCGAGGGCGACTGGAAGGCCGCGGGTGGCGGTTACTGGGGCACCGACGGGCATGCCCACGCGTTTGGAATCATCGAGCACACCTCAACCGGCCACGCCTACTACGTCGACATGCAGGGCAACAGCCACCCGTTCTACCCGGCGAGCGGCGAGGGTGCGGTGCCGCTGCCCAACTCCCAGGTGGACCACTGGGGCATGTACCGCGGCGTCGACGGCCACATGCACCACGTCGGCGGCAACCCCGGCGCGATCCCGGCGCAGGCCGAGCTGGTCCAGCAGGGCGCGAAGGGCGAAGTGCCCCAGGGCACCGACGCCGCCCTCAAGGCCGGCGGGGGATACGCCTACTGGGGCTCCGACGGCCTGGCTCACCCGGCCGGCGCCATCGACCACACCTCCACCGGCCAGGCCTTCTACGTCGACGTCCGGGGACACGGGCATCCCTTCTACCCGGCCGCGGGCGAAGGCGCCCACCCGGCGCCCAACGCCCATGTCGACGTCAACGGTTTCTATCGTGGCGTCGATGGGCAGATGCACCACGTCGGCCAGGACCCATCGGAGGTCCCCACCACCGAGGAGATGGTGGGTAGCGCCGGCAAGGGCGGAGCCAAGTTCTGATGAGCTCAGCCGCGGTGGCGCCGGACAGCGGCCCGTGGTTCTCGGACAGGGGGCTCTGGACCGACTTCGAAGAGATCATCTTCAACGCCGGCCGGGTCGCGCGCGCTCCCGCGGATATAGATGGTGTCATTCGGCTCTCCGGGGTCGAGCCCGGGGCGCGGGTCCTCGACCTGTGCTGCGGGCCGGGCCGCCACTCGGTGGAGCTGGCCAAGCGGGGCTACAAGGTGACCGGGGTCGACCTCGATCCCCGCTACCTCGAGCAGGCGAGGCGCACCGCCGAGGAGCACGAGGTGGAGCTGGAGCTGGTCCACTCCGACGCGCGCGAGTTCGTGCGGCCCGGCGAGTTTGACGTCGCCATCAACCTCTACAGCTCGTTCGGCTACTTCGAGACGCTTGCCGACGACCGCCAGGTGCTGGGCAACATCCACACGTCCCTGAAGCCCTCCGGGGCTCTGGTCATCGAGACGATGGGCAAGGAGACAGTCGCCCGCCAGGTCACCCCGCGCTCCTGGTACAACACCGGCAACGGCAACGAGGTGGTGCTGGTGGAGAACAACATCGTCGGCGCCTACGAGCGTGTCGAGCTGAAGTGGACCATCATCCGCGATGACGGCTCCCGCTCGGAGGCGGTGCTGAACATCCGCATCTACTCCGCCGTCGAGATGGCGTCGCTGCTGCGCGACGCGGGCTTCAACGACATCAGCGTCTACGGCGACCTGCTGGGCCGCCCGTACGGTGACCGCGCCACCCAACTGGTCCCCGTCGCGCGCACTGTCTAGAGTAGGAGTCATGCGCGGGCGACTGGCTGCCACCCTTGCTGCGGGCTGCGTGCTCGCGGTCTTCGTCTCGCTGGGGGCCAGCGCGGAGCAGCCCACCTACTCGGCCGGGGCGGTGACGTTCGGCCGCGAGACCATCGCCGACCCGCTGCGCCTTGGCAGCGAGCCCAACCTGGTGATGAGTCCCGATGGCACCATCTACGAGAGCGGCATCCTCGGCTTCCGCAGCACGCTGTCGAACATCAACCGCAGCGACGACAACGGCCTCACCTTCAATACGCTGGGGTTCTACGGCAAGGTGGGCGAGGTGGCCGGCTGCACCGGCGGCGGTGACAGTGACCTCGCGACGTCGCCGGTCAACGACATCTACATGATCGACCTCGGCGACGCGCCGGAGGTCCCCGCCCACGTCAGCAACAACAAGGGCACGGACTTCACCAGCGACTGCCTGGCCAACCTCCAGCACGGCTTCAACGTCTTCGCCGACCGGCAGTGGCTGTCGGAGGACACCGTGCACAACCGCATGTGGTACATGTACCGCGACGGCCTGACGGGCTCCACCGACGTGGGCACCAACGTCATCGACGGCCACACGTACGGCGAGTTCATCAAGTGGGCGCCGCTGGCCACAGCGCCGGGGACCGCGGGCTCGGCCCAGATCAACTTCACCAGCCTCTGCACCGACCAGCTCACCCTCGACGACGCGTGCTTCAACGACACCGAGGTGATCGGCGGCCCCGTAACCGACAACTTCGGCCCGGGCCCGGAGAAGGGCAACACCTACATCCCGCAGTACATCACCGACACCAACGGCATCAGCGACCCCGCCATCGCGGTCGTCAACCCTGATTCCAACCCCACGGTGCAGGAGCGCATCGTCCACGTCGGCACCGCCGGCCGCGACGTGGTGCTGTTCCCCACCGTTGCTGTCGATCGCGCCGGCAACCTGTACTTCGCCTGGGTCGACAGCGGCGGCACGTACGACCCGGCCAGCGACTACCAGGTCAACTTCGCGGTGTCGAAGGACCAGGGGCTGACGTGGTCCGAGCCGGTCAAGGTCAACGGCGCCCCGGTGCAGAGCGCGATCATGCCGTGGCTCACGGCCGGTGATGATGGCCGCGTCGACCTGGCGTTCTACGGTTCGGAGCAGGCGCTGCCACCGTCGACCAATAACGGCCCCTGGTACGGCTACATGATGCAGAGCCTCAACGCGCTGGACCCGTCGCCGACGTGGACCATGTCCAAGTTCACCGACAGGCCGATGCACACAGCGTTCATCTGCCTCGACGGCACGTTCTGCTACGCCGAGCCGGGTACCAATGGCGACCGCGAGCTGGGTGACTTCTTCCGCATCCAGCTGGACAACGAGGGCCGGGCCATCATCGCCTACGACGACGGCAACAACCAGCTGGGCACGAACTTCCCTCTCGGCCCGGTGCCGAACCCGTCGGTCCCCACGTTCGTGCGCCAGGCCAGCGACCCGAGCCTGTACAAGGACGTCGGCACGGTGCCGACGATCGTGCCGCCGCTCAACTCGGTGACCGTGGGCGAGCACCACAACCCCATCCCGTTCGACCCGCTTGTCGGTGCGCCCGGGCCGGACGTGGACGCGCTGAACCTGCTCCGCAGCAAGACCGAGGTCCGCGGTGACCAGCTGCACGTCGAGGTGGTGGTGAAAGACCTCGATGCCGGCGCCGCCACCAGCCCGCCGGCCACGCCCGTGGCGACCTTCCTGACGCGCTTCTTCTTCAACGGCAAGCTGTACCACGTCGCCGCGGAGGACATCGGCGGCACCTGGCGCTACTTCAGCGGCGAGGCCTCAGGCGTGATCGTCACCCAGGGCACCGAGCCCTCGTTCGCCTACTACCCCGCCAGCGGCCCCGCCACCGGCACGGTCACGGAGGGCCCATTCGGCCTGATCAGCCTCGACGTGCCGGTGAGCGCCGTCGGCAATCCCACCGCCAACGACACGCTGTACAGCGTCACCTCGTACGCCTTCAGCCGGCTGCTACCAACGGCGCCGACGCCCCCGAACCTCTCATCGCTCCTGGAGCAGCCGATGATCTCCGACTCGCTGCCCGCGTACAACGTGCAGCCGACGTCGGCCACCGTCGTGTTTTCTGATCCCGGCGTACCCGGGCCCTCGCAACTGCCCAACACGGCCGTTGACACCGGCATCCTGGGCCTGCTGGCGGTCCTCGCCGGGGCCGCGCTGCTTACCGGCGGCTTCCGCCGAAGATTCGGAGCAGGATCAGGAAGATATTGATGAAGTCCAGGTAGAGCGACATCGCGATCAGCAGCGCGTTGTCGTCGCCGGGACGGGCCGCCTTGACCCGCCAGAAGTCGAAGATCGTGAGGCCCACGAACACGATGCCCAGGAAGGCGTCCAGCATGATCAGCGGGATCGGCAGGAAGAAGCTGGCGATGATCAGGACGATGCCCACGACCAGGGCGATCAGCAGCCACTTGCCCCACGCGGCGAAGCTGCGGTTGGTGACCCAGACCACGCCCGCCGCCAGGACGAACACGCCGGCGGTGCCGATGATGGCGTTGCCGACGGCGTCGGGGGCGATGCGCAGGTAGATCTCGATCACCGGGCCGAGGAACAGGCCCTCGACCATCGCGAACAGGATGAAGAGCGGCGTCGCCAGGAGGGGGTTGCGCGAGCGGACGGCCCATTGCACGGCGAAGATCAGGCCGATCATCAGGATCAGCGTCAGGAACCACGGGATGCTGATGCCGGTGGTCAGGTACGTGTAGACGCCGCCGGCGGTGACCAGCAGCGAGAGCGCCAGCCAGCCGAGCACACGGTCGAGCAGCGTGGTCTGCCGGGTGAGGACGCGGCCGCCGAGGCCGTGCTCCAGGCTGATCTGGTTCTGGGGGTTGTTGGGGTCGTACATCAGGGGAGCCCTCCTGCTCTCAGAGTATCCAATCCCAACGTTGGCGAAACGTTACGAAGTCATGGCCCTGCGGTCCCGGACCCAGGCCAGCAGCTCATCCATCGGCTTGAAGTTGAGGATGCGCTCGGGTGGGATCCCCGCCCGGGCAGCGGCGGCAAGGCCGAGAGGGAGGCAGGCCAGCTCCCATGGCGAGTGGCTGTCGGTGCCGATCGAGATCGTCACCCCGCTGGCCGCCGCGGGGTGGAGCAGCTCGACGTTCAGGTCTTGGCGGTCGGGGTAGCAGTCGATCTCCACGGCCTTTCCCAGGCGCGCGGCTTCGTCGAACACCCGGGCCCAGTCGGCCCACAGGCCCATCCGGAAGTTGTAGATGCGGCCCCGGGGATGGCCCAGCACGTCGACCTGGGGGTTGCCCAGCGCGGCCAGGTAGCGATCGGTCTGGTCCTCCTTCCTCCGCAGCTGGGAGTGAAAGCTGCCCAGCACCAGGTCCAACCGCGCGAGCGCCTCGGGCTCCATGTCGCCGCTGCCGTCGGGGCTGATGTTCATCTCCATCGACCGCAGCACGCGGAGACCGGTGCCCTGCTTGGCCAGGCGCTCGTTCACGGCCACGATCTCGTCCTCCTGGCGCAGCAGGGCCTCCTCGTCGATGCCGCCGGCGATCTTGAGCCCCTTCGAGTGGTCGGTGATGGCGATGTACTCGTGGCCCATCTCCGCCGCGGCCTCGGCCATCTCGAGGATGCTGACCCCGCCGTCACTCCACAGGCTGTGCATCTGGAGATCGCCCCGCACCCCTTCGTACTGCGGCGCGGCGGCCAGCTCCTGGTGGGCCTCCGCCATGGTTATGAAGTCGTGTCGCAGCGGCGGCGGGACAGGCGTGGGCGGCGGCTCGTCCACCCACTCGTGGAGGATCCGGCCGATGGTCGGTCCAACTCCCGCCAGCTCCTGGCTGAGGTGGCGGCCCTCGGCGACCATGTCGACGACCTCGTCTGGCCACCAGAACGCCCGTCGCGAAGCGCGCCGCAGCGCCCGCTGCAGCTGATCCTTTGATTCCTCCGACCGGAGTGCGAGGAGCTCGGCGAAGTCTCGGTTGTTCAGGGTCACAGCGCGCCGAGCCTAGCGCGGCGGTCCCTACGCCAGGTGGCCCTCCAAAAGCTCACGCTCCGCGGGGTTATCGGTCAGCTCGAGGGCGCGGCGGCGGGCCGCTGCGGCGTCATCGGGGCGATCGAGGATCGCCAGCAGCTCACCGCGGGTGGCGTGGAAGAGGTGGTAGCCATCGAGCTCTTCCGCCAGCGCCTCCAGCTCTCGGAAGGCGGCCCCCGGACCACGCACGTAGAGCACCGCGATGGCCCGGCTGAGGCTCGCGACCGGCGATGGCGCCATCGCCAGCAGCGCGTCGTAGAGGGCAAGCACCTGGGGCCAGTCGGTCGCCTCCCAGGTGGCCGCCTCGGCGTGGCAGGCAGCGATTGCAGCTTGCAGCTGGTACGGCCCGGGGCGGCGCAGCGCACCGGCGCGCTCCAGCATCCCGACGGCCTCGGCGATCCGGCGCCGGTCCCAGCGCGCGCGGTCCTGGTCCTGCAGGCGCACCAGGCTGCCGCCCGCATCGAAGCGGGCGTCGGCGCGGGCGAGGTGGAGGCGCATCAGCGCCAGCAGGCCCCAGCACTCCGGCTCGCCGGGCATCAGGCGCACCATCAGCGCCGCCAGCCAGGCGGCGTCCTCGGTCAGCTCGTGGCGGTGCGACTCCGCGCCGGAGCTGGAGAGGTAGCCCTCGTTGAACATCAGGTAGAGCACCGCCAGCACCTCCGACAGCCGCGCCGGCATCTCGTCGGCGTCGGGCACGCGGTAGGGGATGGCCTCGTCGACGATCCGCCGCTTGGCCCGCACGATGCGCTGGGCGATGGTGGCTTCGCTGGTCAGGAATGCACGCGCGATCTGCGGCGTGGTCAGGCCGGCGATGGTGCGCAGGGTCAGGGCCACCTGCGCGTCGCGGGGCAGGGCGGGGTGGCAGCACGTGAAGACCAGCCGCAGCCGGTCGTCGATCTCCGACGGCGCGCCGCCCAGCGGGGTCTGCCGCAGCGCGAGCTTGGATTCGTAGTTGGTGTCGCGGCGGAGGCGGTCGATCGCGCGGCGACGGGCGACGGTCTGCAGCCACGCGCCCGGGCTTGCCGGGACGCCGTCGATCGGCCAGCGCTCCAGCGCCGACACCATCGCGTCGTGGACCGCCTCCTCGGCGATGTCGAAGTTGCCCAGCACCCGGACCAGCGCGGCGGTCAGCCGGCCGGCCTCCTCGCGGTAGACCCGCGCCAGGGTCGCCTCGGCGGCGGTCCCGGCGCGGGTCGCGCCCTCTTCCCCTATCGCGGCACCACCGGCCGGACCTCGACGGTCCCGCCTGCGGGCCAGGTCCGGGCCATCTCCAGCGCGGCGGCCTCGTCGGCGACATCAAACACAGCGAAGCCCCCGATCACCTCCTTGGCCTCCATGTACGGCCCGTCCGTGACGGTCGCCTCGCCGGCCGCGTTGATGCGGACGGTCTTGGCGGTCTCGGGGCCCTTCAGCTCCTCGGTGAGGACCAGCTTGTCGGCGTTGGCGCCGAACCACTGCCCAATGGCCTCGTAGGCCCCTTCCTTCTGGGCGTCCGTGCGTCCCTGCCACTCGTCGCGCTCCGCGGTCTCGTTGCAGAACAGGAGCATGTACTTCATCTCGATCTCCAATCAGCGGTCTCAGGTGCCGCTCACAAGATACGTCGATCGAC
>JAXDLV010000157.1:0-6343 GCA_034666445.1 Chloroflexota bacterium | reverse complement strand
CCCCTGGGTTGACCAGGGTGTGGTAGCGGCCGATCACCTCCGCGCCGCGGAAGCGCACCGCCCCGATCTCGATGACGTGCTCGACGCTGGAGCTGAGCCCCGTCGCCTCGAGGTCGAGGCAGACGATCTCGGGGAAGTCACCGCCCAGCGGCGGCCCGTCGCCGTCGCCCCCGTGCTCGCCCAGCCGGCCCCGGGGACGCCGGGGCGCGGCCGCGCGCGGGGTCACAGCAGGACCGCCGCCAGCTCCGCCAGCTCGGAGCGCTGACCCTTGGTCAGCGTGACGTGCGCGGCCAGGGGGTTGTCCTTGAACTTCTCGACCGTGTAGCAGAGGCCGTTCGACGAGAAGTCGAGGTAGGGGTGGTCGATCTGGTAGGGGTCGCCGGTGAGGACCATCTTGGTGCCCTCCCCCGCCCGGCTGATGATGGTCTTCACCTCGTGCGGCGTGAGGTTCTGGGCCTCGTCCACGATGATCAGCTGCTGGGGGATGCTGCGGCCGCGGATGTACGTCAGCGCCTCGACCTCGAAGAGGCCCTTGTCCTGCAGCCGGGTGACCATGTCACCGACCATCTCGTCCTTGTACATCGTGCTCATCAGGAACTCGAGGTTGTCGAAGATGGGCTGCATCCAGGGGCGCAGCTTCTCGTCCTTGTCGCCGGGCAGGTAGCCGACGTCCTTGCCCATCGGGATGACCGGGCGGGTGACCAGCAGCCGCCGGAAGACGTGCTCATCCATGACCTTGTGCAGCCCCGCTGCCAATGCCAGCAGGGTCTTGCCGGTGCCCGCTCGCCCGGTCAGGGTGACCAGGCTGATGCTGTCGTTCATCAGCGCGTCGAGGGCGAAGCGCTGGCCGAGGTTCTTGGCCTGGATGCCCCACGTGTCGCGGGCCGGCGGCGCCAGCGGGACGATCGCGCCGAGCCCGAGGTCGAAGCGACCCAGGGCACTGAGGCTGTGCTGCCCGGGGACCTGGAAATGGACAAACTCGTTCGGCCGGATGCCATCCTCGGGTGGGGCCATCGAGCCGTCGCGGCCGAAGGCCTCCATCACGTCGGCGTCCACGTCGACCACGCGCATCCCGCCGTACAGCTCGTTGGTGTTGCGCACCACCTTGTCGCGCTCGTAGTCCTCCGCGGCCAGGTCCAGCGCCTCGGCCTTGACCCTGACGTTGATGTCCTTGCTCACCAGCACCACGCGCTGGTCGGGGTGGGCACGCGTGATCTGGGCGGCGATCGCCAGCACCTGGTTGTCGGGCTTGCTGATGTCCAGCTCGGCCGGCAGGTCGCTGCGCAGGGCCTGGATCTCCACCCGCAGCCGGCCGCCCGACACCAGCGGCACGCCCTCGGAGAGCTTGCCGTGCTGGCGCAGGTCGTCGAGGAGGTGGGCCACCCGCCGGGCGCTGCGACCGACCTCGTCCTGGCGCTTCTTCTGCGAGTCGATCTCCTCGATCACCACCAGCGGGATCACCACGTCGTTCTCCTCGAAGGCGCCGAGGGCCTCCGGGTCGTGGAGGAGGACGTTGGTGTCGAGGACGAAGGTCTTAGCCGGCACGGCGGGCACCGACGGGGACGCGGGCCTGGTACTCGCCGCGGTACTCGGTGGGCAGCAGCTCGGCCACCTTCGACATCATGTAGTCGGCCGCCTCCTGGTTGCTCATCTTCCCCTCGGGCAGGTGGAAGGGGGGGCCGAAGGCGAGGTGAGCGTGGGCCTGGGCGATGCGGGGAAACTTGCTGCCCTTGGGAAGGATGTTCTCACCGCCCCAGGTCGCCACTGGCAGCACCGCCACCCCGGCCTGGCGCGCGAGGAACCCGGCCCCGGCCTCGGCGGGGTGCATGCGGGCGTCGATCGCCCGCGTCCCCTCCGGGTATAGGCCGACCGCGCGGCCCTTCGCCAGCAGGTCCAGCGTGGTCCGGAGGGCACCCCGGTCGGCGGTGTGGCGGTTGACCGGGAAGCACAGGAACTCGTGCGCCAGCCAGCCGATCAGCCGGTTCTGGAACCACTCCCGCTTGGCCATGAAATGCAGGGGCCGGGGAAAGAGCGCCCCCAGCAGCGGCGGGTCGGCGGTGGCGATGTGGTTGCTGATCACCAGCAGGCCGCCCTCGCGGGGCACGTTCTCACGACCCTCGACGTGGAGGTGCATCGGCAGGACCAGGGCGATGACGACGCGCAGGCCCCAGCGCAGGAACCAGTACATCGGCCCGGGCCGCAGCCGCGCGCGCGGCACCCGCGAGTCGCTCAACCTGGGGACTGGCGCTGCGCTCATCTCATGCTCCGGCGGCCCCGCCCCCGGGGGGGCCTATCAGTCGCAGGATCTCGTCGAATACGTCGTCGGGGCTGCGACCATCGGTGTCAATCGTATGCGCGTCGCTGGCGGCCCGCAACGGCGCCAGGCTGCGGCCGGTATCGGCCGCGTCGCGGTCCTCGATCTCGCCCTTGGAGAGCCCCGCCTCGGTCTCGCCCTTCTGCCGCGCGCGACGGCGCCGGCGCTCCGCCTCGGTGGCCGTGACGAACAGCTTCAGGTCGGCCGCCGGGAAGACCACGGTGCCGATGTCGCGCCCCACCATCACGACGCCGCCGCCGCCCAGTCGCCGCTGCTGGGCCACCATCTCGTCGCGCACCCCCGGCGCCTGGCTGACGCGCACCAGCGCCGGCGCCAACGCGGCGTCGTAGACGCGGGCGGTGATGTCAGTTCCGCCGGCCCGGACCAGCCATGCGCCGGACCCTGCGTCGGGGTCGGTGTTGACCTCGATCGGGGTGCGGCGGGCGAGGGCCGCCAGCGCGTCCTCGTCCCCGGGGTCGATGCCCTCGTCGCCCGCCAGGACGGTCACCGCGCGGTACATCAGCCCGCTGTCGACCAGCGGCAGCTGCAGCCGGCGCGCCAGCCGGCGCCCAATGGTGGACTTGCCCGACGCGGAGGGCCCGTCGATCGCGACGATCAAGCCGGGGCCTCCAGCCCGACGGCCGCCCGCAGCGCGGCGACCTCCGCCGGCGTCAGCTCGCGGACGGCGCCCTCGGCCAGGTCGCCGATCGCCAGCGGGCCGATACGCACGCGGTGGAGGTCGATGACCTCATGGCCGACGGCGCGCAGGGAGCGCCGGACCTGCCGCTTCCAGCCCTGGCGCAGCACCATCGTCAGCTCCGTGGTCCCGGGGATGGGGCCGTCGCCGACCAGCTCCACGTCGGCCGGGGCGGTCTGGCCCTCCTCCAGCACGACGCCACGGCGCAGGCGACGGGTGGCCGCCGCGTTGGGCCGCCCGCGCACCACCACGCGGTACTCCTTCTCGAGGTGGTGGCGGGGGTGCTGCACGCGGTGGCTGAGCTCACCGTCGTTGGTCAGCAGGATCAGGCCACGGCTCTCGCGGTCGAGGCGTCCCACCGGGTACATCCCGGCCGCGTCCTTGCCCAGCAGGTCGATCACCAGCGGCCGGCGGCTGCGGTCGCGGACCGCGCTCAGGTGGCCGGCGGGCTTGTTGGCGGCGAAGTAGCGGTGGTCGAGGCGGGCCAGCGCCGCACCGTCGACCTCCACCCTGTCGCGACCGGGGGTCACCATCATCCCGCCCGGGGGCACCGGCGCCCCGTTGACGCGCACCCGGCCGGCGGCGATCAGCTCGTCGGCGCGGCGGCGCGAGGCTACGCCGGTCATCGAGAGGTAGCGGTTGAGCCTGACCGGCGCGCCCCCCGGGGCGCGGGCCTCAGCCCGGCGCCGGGTCGGGGACGCCGGGGAGGTCGTCAACGCGCTCCACGCCGAGCAGCTGGAGGAACCGCATGGTCGTGCCGAACAGCCGCGGTGTGCCGGGGGCGTCGAGGCGGCCCCGCTCCTCCACCAGGCCGCGGTTGAGGAGTCCCTCGAGCACCCGCTCGCAATCGACCCCACGGACCTCGTCGATGCCCGCCTTGGTGATGGGCTGACGGTAGGCGATGATCGCCAGCGTCTCGTAGGCGGCGGGCGAGAGACGGCCGGGCACCTCGGGGTTGAGCAGCCTGCGGACGGCGTCGGCAGCCTCGGGCCGGGTGGCCATCTGCACCAGGCCGTCGTGGCGCTGGACCATCAGGCCGTGGCCGGCAAGCGACTCCGAGAGCTCGTCGATGACGCGCTCCAGCAGCCTCGGGTCGATGTCCAGCGTCTCGGCCAGGCGCCGGGCCTCGATGGGCGCGCCGAGGCTGAAGAGCACCGCCTCGGCCTGGCGCCGCAGGAGGGTGACGTCGATGTCAGCCATCCGCCACCGCCACGCCGCGCAGGATCTCGATGTCGCCGAAAACGTCGCGCTGGCGGAAGCGCGCCTCGCCGGCGCGAATCAGCTCCAGCAGCGCCAGGAAGATGACCACGGCGTGGAGCCTCCCCGCGGCGGCGTCGAAGAGTGCCGTGAAGCTGGTGGACTCAGCCACCCGGAGCCGCGCCCGGATGGCGTCCATCTCCTCGGTCAGCGAGTAGCGGGTGAGCTCGACCTCAACCTCTGCCGGCGCCGGGAGGCGGTCGAGGACGGCCTGGAACGCACCCGCCAGCCCCCCGGCGTCGATCGCCAGGCGCTCCGAGGGAACGATCTCGGCCTCGATCGCGGAGGGGAACGCGAAGCCGCCCTCGGCGTGGCGGCGCATCAGCTCCAGGGCCGCCTCCTTGAAGCGCGCGTACTCCGCCATCCGCACCCGCACCTGCTCTTCCCAGGACTCCAGGTCCTCCTCCGTCTCGCCGTCGTTGGGCCCGGGGAGGAGCGACGCCGCCTTGAGCGCCAGCAGCCGGGTGGCGACGACCAGGAACGCCGCGAGCTCCTCGGCGGAGCGGACCGGGCCGGACCCGGTGCCCTCGCGAATGGTGGCGAGGTAGTCCCACGCGAGGTCTCCCAGCCGCACCTGGCTGAGGTCGACCTGCTGCCGCTGGGCCAGCGTCAGGAGGAGGTCGATGGGGCCTTCGAAGACGTCGGTCTGAACCCGAACCTCGACGTTCACTCGCGCCCGTCGACCGCCTGCAGGCGGAGCGTCTCCTGGTGCCGCGGCGCGACCTCCTGGTGCTCGGCGACGATCTCCACCAGGTCGGGGGCGGCACCCGCGGCGCGGAGGATCTCGGCGCCGATTTCCGGGTGGCGGACGTAGCGCCGAACCCTGACGCCGAGCACGGGCACGGACTCCAGCAGCCGGAGGCCGCCGACCGCCCCGGCCAGCACCACCAGCGATCGCCCCATCGTGCCAAGGGGCGCGGCCGCCTTGCCGGCGTCGTGCAGCAGCGCTGCCTGCCGGAGCAGGGGGTCGGCTGCGCCCACGCGGTCGAGCACCCTGAGGGCGTGGACCTGGTCGCGCGGCGCCATCCGCCGGAACGCCGGGCGCAGCTCTGCGGGGAGCTCCTCCAGCGCGGCCGCCACCTCGGCCGCATCGGGCCTGGCCCGCATCCCCACCCAGGCCTGGCGGACGCGGTACATCACTGCCGGCCCTCGCGGACCAGCGGCTCGCCCCACCGCATCTTCTCGCGCAGCTGCTGGTAGAAGTCCGCGGTCCCCGGCGCGCGGACCACCTTCAGATCGGGGCCGTCGAGGCAGAACTTGAGGCTGGCGTGGGAGGCGACGTCGAGGCTGTGGGCACCGTCGACGATCAGGCGGGTGGCCTCGTCGACGCGGAGCTCCACCTCCTTGTCACTGGGCAGCACCACCGCGCGCGTGGCGAGGGTGTGGGGGTTGAGGGGCACCAGCACCATGGCCTCCACCCGGGGGTCGAGGATGGGTCCGCCCGCCGACGCCGCGTACGCGGTCGACCCCGTGGGGGTGGCGACCACCACCCCGTCGGCGTGGAACATGCCGGCCTCGACGCCGTCGGTGAGCACCTCCAGCTGGATCACGTTGGCGCCCGGGTCCTTGAGCAGGGCGCCCTCATTGATCGCCACGTGGCTGACGCCCTGGTACTCGACCTGCAGCGTCGCCCGGGTCTCGATCTCGGTCCGGCCCTCGGCCCATGCCGTCATCGTCCCGGGCGCCGCGTCGAGGTCGATCCAGGCGAGGAACCCCAGCCGTCCGAGGTTCACGCCCAGCAGCGGTACCCCCACCTTGATGGCGCTGTGGGCCGCATGCAGGAATGTCCCGTCACCGCCGAAGGTGACCACCAGCTCGACGCCCTCGAGCTGCCCGGGGTCCAGCCCGAACTCGTCGTCCGCGGACGCCGGCTTCTGCTCGTGGCGGCGCTGGTGGACGGCCACCGACTTGCCCCGCGCCTCCAGCTCCCTGGTGCCGGCGGTGACGTGGGGATCGGCCGGGTCGACCCGCGCGTGGAGGACGAAGAGGACATCAGCCACCGGCGGCCCTCAGCCACACCAGGCTCTCCTGGTTGCCGCGCGCGCCGGTGATCGGCGACGACGCCTGCCCCAGGC
>JAXDLV010000156.1:0-3920 GCA_034666445.1 Chloroflexota bacterium | reverse complement strand
ACCCGGCACGCACCATCCAGCGCTCCAGCTCCTTCCCGGCCCGCGCCGCAAACGGCCGGCGCACGTCCATCTCCACCACCCCGGGCGCCTGCCCGATGAGCATCAGGCGCTGGCCGGGGCGGCCCTGGAACATTGGCGTCGCCACGGGGATGTGGCCGGACTCCACGCAGCGGGTGCAGGCAAGGATGTCGCGGTGGAGGCGGCGCCAGGCCTGGCTGGCGCCGGGTGGCGCGGGGTCGGAGGGGCCGGGCGCTCGCATTTTCCCGAAATGCTAGCCGCGGCGGCGGACGAGGGTGGCCCGGCTATCATTCCCCGATGCTGGCGATACCCCTGATCACGCTCCAGGCCGTGGTCGAGGTGGCGGTGGGCGGCATGCTGGCGCTCTTCATCACCGACGTCACGCGCCAGGTGACCCGCGGCTTCCTCGCCTCCACGGGCGTGGTGCTGCTGGTGATCGGCGGCCTGGGTGCCGCCGCGGAGTTCTTCCTCCCCGATCCCTCGGTGCTGACCGACCACCCGGTCGACGCCACCTGGCTGGTGCCCTCCACCCGCCTGGCTGCGGGCTTCATGGGCCTGATGCTCCTGTACCTGGTGGCGGTGTACCTCCGGCCGCCGGTGCTGCACGTGGTGCTCGGGGTCCTGGCCTGCGGCGTCGGCATGGCCGCGGTCGTGGCGCAGTCCCTTGCCTACCCGACGCCTGCCTGGGGTCCGTACGGGTCGACGGCCAGCTTCGTCCTGTCGGCCGTGACCATCGGCACCGTGACCACGGCGATGCTCCTCGGCCACTGGTACCTGGTCGTGCCCAACCTCAGCACCCGGCCGCTGTTCATCCTGCTGGGCGTGCTCGCCGCTGCGCTGGTCCTGCAGGGGGTCCTGGCGGGCGTGGCGCTGGCGCTGCTGGCCGGGCAGTCGTCGGTCGCCAGCGTGAGCGACATCGTCAGCGGCGACTACAGCCTTCCGTTCTGGATGCACGTCGCCGCCGGCATCGCGCTGCCCCTGCTGATCACCGGGCTGGCGTTCCAGAGCACGCGCATGCGATCGCTGATGTCGGCGACCGGGCTGCTCTACGTTGCCGTGGTGCTGGCGCTGGTGGGACAGATCACCGGCAAGGTGGTCTTCTTCAGCGGCCGCCTGCCGGTCTAGACCCCGGCCTCCTCCAGCTCCCGCGCCACCTCGGGGGCGGGCTCCTCGGCCAGCGGGCCGCCGGCCTCCAGCTCCATCACCCAGCCGGGCACCACCGGCGGCTCCACCGGCGCCCCGTCGCGGTCGTCATCGTCGTCGTCGGCCTCCGTCTCCTCCCGCGCGGCGGCGGCGAAGAACAGGATGCTGGCGAACGCCAGGATCACGGTCTTGACCACCGCGAACAGCAGGAACCCGGCCAGCAGCTGGTCGGTGTGGCCGTCGATCGGCGTCGCCCCGGCGGCATGGAAGCCGCGGTAGATGTCGTAGGGCACCAGGACCAGGAACATGGCTGGCATGCTGATCGGGATGCCGCCGATGATCACGTAGCCGGCGGCCGCGATCCCCGACACCGGCGGGTGCGGCGGCATGACCATGGACCAGAAAGCGATCGACCCCGCCAGGAGGGCGCTCAGCGCCAGCACCGTGACCGGTCCGCCCTCGCTGACCACGCCGACCACCCCGGGCAGCTGGATGGCGATCGTCCCCGCCGCGACCAGGAACACCGCCAGGTAGGGCGTGAGCCGCCGGGTCCGCGCCAGCCACCGGCCGCCGCCCGGGTCCAGCAGCCACATCGGCGCCAACACCATTGAGAGCAGCGCGCTCACGATGGCCTGGGTCAGTACCAGGTGGGGCAGCTTGCCGGTCGCCCCCAGCGCGATCACGCTGACCGCCGCGACGCGGGCCGCCATGGCGGCGCGCCGCCGCCACCGGGGCGGGACGGGCCTCGCGGACTCAGAGTCGGTGGCCATCGGCTCAGCCTATCGCGGTCGGCCTAGTCGTGGACGCTCTCGCTGAAGAACGAGACCATCAGCTTGCCAAAGGGGCTGTTGCGGGCGTCCATCGCCGCCTCCATTCCCTTCTCGCTCATCAGCGACGCCATCATCGTGTCGCGGTCGCGGTAGACCGCCTCGAACATCCAGTAGAACTCGGAGTCGCCCCGCGGCGAGCCGGTGATGCGGCTCGCGTGCATGTGGTCGAGGTCCGGCCACTGCCTGCAGATGTCGATGTGTTGCTCGAGGAACCATTTGTCGAAGGCCTCGGTGTCGTCGGGCTTGCGGTAAAGCGCTGTCCATTTGACCATTGGCTCTCCTTCAGCTCTCCGCGGGTTGAGGTGATTGTGACGCGGGCGCGCCGTGGCGTCCCATGCCGCCGGCAAAGCGGGAGGCGCCGGCCTGGGTCTCCCCCGACTCGACCGTGGCGAGCCCGTGACGGTACTCGTTGCGGAGCGCGTCGCCCATCTCCATCCCCCACTGCTCGTAGGCCGAGAGGCGGTCGGAGCGGAGGCAGGCCTGGGGCAGCTCAGCAAGCTGCTCCGCGACTCCCACCGCCGCAGGCAGCGCGCGCCCGTCGGGTACCACCCGGTCCGCGAGGCCGATGCGGAGGGCCTCGTCGGCAGGGACGTCGCGGCCGGTCATGATGATGTCGAGGGCCCGGCTGTGACCGACAAGCCGGGGCAGCCGGATCGTGCCCCCGTCGATCAGGGGCACCCCCCAGCGGCGGCAGAAGACGCCGAACACCGCGGACTCGGCCGCGACCCTCATGTCGCACCACAGCGCCAGCTCCAACCCGCCGGCCACGGCGTAGCCCTCCACGGCGGCGATCACCGGCTTGCCCAGCAGCATCCTCGAGACGCCCATCGGGCCGTCGCCGTCCTCGGCCAGGCGCGGCGGCTCCCCCACCGTCGGCGGGGCCGCGCCGCCACCGCCATCCACCATTGATCCGCTGGCGATCGTGCGCAGATCGGCGCCCGCGCAGAAGCTCGGCCCGGCGCCGGTGAGGACGGCAACGCTCAGGTCTGGATCGGCGTCGAAATCGGTGAACGCGGCGACCAGCGCGTCGGCGGTGGCGCGGTCGACGGCGTTACGCACCTCTGGGCGGTTGATGGTGACCACCAGGACCGGGCCCTGGCGCAGGGTTTCGACCTCAGCCATCGATCGCCTCCTCCACGGGTACAGCATTCTAGTTCGGCTAGCCTTCAGTCGATGGACACGCGCGAGCTGCGTCCCGGCGACGGCGCGGCCCTGGCCGAGGCCGGGGGCCTGCTCAACCGCCTGCTGGGCGAGGGCATGTACTCCGACGCGCGGATGGCGGAGATCGCCGCGGACCCCGAGGCCCTCCTCCTGGGAGCCTGGGATGGCGGCCGGCTGGCGGGGGCGGCCGTGGCGCGGCTGCTGTACCCAGAGGACGCCGACTACTACCACGCCTTCGGCGCCCCGGCGCTGCAGCAGTTCACGCACCACAACGTCGGCTCCCTGGAGGCGGTGGCCGTCGAGCCGACCCGCCAGCGGATGGGCATCGGGAAGAGGCTCACCGAGGAGAAGATGCGCTGGCTGGCGAGCCAGGGGCGCGACGTGGGCGTGGCGGTGTCGTGGATCTCCGGCAGCGCGTCCGGCTCCAGCCCGATGTACCAGCGGCTCGGCTTCGCCGGCACCCCGCCGGTGGCCGACTTCTACCTCGAGGAGAGCATCAAGGACGGCTGGACCTGCCCCGCGTGCCAGGGTCCATGCCACTGCTCGGCGTCCTTCTTCTACCGGATGACCTCGTGATGGGATCCACCGCCGGGCGGCTCGCCCTGACGGCGCTGGTCGGCGCGTCGGGGGTCCTCCACTTCGTGGCGCCCCGCGGTTACCGGTCCATCGTGCCGGGGCCGCTGCGGCAATGGCGCCGCGAGATCGTGCTCTACAGCGGTGTCGCCGAGGTTGTCTGTGCCGCGATGCTCACCCTGCCGGCCGCCCGCC
>JAXDLV010000155.1:0-28201 GCA_034666445.1 Chloroflexota bacterium | reverse complement strand
TTCCAGGAGGCGCCGGCACCGGCGGAGGCCGCCGAGCTGCTGGAGCAGCTGTAGTTGGACGGCGTCACCGAGGGCTGCCGAGACCTCATCCTCGCCGTCTTCCGCCTTGCGGTAGCGGACTACCTCGGCCTCGCCTACGGACACGACAGTGCCGGCCGGCCGCGAGCCGTCCGGCCCCGTCATCGCGCCGAAGCCGAACTCTTCCTCCGCGGCCCCTGGGCGGCATGCCTCGGCGACTGGATCAACCTGCGCCCTGGCGTCGTATGGGCCGAGGCGCGATCCGTTCGCGCGGAGCGGGTCCCCTCAGCCGCCCCGGCCTTCGACCGCGTCGCCTGAGGTGGGCCCGTTGCCAGGAGGTGCAGCTTGAAAGCTTGGGATCGCAACCGTGATGGCCTCGACGACCTGGAGCTCACACTCTCCGATGCCCTGGGCTCCGCAGGAGTGGGGGAGCAGGGCAAGCTAAGCGTCGCTGCCGCGACGCCCCAAACCCACCCCGCGCTTCCCCAAAACGGGGGTGTCGCCAACTCGGCGATCGCGTCCAAACCGACCCGCCGTCGTCGAGCGCCTGGCCACGGCGAAATCGACGTCCACATCCGCATCCCGGCCCGGTTTCGTGAGCGCCTGCAGGTTCGCCGGCGAGAGCTCGGAACGTCGCTGACCGGGACCATCCTCGAGCTCGTCCGGCGTGGGCTCGAGGAGCCCCCGCCGGGGCTGGCCAACCTGCGACGGCGGGACGTGCGCCAGGACCTGGTCGAGGAAGCCGTGCTCGCCACCCTGCTGGCGATCGAGCAGACGCGCTTGCAGCTGGAGCAGGCCCTGCCCGAAGCAAACACCCCCGCCGACAGCTCCGTGCACACGATGGCGGCGTGGCAGGCGGAGCAGCGCCTGGCCGTCGCCCGTGCTGCCCTAGGGGAAATGAAGCGATGAGCCGGGAGCGCTCCATCCTCAACATCCGGTACACGCCGGTCTCGAAGAGCGCCGGCAGGAGCGCCAGCCGGCTGACCGGCTACATCCAGAAACGCGACAACGAGCGCGAGGACGGGGAGCCCCGCGACCCCGAGGAGTTCATGCACTACGCCGCCTACCGCGACCGGGCCCAGCCCGAGGGCCGGATGTTCAACGAGAACGGCACCGCCGGCGAGCGGGAGCGGCTCGACCTCGTGAAGAACATCCGGGAGACCATCGAGGGAGCCCGGCATGGTGACCGGGCCTTCTACCAGATGGTGATCTCGCCCGAGAACGCCGGGGGCGTTGACCTGCGGGAGCTCACGCGCAAGACGATGCAGCAGCTCCAGAAGGACTGCGGCCGGACACCCTGGATCGCGGCCGAGCACCGCAACACCAGGCACCCGCATGTGCACGTCGTCATGCCCGCGCGTCGCGAGTTCGAGCCCGGCCGCTGCAGGACCGTGATCATTAGCCGGCAGCGGCTGGGACGGGCCAAAGAGGCGATGGGTTCAGAGCTCGACCGGCAGCGTGACAGAAGCCTCCAGCGTGGGCTGGAAAAAGGACCGAAGCTCGAGCTGGCAGTAAAGCAGCGGCAGCGAGGCTACGAGCGCGACCGCGGATTCTCGCCGGACAGAAGCGACGGTCGAGGTCTCGCCGCGGCGATGTCCGTTCCCAAGGAGCGCACAAGGTCGGGCGGTGACACCAGCAAGGCGCTTCGGGGAATGGCGAAAGCCCTGAGCAGGATGTTCGAGGTTGGTGAGAAGGTGCAGCGAGATATCGAGCAAGCACGCGAGTCGGAGCGCAGCCGAGGCTGGGGTCGGGACCGTTGACGCATCGGAAAACCGAATGCGTAGACGAAGGTCATGCGACAGACGTGTCCGCGGACCGGCTGCTCGCGGCAGCGGAGCCGCCGGCGGGGATAATGCCCTCGTGTCGCTAACCCGCCTAGAGGATTTGACCGAATTGGACTGGATCCGGGGAGGGATAGAGGTCCTCGAGGTCGCTCCCCAGCATGGCAACCGGGTGACGCACTGTCTCCCCCACGTCTTCGACATGTACCTGAAGCTCCTGCATCCTGTCTATGGAGGACCTGGGGACACCGATCGGCGCATCCGATGGCGAGAGATTGCCGACCTAGCGAAGCAACCGTTCACCCCGGAGATGCATGGCGCGGATTTTCACAACTTGTTGCCAGGCGTGCACCTCCTCGGGCCAGGAGAAGGGGACATGGGGGCTGAGACTCTTGAGGAGTTGATCCGAGTGCTTGCCCCCACCGTTCTGGACCAGCCGTGCTTCATCTACTGGGAGTTGATTGCGACCGAAGACTGGAAGGAAGCCCTTTTCACGGGGGACTTGGCTGATATCCCAACAGCGGCCAACTTGGCGGGCGCCTACTTTGATACCCCGAGTTATTTGTGGCCGGCAGACCGGCGTTGGCTCGTATGCAGCGACTTTGACCTCACTTTCACATTGATAGGCGCGGACCCGACAATCGCCGCCCAGATTCTGGCTGCGGACAACCTGGAAACGATGGCCGTTGAATCCAACACGCGCATCGATACGCGTGCCTGGCCCACGCCAGGGCCCTAGTGACACCATCGCACGCAAGATGTGGCAGCTCTGATGCGCGTCGTGGCTGGGACGAAGGTGACCGAGCGCGTTCTCGCTTGCTCGCCGTCTTCAACACCGCGACGTCCGCCCGAGCGAAGCTGGTGTCATCAGAACAGCCGACCATCCGCGAGGTGAAGGTGTCGCGGCCCGGGAGCTAGCCGTTCGGGCGCCGGACCTCGACGTCATGGGCAACACAATGCCACGTCGTCCCGTCGATAAAGTTGAGGTCCAATAGCCACCAGGTCAACTGGTTGCGGGCTGGAGACCCAGACGGCCGCGGCGGGCTGCCGCCATTCCTTTCCGCGACCTCCGCGAGTGCCTTGTCGATCCGGGGACTGGAATCGGAGGTGGCGGCGCTCGCGAGGATCATCTCGTCCCACAAGGCTGGCACCTCGAACGAGACAAACCCAACGCACCGGACCACGACCGACGAACCCGAGCTCTCGACGAGGTGGATAGTCGCGTCGTCGTAATCGAGCTCGACGCGCTGGACCGTGGCGTCGGACCAGCTGACATCTAGGGTCTTGTGGGCCACGGTCTAATTGTCGCTGGACGCCGTCAGCGCCGGCGCACCACGTCATGCGAGGGCTCGCGAATGACATCCGGCCTTGCTGTCTAGAATCCACTGCACGGTGAACGGGCGGCAGCATCTTGGCGGGCGGCGGCGGTGATCATGGTGGGCGCCGGCATAGTTGCGTTCGTATTTTTCCGGCTGGGCGTGCCCGCCCACGGGATCGATCCCTGGCCCTGGTAGGCATGGCTATCTGGCGGCGGACAGGAAGACTCCATCAGTCATTGACCCGCGATCCACGTTTGATCGGTGTGCTTTGTGCCGCAGCGTTGATAGGTTGTGGGCCGCCGGCGTCTCCGCCAGCGGTGCGCGGTAGCGCCACGCTGCCGGTCCCGACCGGCAGTGTTGACGGCATCGCGCGCGTGGGCAAGTCTGTTGTCGTTGGAGTCCTAAACGCGGGTAGCCACGCGTTCGAGGTCTGGGTGGTGGACGAGGATGGAAGCAACCTGCGTCAGCTTGCATTTCCCGCAGATCCCCTCTGCCAAAGAACCGACTACCTTTATCCCCGCGAGTTCGGTCGAGATGGGGTCTCTGTAACGAAAGCATGCTCAGTTCCGCCGCCCGTGATGGGGTTCTCGGCAAGCTACTCTGCCGCGCAGCTGACATTGGTGGACGGCGGTGTGAAGGTGATATCCGCCCCACAACACGACCATAACCCTGGCGCTATCAGCTGGGACCCCGTTGGGAGAAAGGGAATTGCGGCCACCGGCGACGGTAGCTGCGAAACGCTGATCTGGGTCACGGATTCCGGCGTCCAGCCCGTCGAGATGACTCTAACGGCAGGGAACCTTACATGGAACTTGGCTTCCGCATTTCAGGACACGTGGGACGCTCAAGGTCTTGCGGCTTGGCCAGCGTGGAGTCCGGACGGCCTGACCATCGCTTTCGTGGCTTCCCTTGACGCGATCGGGCATCACGGGTTGGATCGGGCACGCCAGCCTTGGACCCTCTACACGATGGACCCATCAACTTTGTCTCCGCGAGTTATCGCGACGGGCCTTGGACAGCCCCGAGACCTTCACTGGGCCTCCGACGGTAACCACCTAGCATTTTCCGGCTCGATCAGGAGCGGGGAGGCCGGCACATGGACGACAACGCTGGACGGTCGGATGTCTCGTGTGACCTCCGATCAGGCGAGATATCTCACGTGGGGCAGCGACGGGAGCACCTTGCTTATGGCGGTGCCCCATCCAAGCGCAGGTGTCCCAGACGCCGATGAGATGCAGCTAGTGCGTTTCTGAGTGGGGACCCCGCACCTCGTTGTTTATCGGTGGCCGCTCATGGCTATTCGCCGCACTGCTGCGGTCCATCTCTCCGCAGCCCTGAAATGTCGTCGCTAGGCTGAGATACCGTCATTCGTCATGCGAGAGTCCGCGGATTCACCCTGTGGTGTCCTCTGCCATGCCTGGGCCATGGCGGTCCAGTCTACGTTCCTGCTACCGGCGACGACTGACGGCTTGCGTGACGGAACCGCCAACGGCCGGAATCTTCTGTCGGTGAGGTAGCTGTTACTTCCCTCTGGCCTTCTTTGCCGGCTTTCTCTTCACCTGGGCGAGATCACTGGCTGCGACTGTCTTCTCAGCCTTGCTCGACTTCTTACTACTAAGTTCCTTGGAAGCAGCTTTGGCGGGCTTCTTACCTGTCGGCATGATTCCTCCCGGTACGCGAACGTTTGATCGTATTTTAGCTCCTGAAGCCTAAGACCGCGGTTGCGGGCTCGAGTGGGTCACAACGACGGGGCTTTCCGACACGGCAGACTGGCAGTCCTTCGCACCTTGCAACGAAAGATTATGGGCATGTACGTTGCTGTGTAGCGAGGGCCTGCACTGCGGGCGGTTAGGTCTCCCTAACCGCTTCCCAGGCGGGGAGCAGCTGTCATCAGAACAGCCACCCGACAACGCCCCCGGCAGAGCGCGGCGACGGTTGCGCCCCAGACTCCCGGGGTGGGTGCCACCATTCGGTCTTTTTTCAGATTCCCGGCGTGGATCGCCGCCTGGAACGCCCTCTTTCTGCTGCTGTCCCTCGCGGCGGCGGCGTTGGTGGTGACGGCTGCGCTAGCGCACTCATCCTGACCGGGGGGACTGGCCAACCGAGCCCGACAGGGTCATTCAACGCCGGCACGTGGGTAGGAATGTTGCTGGCGCTGCTCGAGTCCCCGATCTTCGTGATCTGGGGCGTGATTCTGGCGGGCTATTCGGCTGTGTCGCGCACCTCAGGGACTTGGCGGCGAACCGGCGCCGCTGTCGGATACGGCCTGGCAATCTCAATTCTCCTGATTCTGCTGACCGTGATCGCGGTCACCGGGGCCTGTTCTGTTTGGGGATGCAGCGGCGTTGACTGAGACATGGCCGACGTCACGGACAAATTGTGACGGGTAGTCTCCGAGGGTCATTGCCGCACACTGGCGTGAGCGCGCTGCTCCGCCAAGACGGGGGATCGTCGCGAGCGCAAGGGTGAGGGCCAGACCTAGGATTCGCCATCCAAGTTGGCGCCTTCTCTGGGAGGCTCTGACTGTGAGATTCTTTCAAAGTGGGAGATGCCACTCGGGCGCGTGCCGGTTCCAGCGCACCAGGTGAGCGCGCCAGCCGAATGACCAAACTTGTGGGGTACTTTGGCGTAATTCTGTCCATCTCGGGGTGCGCTAGCGGCAACTGGGCTATTCAGGCCGCGGATACACCATCGTCTGGCAATGCCTTGGAGGTCCAGTCAGCCTGCCCTGAGGCAACGCCCGATCCGGAGGTTCTCAATGCCGCCGGAGATCTCCTGCCCGGACGAACGTATGTCGTTCCCTGCGCGCGAGTCGTAGCCGGTACCCTTCCGGTGCACGCTGGCAGAATCACGGTAGCGCCTGACAACCGGACACTGGTCATAGGGATCAGTTGGAGTCGACCGTGCGTAGAGTTGGCCCGCGTCGACATTGTGGAGGGCCCGACGGAGGTAAACATCTCCGTGTTCTACGGAAAAGATCCCGACGTGCGAGGCTCGGCTTCTCCCGGACTCCCACCCGGCGCGGAGGTGTGCACCATGGAAGCGCAAGTGCGGTTTACCGCAGTGCGACTACGGGAGCCTTTAGGTGGCCGCACCGTCGTGGATCTCGGCCGCCAACCTGGAGCGGGATGAGTGACGGAAGAAACCTTGCAGGGACGGACTCAGCCGACTTTCGTGGCCAGGGCTGTCATCAGAACAGCGGCCCTGATGGGATAGGCTCGAATCATGGGCGCTGTGGACCTTCGTCACAGGGTCGGTGAGGCCATCGCCTGGGCGGGCCCAAGGGTGTGGGCCCACGCGCCAATCGGATGCCCTCGGTCGTCAGAGCTTCGACCACGCGGCTTCCTCACGTGGATCTGAGAAACAATCCGGATATGGACTCCATACCACGAGAGGTGGCCACGGCGTATTGGGCAGACGAGGAGTCGGCAAAGAATCGGGTTTGGCTTGCCATGCGAGAGGGCGGTCCAGTCGCGATTGAGCTTCTGGAGTGGCTAGCGAAGGAGGCGCCGACCGAGGATGCGCTCGCGAACCTCGGCGCGGGGCCGATGGAGGATGTCGTCAGGCGACACGGGTTCGAGTTGATAGACGAGTTGGACGCCGCGATTGAAAGGGAACCCAGTCTTAAGCTCGCGGTCCAACACGTTCGGGTTGGAGTCGAGCAGCTGGGTGCTGATGTGAATTTCCGAAGCTTCTACCTCGGCAAAGGAGCGAACGACGAATAGCGCGGGATGATCTGTCATCAGAACAGAACCCTTGGAGTGTCTTGACGATTGTTCGCCTGGCGGCTGACCTCAGCCAACGCGCGCCCACCGGGTTCCCCGAAACTTGGTCAGGTGGCGGGGCGGCGGTGCAGCCGCCGCCAGGTGCTGCGGAGCGCTGCGGGCGCTAGGGACCCGGCACTGACCACCAGACCCGCCATTCCTAATGGCAACACGCTCAGTCCCCCGAGCGCTCCCCAAAGAACCATTCCGTTCGCAGCCGACGCGTGAACTATTAGAGTCCAGGCGCCGGCGACAATGCCTGTCATTGTTGCTGCGACGATTAGGGCGGTCGGAACGACCCAACGCCAGTGCCGACGCCTCGCTATCTGGTCGGACGTGAACACCGCTGGGAGTATGGCCATCGGTACAAGGACCACCCCCACAACGCCCCCGAGGATAACCAAGAAAGGTCCGGCGACGGGACCGCCTAGGTCCTGGTTAGTGAAGATCGCGATTAGCAGGAGCATCACGTATATCAGCGCCGCCTGGACTACGTACGCGAGCCATGTAGCGCCCGCCACCGCAGCGTAGAGCGCGACCTGGCCGAGCGTCCTCATCGCTGTGATTGTCCTTGCCAGAGTGAGTTACCACAACTCAGTTGAGGCAGTGGTCAATCCGGGGCTAGGATTCCATCAACATCCAAACTTCGGCGCCCGCATGCGGGTTCTGAGTTCAGAGGCGAGACCTCGGCTTTGTAAACAGCCGGTCGCCGGTTCGATTCCGGCCGCCGGCTCCAAACACGAGACCCGTGTGTTCGACGGGGAAGACCGCATTAGCTGCCCTGTGACGAAGCCCGGGGAGACATCATCTGATCGTTCCCGCGCCGTCGGACGCGTGCACAGCATCTCTGTCACACGCGAGAACTCGGGAATGACCCTCGACGGGTGCCGCAGGATAATCGCAACATGACCCAGCAGCCGTTGTCTTACGAGGAGCGCCTGGTGACCTCGCTCAAGTCGCAACTTTTGCTGTGGACACAACAGCCGGGCCCCTTTATCGATGGCGTCCAGTTCGAGTCCATAGCTCTGACGGGTGAGTACCCGACAGGATCTCTTAGCCTCAGATTCCGACACGACGAGTGGCCAGGACAGGGATTCGGCCTGAGGCTTCGCCTCGTGGATTGGGCTGCCCCCGACGAGCTCGACCGGTTGGCCGGGGAGCCTGATCCAATGGACCCGACGGAGGTCGCCGACCTCCTAACTAGACACCTGGAAGGACACCTAGACGCCGGGTTCTTCTCGCTCCCGCCGACGGCGCCAGCAGACAAGGATGGGGTGATCTGGTTGACAGTAGCTCGGGACACAGAACTACGCGCGGCCGACACTGATGGCTAGAGCTGCCCACCATCGTCAGACCACGCCACGCGACACTGATGTCATCAGAACAGCCGCCCGGAAGCCTGAACGGAATTGTGGGTCGCCAATGCGTGCCCCTGGGCAGCCGCCTATCAGGTGGAGCCTTTGAACTTAAGGTGCCGTTCCAGCAGCGTCTCGAACGCCGCCCGTTCCTCCGCGCTCTTGAAGGCTCGCGCTGGCACCACCGCAACGCGACGCAGGTCTTGCCTCAACTCGTAGTAGCCCTTTAGTCGCTTGGCCCTGCTGAACTTTGACCACGCGAACTGCGACCCCATGCGAGGCATCTTGGCTTCGATGCCGGCCTCGGAAAACGTCGCCGTCATCTCGAACCCGCCCCACCGCCATCTGTACCACCACACGGCAAGAAGCGGCACCGCCACGAGAAGGGCTTCGAGGATGACTGCCATCACCACGTCCGGGAGCAGCACAAGAAGTCTTCCCGTCGCCACTCCCGCAGCCATCGTGAACACGATGAACACCAAGATGAAGCTGGCTAGGGCGACATACGCTGGCTGCGTAAAGAGGTACCTCAGTACAGCGCCGCGATACTCACCCGGCGTCAGCTCGAATGTCACTGTAACGACTGTCGCCGGCACGGCGGCCTCCACGGCCATCAGTCTGCACCGCAACGGTGTTCGGCGCATTGGCCAGCGATTTCAAGGGCTACGATTTCAGCAACATTCGAACTTCGGCGCCCGTCGCCCGGGTCCTGAGTTCAAAGGCGCGACCTCGGCTTGTAAACAGTCAGACGTCGACTTCTTGTGGTTACCCGTGGGGGCGAACAAATGCGAAGACCAGCTCCGCACGCCACCTCGCAAGGCGCATGGGCACCGCAGACCTTAGGTCGATGCCGCCTTGACCGTATAGCTGGCCTCGAACACCGTCCCGCCTGGTGGTATTTGCCGGCCAAGGGTATTCGCCAGCTGATCCGGGTCGTCTATTGCGGCCAGGAAGAACTCGCGATCGCCCCGTCTCCATCCCCTCGCCTCGATCCAAGGTCCACCCGAGCTCAAGCCCTCATTCTTTCTCCATCCATGATCGGTTGCCCACGCCTCGTACCAGTCGAGAATTTTCTCGGGCGAATCGGCACTTGTGAGAATTGCACCGGCGAACGCGGCGGGATGGCCACCGAACCCCTCGCCATCACCGAAACGCGAGAACTCCACGGCGCCGGGATAGTAGAGGTGCGCTTCTTCATGGGCGTTCACGTCGCTCAGAGTGACGGCCCCCGTTGGAATTGCGGTTGGGTCTGACGCTTGTTTCGTCATCTGTGCAAAGGCGAAGAGGCCCGCGCCCATCGCGACCACCAGCACGACTGCCCCAGCCGCCGCAATCATCCACGTTGTGCGTGTCGCTCCACGTGCTGAGCTCATTGACTCGCAGGATGCCACGGAATGCGCCCGCGTTCGGCCGTTGTCGGGCAAATCGACTACCTGCCGCTGTCGTGGCAGAATGAGAGCACCCCGGTCGAGCCGAATGGCCGGGCCGCGACGGGGAACCGTTGCACAAAGGGCCGCACCGGCCCAGGACTGAATTCAATAGGGTCAGGGCAGCTTAGGAAACCGTTGCTCTATCCCCTGAGCTACGAGGCCACGGCTCAGAGGCTAAGCCTATGTAAAGGCCGGCCCCCGTCCCCGGGTGCGTGCGATCTCGATGGCTCGCTCCATGATCGGTAGCCGAAGTTCAGCCGGCGGTTCGTCCTCTTCATCGAACCCACGCTCGACGAGGGCGGCGCCGACCGCCTCAGCGGCGAGGCCGAATGCGGCAGTAGGAAGGCCGGCGACATTCATTCGAACGAGGTAGTAGAACTCCTCCTGGCCGGGCCGGCGCCGTTCTCGGCTGATCGCGCGTAGCAGGATCTTCTCAACGTCCGCGGCGGTCCCGGCAAGAACCGAAGGCCGTCCGCTTGCGAGGCCGACGGCGGCGGAGAGCTCAGCCAGGGTTTCCAGGGCGGCATCCGCGGAGCCGGCCCATTCCGGTGGCCGGGCAGAGGTCATCGCGTTCGCCCAATGCGACCTGGCCGTGGCCAGCAGCTTCCTCGCGCCCGAACCCTGCCGGGATGGAAGCTCCTGTGAGATCAGCGCCTCGAGGCGCCCAAGGCGTCGAGCTATCTCCTGGTCCTGCCGGACCGTCGGGCGAATGTCGAATTCCGGCATGGCCCCCAGCGCGTCGATCCGTTCGTCAAGCCGCAGAAGCGCTCGTTCCAGGGCAGTGGGTGACGCGCGAACCATGCTGGAGTCAATGCTCCCGCACGCGGTAGTGCAGGTGCACGACGCCGCCGGCGAAACGGCGCTGGTCGACGAGCTCCAGCCCCAGGCTGAGCCCGGCAGGGAGCCATGGGTTCCCACCGCCGACCACGATGGGCGTCGCGAAGTAGTGCAGCTCATCCACGAGGCCGGCCGCGAGCGCCTGGCCCGCGAGGTGCGGGCCGCCGACCGAGAGATCGCGCTCGGCTTCGTCTTTCATCCGCCGGACCGCCTCGGGGTCGAACTCGCGTTCCAAACGTGTCCTGGCGGTGGTCACGGCCGTCAGCTCGCGGGAGTAGACGACCTTGTCCGCGGCCCGCCATGTCGCCGCGTAGTCCACCATCACGGCGGGCTCGTTGGCGACGTCCATCGACTCCCAGACCTCCATGACGGCGTACATGCGACGCCCGTAGAGGTGGGTCCCGATCCCCCGCTCGAGGTCGTTGACGAAGGCGTGCACCTCCTCGTCGGGCGCGGCCCACTCGAAACTCCCGGTCGCGTCAGCGACGTATCCGTCCAGCGACCCGATCGCGGCGTAGACCAGGCTCCCCATTACCGCTAGGCCGGAGACCGGCTACAGGCCGCTGGGACGGGGGCGGCTGCCGGCCGGCTGCACGGGCATGTGCTGCTCGGTCGGGAACGGCCGCGGCTTCTCCAGGGCCAGCTGATCGACGCACTTCGGGTAGGTCTGCTGCTGCACCACCGGCAGCCCCGGTACGGAGCGATCCGGGCCGGCGAAGTTGAAGGCGGACGTCAGGTCGCCAACCGTTGCCCGCCGCCAGTCCGTGAGGTTGGGGGCCTCGACTCCGAAGCGGCGCTCGAGGAATCGCAGGATCGAGGTGTGGTCGAAGGTGTCGGTCGCCACGTAGCCACCGCGACTGAACGGCGACACGACCAGGGTGGGGACGCGGAAGCCGAGGCCGATGGGCCGCGAGTCACCGACCGTGAACTCGCCGGCGGTGCCCGCCGGGGCGGTGGGCGGGGCCACGTGGTCGAAGTAGCCGCCGTTCTCATCGTAGGTGTAGATCAGCGCGGTCTTCGCCCAGGCGCCCGCACGCGCGGTGAGCGCGTTGATGACCGCCGACAGGGCGACCTCGCCGTCCTGCGGCGCCGCCGGCGGGTGCTCCGACTGGTTGATGTGGGAGTTGACGAACGACACCTGGGGCAGCTGGCCGGCGGCGGCCGCCACCAGGAAGTCCTGGAAGCTGTGGCCGAACAGGTTGGCCGAGAGCTTCGCCGCGCGCCTGGTGTTCACGCCGGGGTTGCCGGGGTAGTACTGCTTGAAGAGCACGAGCGGGTTGTCCTCGTAGTTGGCGTCGGGGTCGGAGTACGAGGCCCAGGTGATACCGGCATCGGTGAGCCGCTCGGGGTAGGTCACCCAGCCGGGGTCGAACATGCCGCGGCTGGTGGGGTCCCAGTTGATGGTGCTGCGCACGGGGCCCCCGTGCAAGCCGTCGGGGTCGATCATCCCGGTGTGGGAGTACAGCCGGTTGCTCGTGGTCGACCCGAGGACGGAGCAGTGGTAGCCGTCGCAGACCGTGAAGGCGTCGGCGACGGCGTGGAAGTAGGGCAGGTCGTCGCGGGTGTAGTAGCCCATGAAGGTTGGGTCGGAGTCGCCCGCGTGCTCCTCGCCCCAGCGGTCCATGGCGCCGCCGTCGTAGCTGCCGTGCTGGGTGCCCCAGCTGTGGCTGACGTCGTTGGTGCACTCGCCGCCGCGGTTGGGATCGAGGTGCCAGGGCAGGATCTTCCCCGCGGGGGCGACGGTGGCATTGGCGATCCAGTCCTGTTGGAAGACGCCGGGCAGGGCGGCCGGGTCACCGAAGCCCCGCACTCCCGGCAGGAGCCCGAAGTAATGGTCGAACGACCGGTTCTCCTGCATGAAGATGACGACGTGGTCTATGTCCGTCAGCCGGCCCCGTCCAAGCGGCGCCGCCAGCGCGCTGAGCACGCCCTGGCCAAGGCTGGGCACGGCCGCCATGGCCATTCCGGCCGCGCCGGCGCGCAGCACCGCCCGCCTCGAGTACAGTCGCTCCCCGCTCACCCCGCAGTAGGCTACCGCCCGGCCGGGCGCCGGGGCAACGTCCTGTTACACGCCCCGGGCGCGGTGGCCCCACCTGAGCAACACCTCGGACTCGAACAGGTCCGCCGCCTGCTCCAGCGCCCCGCAGCGGACCAGGCCGTCCGCCACGTCGGCGACCACGCGGTGGGCGACGTCCGGCGCCCCGCCGGCGGTGAAGGCGGCCGCCAGCTGGGCGGCGAGGCCTGCCACCTCGGTCGCGCTGAACGGCACCTCGGTGGCGATGACCGACAGCGCCAGCATCGGCAGCAGCGCGTCCGGCGGGGGCTGGGCGATGCAGCCGTGCACGACCTGGCGAGCGCTGGCGCCGCCGATCATGCCGCCTCTTCCAGCATGCGCGGGTTCCAGGCCGGCGGCGGCACCAGGGTGGCGTGCCGGTGGTGGGCGACGCGGTGGTGCTCGACGTGGCCGCGACCGCCACGGCAGAGGTCGCGCGTGAGGACCGTGACCACGGCGTCGCGGGTGGCGACCAGGCAGACGTCGGGCTCCGACGCCGAGTAGATGAAGACCTTGCCCGGCGCGGGGTCCACCACGGTCCACGACCGTGGCTTCGGCCGGACGCGGCCGCCGGTGACGAGGTCGGCAAGGTGCCGGGATGCCGTTGCCGGGGTGGCGGAGCGGTCTACCCGCTCGATGTAGCGCTGGACCGCGTGGCGGGTGATTGTCCTGGTGGCCATGGGGCTGTCCCTCCTGGTGGTGTATTCGACACCGTCAGGATCCCCCAGGTATGCGCCAGCTAGGTTGTCGCTATTTCGCGGCCCCCACCACCACCACCAGCTTTCCACGCGGGTGCCCGCCGGCGATCGCGGCCAGCGCGTCGCCGGCCTTGTCGAGCGGGTACTCGGTGATGTCCGGCGACCGCAGCGTGCCATCGACCAGCATGGCCTTGAGCTCGTCGAGCTTCTCGGTGCTGAGCTGGGTCTGGGCGTTGGTCCCGGTGATGCCCCGGGCCGCGAGCGCATCAACGTCCGCGGCGCCCCTCATCGAGATCACCCTCCCGCCCTCGCGCACCGCCGTCGCAAGCTCTGTGAGGGCCTCCTTGTCGCTCGCCGTGTCGATGATCGCGGCGACGCCGTCGGGGTGCGCCGCCTTCAGCTGGTCGAGCACCGGGCCGGCCTCGCGGTCGACGACCTCGGCGGCACCCAGGCCACGAACGTAGTCCACGTTGGCCGTGCTGGTCACGCCGATGACGTGGGCGCCACGCGCCGCCGCCAGCTGGACGGCGTAGCCGCCGATGCCGCCGGAGGCGCCCATCACCACAACCACGTCACCGCTGCCCGCCTCCACCGTCTCGACGCATTGGAGCGCGGAGACGCCGGCCAGCGACAGGGCCGCGGCCTGGGCGTCCGAGACCCCGTCAGGGATGGTGGTCAGGGTGGCGGTCGTCGCCGCCGTCAGCTCGGCCAGCGCTCCATTGCCAATGGCCGCCTTGCCCTTTGAGCCGAACACCCGGTCGCCGACCGCGTAGCCCTCGGCGCCCGGCCCGATCGCCGTCACCGTGCCCGCCAGGTCGCTGGCCGGGATCAGCGGGAAGAGGTGCGGGATGCGGTCCTTCATATACCCGGCGACCACGGCCGCGTCGAACGGGTTGATCGCCGCGGCGCCCACGGACACCAGGACCTGGCCCTCGCCGGGCTCGGGGTCGGGAAGCTCGTGGATGCTGCCGGGCGCGCCCAGCTCGTCGAGTGCGAATGCCTTCATCTCAATCTCCTTCGTCGTGACCGTGAGGTGCTCCCCCGCCCGATGCTCTAACCGGCCCGCGCGGCCTTATGTTCCCGTGCGTAGAGCTTCGCCATCGCCGCCCCGCGCCCGGCAACGTCGTCGCGGAGGGCACCGGGCTTCAGCACCTCGACGTCCGCGCCCCAGCCCAGGATCCACGGGGTGATCTCCACGGTCCCGCGCACCCGGAGGGTCATCTCCACCGCCCCGCCGGTGAGCTTGCGCAGCCGTTGCGACGGGTGCCAGGTGGTCTCCCCCGCGCGCCATGCGACCGCGGCAGAGAAGCGGAGGACGATCTCCTCGAGCGGCGCCTGGCTCCATATCCCCCACGAGTCGCGTAGGTGCTCGGCGAGGCTGAAGTCGGGCGGCAGCCGATACTGCCCGGGCAGCACCTTGACCGCGCCGATGCGCTCCAGCTTGAAGCTGCGGACCTCGTTGCTCGACTCGTCGCGCGCCATCAGGTAGACCCCGTGCCCGTACGCCGACCCCGGCTCGAGGCAGTACGGGTGCACCACCCGCGTCGTCTTCTTGCCGGCGGCGTCGGTGTAGTCGATGCGCGCTTTGCGGCTCGCGATCCACGCCCGCACCAGGCTGTCGAGGTGGTCGGCGCGCCGGTCCGCGGCGGGCTTGCCGGCCAGCTCGTCAGTCGTCTCCTGCACGAACCGCCTCACCAACGCCGCGTCGCGCGGCATCACGCCGTTGACCTTGGCCAGCGCCATGCCCAGGACATGGTCGTTGTAGTCGGCGTGGCGCACCGCGAGCCGGCAGGCCATGAGGAGCTCGACGGCCTCCGCGGGGTCAAACGCCACCGGTCGCAGCGTGGCGCCCTCCATCAGCATCCAGCGCGGCCCCTCCTTGCGCAGCTTGAGCTGCTTCAGCTCCGACATGTGGACGAGGTCGCGCTCCAGCGTCCGCTTCGACATTCCCGTCCGGGCCGCCAGCTGGGACGCCTTCATTCCCTGGGGCGCAGCCGCCAGAATCATCAGGATGTCGAGCCAGCGGACCACCTTCTGGCCTTTGAAATACTCGCCTTCCAACTCAAACCTCCCGGCATTGAAAACGCGACAACTTAACGTGTCGCAACGCCCTGCCACAGTATGGCCATGAACAAGTTCTTCCTCCAGCTCAACCAGCGGCGCCGGCAGCGGTCGGTGTCGCTGGCTCTACCCGACCCCCGCACGCGGGTGGCATAGGTGCACACGCTCGACGGCGCACTGGTTGTCAGCCCCACCGACCTGACCGGCTTCCTGGCCTGCACCCACCTGACCCAGCTGGAGATGCGTGCCGCCAACGGCGAGGTCGAGCGGCCGTCACGCGAGGACGCGGAGCTGGACGTCCTCACTCGCCGCGGCGAGGAGCACGAGACCCGTCACCTCGGCCGGCTGGAGGCCGAGGGCAGGCGCGTCGTCAGCATCGCCAGCATGGACACCTGGACGCGCGCCGACCTGGAGGCCGCCCAGGCCGCCACCGTTGCGGCGATGCGCGACGGCGCCGACGTCATCTACCAGGCGACTTTCTTCGACGGTCGCTGGCGGGGACACGCGGACTTCCTCCTTCGTGTCGAGACGCCCAGTGAGCTGGGCCCGTACAGCTACGAGGTGGCCGACACCAAGCTGGCCCGCAGCGTCAGGGTCGGCGCGCTGCTGCAGATGTCGAACTACTCGGAGCACCTCGCCGGGCTGCAGGGTGTGCGCCCGGCAAACATGCACGTGATCCTTGGCCACGGCCGGACGGAGAGCTTCCCCGTCAATGATTTCGCCGCCTACTACCGCTCGGTTAAGGCGCGCTTCGAGGAGGCCATCGACGCCCCGCCCGCCGACAGCTACCCAGACCCCGTCGACCACTGCGGCATGTGCCGCTGGATCGACGTCTGCGACGCACGCCGCCGCGATGATGACCACCTCACATTCGTCGCGCGTATGAGTCGCAACCAGTCGCGCCGGCTGACCGAGGTCGGGGTAGGCACCATGGCCGCCCTGGCGGCGAGCCCGGACGGCCTCCACATCGAGGGGGTCGGCGACGCCGTCGTCCGCGGGCTACAGCTGCAGGCGCGACTCCAGGTGCAGGAGCGCGAGACCGGGGAGCCGAAGGTCGAGCTGCTGCCGCCGGAGGATGACCGCGGGTTCGCGGCGCTTCCCGCGCCGTCCCCCGCCGACCTGTTCTTCGACATGGAGGGCGACCCGTTCGCGGCCGACTTCGGCCTGGAATACCTCTTCGGGGTGACCGAGATCGTGGGCGACCGGCCGCTGTACCGGCGCTGGTGGGGCCACGATGAGGCCGGCGAGCGGAAGGCTTTCGAGGACTTCATCGACTTCGCCATCGCCCGGGTGGAAGCCGTGCCCGACCTGCACATCTACCACTACGCCGCCTACGAGCGGACCCGGATCACGTCGCTGGCCGGGCGCTACGGCACCCGTGAGGACGAGGTCGACCGGCTGCTGCGCGGCGGCGTGCTGGTGGACCTCTACCAGGTGGTCAGGCAGGGCATCCGCGTTTCGAAGGAGTCGTACTCGATCAAGAAGCTCGAAGCCTTCTACGACCTGGAGCGGGCCGCCGATGTCGGCGACGCGGTGTCCAGCATCGTCGCCTACGAGGAGTACCTCCGCACGGCCAACCTCGCCCTGCTCGAGGGAATCGAGCGCTACAACGAGGAGGACTGCGTGTCCACGTGGCGGCTGCGCGACTGGCTGGAGGGCCTGCGCGCGAAGGCCGGGGTGCAGTTCGGGCAGCCGATCCCAAGACCTGAGCCCCAGAGCCAGGCCCCCGGCGAGGCCCAGGCCGAGGCGGAGCAGGCGACGGCAACGCTCAAGGACCGCTTGCTGGAGGGCATTCCCGAGGAGCGTGGCGAGCGGTCGGCCGAACAGCAGGCGACATGGCTCCTGGCACAGCTGCTCGACTGGCACCGTCGCGAGTCACGGTCGCAGTGGTGGGCGTACTTTCGTCGAACGGAGCTATCCGACGAGGACCTCGTCCGTGACCGCGAGGCGATCGGGGAGCTGGTGTTCGAGCAGGAGATGGAGCCGGTCAAGAAGTCGCGCGTGTACCGCTACCGCTTCGATCCCACACAGGTCTACAAGCTCGGCGTCGGCAGCGAAGCGCACGACCCGCGCACCAAGACCGGCGCGGGGGAGATCGTGGCAATCGATGCCCTTGCCGGCACCCTCGACCTGAAGCGCGGGCAGAAATCGGAGGCCCCCCACCCCACCTCGCTGATCCCGGGGCACCCCGTGAAGACAGTCGTGCAGCGCGAGGCTGTGGCGCGAGTTGCCGAGGACGCGCTGCGCGGCGGCATCGCCGGGACCGGGCCGGACCGGGCGATTCGCGACCTGCTGCTCCGCGCCCGGCCGCGGCTGTCGGGTGACGGCGCCGCGGGCAACCTTGCCCAGCCAGGCGAGAACCCGGTGGACGCGGCTCGCCGGCTCGTGATGGTCCTCGACGGTGGCTACCTGCCGGTACAGGGACCGCCCGGCTCGGGCAAGACCTGGGCCGGGGGACGCATGATCCTCGACCTCGTCAGGGCGGGCCTGCGGGTCGGCATCACCGCCACCAGCCACAAGGCGATCTGCAACCTGCTCGAGAGCGCCTGCCGCTTCGCTCGTGAGGAGGGCGTGGACCTGCGGGCAATGCAGCGCGCGCCCGAGGCCGACCGATGTGGGGCGGACGTGGTGCGCCTGGCCAAAGACAACGGCGATGTCGACGCGGCGCTGGCGGCGAGGGAGATCGACGTCGTCGCGGGCACGTCGTGGCTGTTGGCCCGCGCAGAGATGGCGGGGCAGCTCGACGTCCTCTTCATCGACGAGGCAGGCCAGATGTCGATGGCGGACGTGGTCGCCGTCTCGACCGCGACGCGGAACCTCGTGCTGCTCGGCGACCCGCAGCAGCTGGCGCACCCGTCGCAGGGGATCCATCCACCGGGATCTGGGGTGTCGGCGCTGGAGCTGATCCTCGACGAGGCCAAGACGATCTCACCCGACGCCGGCGTCTTCCTCGATCGCACGTTCCGGATGCACCCCGAAATCTGCGACTACATCTCCGAGATCGCCTACGAGGAGCGGCTCTTCGCTGATCCCAGCTGCGCCCTCCAGGGTGTCGCCGACGGGGAGCCGCTGGGCGGTACCGGGGTGCGGCTGGTGGAGGTCGAGCACCGCGGCAACAGCACCGTGTCCCCGGAAGAGATCGCCACGGTGGGCGAGCTGTTCGCGAACGTGCTGGGCCGGCCGTGGACCGACGCCACCGGGGCGACCCGTCCGCTGCGCATTGACGACATCCTGGTGGTCGCGCCCTACAACGCGCAGGTCAGCCGCCTCATCGCGGCGCTGCCCGCCGGCGCCCGGGTGGGCACCGTCGACAAGTTCCAGGGCCAGGAGGCCCCGGTGGTCCTCTACTCGCTGACCAGCAGCTCCCAGGAGGACATGCCTCGCGGCATGGAGTTCGTTATGAACCTCCACCGCCTCAACGTCGCGATGTCCCGCGCCCGCTGCCTGTCAGTGCTGGTCTGCTCCCCCGCGATCATGCGCCTCCGCTGCCGCACCCCCGGCCAGATGCGGCTGGCCAACGCGTTCTGCCGGCTGGTGGAGGTTGCCCAGGAGGCGCGTATCGCGACTGCCCCGGCCTGACGACCAATTGACCTGGGGTAAGCCCCAGGGTTATAGTTTGAGCAGATGTTCAAAACATTTGCTCAAAACGTTTGGTCAATACCGTGAACGCCGCCCGGGCTCCCCGTTCCGCGTCGGGGGGCGCAACCAGGGAGAGAATCGTCGCGGCCACCCTCGACACGCTCAGCAACGGCGGCTTCGCGGGCACCACCGCCCGGGCGATCGCGCGCACCGGTGACTTCAACCAGGCGCTGATCTACTACCACTTCGGCAGCATTGAAGAGCTGCTGGTCGCCGCCCTCCGGGACTTCAGCGAGCGTCGCCTGGAGCGCTACCGGGCGGCCGTTGCCGGCGTCACCACCCTGGCCGGGCTGGTTGAGACCATGACCCGGCTGTACGAGGAGGACTCGGAGAGTGGCGAGATCCGAGCCGCCCAGGAGATCGTCGCGGGCAGCTCGTCATCCGCCGAGCTGGGCCGCCGCGTCGTTGAGCTGCTCGACCCGTGGACCGCGTTCGCCGAGGAGGTGGTCACCCGCCTCCTCGCGGGCACGCCTTTTGAGTCCATTCTCCCTGCGAAAGAGGTCGCCTATGCCCTTACGGCCCTCTATTTCGGCGTCGAGACACTCGCCCACCTCGACCCCGACAGGACCAAGACCCAGGCCCTCTTCACGGCCGGCTCGCGGTTCGCGCCGCTGTTCGACACCCTTCTGCAATCGGGGGGCGATACTCGGTGACCGGGGCGCAATCCGCGGCGGCAGGCGGGGCCGCGTGGCTCCTGGTCGCCACCCTGGCGATTGCCGGGGCGGTCGGGTTGGGGCTTATAGATGTGCTGTTTCTCCTCGGTCCGCTGGTGGTGGTCCCACTTGGCCTCGACCTGCTGCCGGGCCCAGGGCCACGCCCGCTGCTGGCAGCCGCGCGGTGGCTACAGCCGCCAGCGGCCGCCGCGGTGGTGTGCTCGTTTCTCCTACCGCCCGGCCAGGCCGCGGGCATCTTCGCCTCGGTCTGGCTGCTTCCCTCCGGCCTGGTGGCGCTTACCGGGTTGCAGCAGCTCATGCGCGGCAGAAGCCTTCGACCTGGCGTCGTGGCTCCCGCCGCTGCCATGGGCTTCCTCCTGGTCGGCGCCGGCTGGCTCGCCGTGTATCGCGCCGGGGCAACCCTGGGCGGGTTCAGCCCCGACATCGTCGCGCTCACCGCAGTGCATTTTCACTTTGCGGGGTTCGGAGCCACGCTGATGGGAGCCCTCACGGTGGCCTACGTCAGGCCCCACCACCGTTCCCATGAAGCGGCGGCTGCTGGCACCTATGCCGTCGTCATTGGGATGCCAATCGTTGCGGGCGGGATCGCCCTTTCGCTCCAGCCGGTTGCAATGGTCGGAGCCGCTGTCCTGGCCAGTGGGGTGGTGCTGGTGGCTGGGGTCAGCCTGCTGACCGTGGCGCCCCGACTGCCCAGGCTATCCCGCGCGGCTCTCACCCTGTCGGCGCTGTCCGTTGTCCTACCCATGATCCTCGCAGTCGCCTACACAGCCCGGCCGGTGCTGGGCACGCCCGCCCTCGGCCTGCACGACATGGCGGCAACCCACGGCGTGCTCAACTCCCTGGGATTCGCTGTGCTTGGTCTGATCGGATGGCGGCTCGCAACCGCCGGCTTCCCGGCGATCGCCAAGGTGAACGCAGATGCCCACGCTTGACCTCGAGACGCGGATCGAGGCCAGCGCGGAGACCTGCTTCGACCTGTCGCTGAACGTGGACGTCCACATGGACTCGACCTTCCCATCGCGGGAGCGGGCGATCGCGGGCGTGACCTCGGGGGTGATGGGACTGGATGACGAGGTGACCTGGGAGGCCCGGCATTTCGGTGTCCCCTGGCACATGACGTCGCGCATCGTGGAGCATGAGCGGCCCCGGCGATTTGTCGACGAGATGCAGCACGGCCCGTTCGGGCGCTGGCGCCACGTCCACACCTTCGAGGCAGACGGCAGCCAGACCCGCATGCACGACCTCATCGAGTTCGCCTCGCCGCTCGGCCCGTTGGGGCGCCTGGTCGACGCGGTCGTCCTGCGGCGCTACATGACCGGCCTAATCCAGCGGCGCAACGACCACCTCAAGCGCGCGGCGGAGCGGCAGGATGCCGCGGTGGCGCCGCGATGAGAATCGCCATCACGGGGGGCAGCGGGTTTGTCGGCCGGCACCTCGCCCGGGACCTCGCCGGGCAGGGCCACCACGTTGTGCTCATCGCGCGCGGGGTCGACCGCCGCGACCCCTCGATCTTCAACGCGCCGGGAGTCACATTCGCGGCCATCGGCACCGGCGACGTCGACGCGCTGGCCGAAGCCTTCGATGGCTGCGACGCCATCGCCCACTGCGCCGGCATCAACCGCGAGCTGGGCGACCAGACGTACCAGCGCGTGCACGTGGACGGCACCGCCAACGTCCTGGCCGCCGCGACCCGGGCCGGCGTCCAGCGCGTGGTGCTGCTGAGCTTCCTGAGGGCGCGCCCCGGCTGTGGCTCCCCCTACCACGAGTCGAAGTGGGCGGCCGAGGAGCTGGTCCGCGGATCGGGCCTGGAGTACACCGTCGTCAAGGCAGGGATGATCTACGGCCGGGGCGACCACATGCTCGATCACCTCAGCCACGCGTTCCACACCTTCCCGGTCTTCGGCCTCGTTGGGCGTGAGCAGCCGGTCGCACCGCTCGCGGTGGAGGACGTGGTGCGCGTCCTCGCCGCCGCGCTGGTCGAGGGGCGGCTGACCGATCAGACGATCGCTGCTGTCGGGCCAGAAAGGATGCCGGCGTCCGAGGCGATCAGGCGCGTCGCCGTGGTCGTGGGTCGCCGGCCGCCGATGGTCCGCCTTCCGGTCTGGTTCCACATGCTGCTGGCGCGGCTGTTCGAGTGGTTGATGGTGGTCCCATTGGTCGCCCGCGCCCAGGTCCAGATCCTGTCTGAAAGCGTCGTGGATCCTTTGCCCTACGCCGACGATCTGCCGGCCGACCTGCTGCCCCGCCTGCGCTTCACCGATGAGCAGGTCCGTCGCGGGCTACCCCGGCCGGGCCGCTTCGGGTGCGCCGACCTCAGGACATGCCGCCGGCCCGCCCCCGGCCAGCTGGGTTCGGCCTAAAAAGTCTCCGACCGAATCGCCAGCAGGCGATCCTGGAGCGCGCCCAGCGCGGCGTGGTGGAGGGCGCCGCCGAAGCTGACGCGGCGGACGCCCAGGGCCTTGAGGCCGGCGATCGTCATGCCGTCGCGCATGTAGACGTTGATTGGCAGGCCCGCGCCTTCGACGAGGGCGCGGATGTCGTGCTCCTCCTCGATCATGATCGGGAAGATGCAGTCGGCGCCGGCGTCGCGGTAGGCCGCGGCGCGTCGTAGTGCCTCGCCCGCCCGCTCGCCGGGGTCGCCTACCTGTCGGAGGAAGACGTCGGTGCGGGCGTTTACCACCAGCGGCACGCCTGCGCCGCGCGCCGCCTCGACGACCCCCGAGACGTACGCCGCCTGCTCATCGACGGGGTGCAGCACCTGGTCCCCGGAGTGGTCGGTGTCCTCGATGTTGCAGCCCACCGCGCCGGCCGCGACCAGGGCCTCCGCCAGCTTCTGGGGCGGGTAGCCGTAGCCGCCCTCGATGTCGGCGGTCACGGGGACGCTCACCGCGCGGGCGATGCGGCCGATGGCAGCGAAGACCTCGTCGGCGGGCGCCTCCTCCCCGTCGGGCCAGCCGAGGCTGGCGGCCACCGCCACGCTGCTCGTCGCCACCGCGGGGAAGCCGGCCTCGACAACCGCTCGCGCACTGGCGGCGTCCCAGGCGTTGGGCAGGACCAGGATGTCGGGGCCCTGGTGCAGGGCCCGGAGCGCCTCGGCCCGCTCGGCAAGGGTCGCGATGTCGGTTGCCATGGGGCCATACCCTACCCTGCCGGACTCGATGCCGCGCAGCGGCGCAACCGCGCCGGGCGTGGAGGCGCCCGGTGGCCGCAGGGGTCACCGGGCGCCGGGGGCTGCTTCCGGCTCCAGCCGGCTGGATGGGTCAGGCGGCCAGCTTGGCCAGCAGCTCGGTGAGGCGCTCGTGGGACTCGCGGAGTCCACCCTCCATCCCCGACGACACCATGCCGTCGCGGTCCTCGACCGACTCGTAGATCGAGTGGGCGGTCATCTTCGTGCGGCCGTCGCCGAGGTCCTCGAGAGTCATCGTCTCTAGCGCGCAGTGGCCGGGGACCCCCTCGAACTCGAAGGTCTGCACCACCCGCGTCGGGCTCACCTGGTGGTAGACGCCATGGAAGTTGTACTGGTTGCCGGCATCGTCGCTGGTGAGGAACCGCCACTCGCCGCCGGCGCGGGCCTCCATCTTGTCGATGACCACGGCGTATTTCGCGGGACCCCACCACCGCGGTATCAACTCGGGGTCGGTCATCGCCTTGAACACCAGGGCGGTCGGGGCGTCGAAGATGCGGGTCGCGGTCACGAATGGGACGCCCGGCTCGATGGTCAGCTCTGTCGTGGTCATGGTTGCTCCCTCCTGGGTGCTAGTTGTCATTCAGGTCCTCCTTTTTGGCCTTGCCCTGCAGCTCCTGCAGGAAGTCGTCGAGGCGGTCGAGACGCGCTTCGTACATCTCTCGGTACTGCCTCATCCAGTCGTTGGCCTCCTCCAGCGCGTCCAGCTCCAGGCGGCAGGGGCGCCACTGCGCCCTCCGCCCCTGGGAGACCAGGCCCGCGCGCTGCAGCATCTTCAGGTGCTTGGACACCCCCGGCAGGCTCAGGTCGAAGGGCTCGGCCAGCTCGTTGACCGTCGCCTCGCCCTCCGCCAGCCGGGCAAGGATCGCCCGGCGGGTGGGGTCCGCCAGGGCCATGAAGGTGATGCTGAGAGGATCATTTGCCATCTATATTTTTCCAATGAGCTAATTAGCTCATCGGTAGAATAGCGCGCCCGGCTGGCCGATGTCAACCCCCCGGCGCCTACCTCAGCTGAAGTACTGGCCGTGGAACCCGAACGGGATGTGGTGCGGCGCCCGGGCGCGGCCCACCTCCGCCATCGTCCTGGCGTCCAGGACGAGCAGGAAGCTGGTCTCGGCGCGGCCGTCGAGGACCACCGACAGCACCACGCCGTCGTCCTCCGCATTCCCGCCGGGGGAGGCCACGAACACCGCCTCGCCCGGGAAGCAGCCGGCCTCGTGCCAGCCCAGGGCGGCGCCGGCCTCGACGTCAACCTTCACGAGCCGGTCGAGGAACCCGCCCGCGGCGCCGGGGGCGGCGGCGAAGTACGCATGCTGGTACGGCTGTCCGTTGTGGCGATAGTTGATGCGCGGCAGCTCGACCCTGCCGTCGTGGAGGACCTCGGCGCGGGCCGCGCCACCGCCCACCGGCACGTGGTAGCGCCGGAGCTGGGACGCCGACCCGGTCGGGCGCTCGCTGCGCAGCACGTCCAGGTAGAGCGCGCGGATCACCGACGCGTCGTCGTAGGCGCAGATGTCAACCACCACCTCGCCGTCCGCCTCGAAGGCGTTGACGTGGTGGAAGGCGAAGAACGCCGGCGCCTCGGCCTCGCTCACCAGCTTGCCGTCGGAGCGCCGGAAGAGCATGAACCGCGCCGGCCGGTCGGGATTCCACCTGAAGTTCTCGATGAAGGGCTTCCCGCTGAGCAGCAGCGACAGCGGGTTCACCACGTACGGGAACTCGACCAGCACCAGGTAGCTCGGCGTCAGGCCGAAGCTGTGGATATACGCGGGCTGGCGCACCCGGCGCCGGCCGAACACCTCGCGCCGGCCGCCCTCCCGCGGCACGCGGTAAACGTTGTAGGTGCTCGTCGGCCCGAAGCTGGCGAAGTAGTTGAGGAACTCCCCGCTGGCGGGGTCGTGGTGGGGGTGGGCCGTCGTGTGGTGGATGGTGTGGCGGTCGCCATCGAAGTCATACACGCCCGCGGTCTCGAGCGTGGCGCGGTCGAACTCGATCGGCAGCGGCGTCTCGGTCAGCGCGACGTAGTGACCCGCGACGCGGCTGATGTTGACGTTGGCGTTGTCGGTGATGCTGGGGTCGAAGATCGTGGCGAAGCGCCGGAAGATGGAGCGGCACGGGTCGGTGGCGAACTCCGAGTAGGCGATGCGCTCCGCGGCCATCGCCGCGTCGTACGCGCGGCTGCGCAGGAAGCGGTTGCGGTACCCGACGGCGCCGCCATCGAAGGTGAAGGCGTGCAGCATGGCCAGGCCGTCGAACCAGTGGCGGTAGCTGTCGATGCCCACCTCGAAGCGCGCCGGGCCGGTGCGGATCAGCTGGCCCCCGAGCCAGTCGGGGATCCGCCCCTGCACCGGGAGGCGGTCGAGGACGACCTCCTCGGCCTGCGTCGCGAAGCCGTTGCGGTGGAGGGCGGTCGGGGCCGGGCTCGCCGCGGCGGCGGCCGGCGCCGCGGCCGGGGCGGTGTTCCTGGGATGCGCTGTGCTCGTGCCTGCCATCGTGCCTACTCCTTCTAATTTGGACTATCCTATGTGGACGGACAATATCACCGGACACATTAGACTGTCAAGTACGATGCTGAATGCCACCGCCGCCTCCGTCCTGGGCTTCCTCGACGCCGGCCCCCGCACCGGCTGGGAGCTGACGCAGGCGATCGAGGACTCGATCGGCAACTTCTGGAACGTCACCCGCAGCCAGGTCTACCGGGAGCTGGCCAGCCTCGCGGCCGACGGGCTGGTCGAGGCCGGCGACCGCGGCCCCCGCGACCGGCGGCCGTACAGCGTCACCCCCTCGGGGCGCCAGGCGTTCGTCGACTGGATCAACCGCGAGCCGGGCGACGAGCTGATCCGGATGCCCCTGCTGCTGACGATCTTCTTCCGCGAGCACGTCGCGCCCGAGCGACTGGCCACCTTTCTCCACGCCCACCGGCAGCGCCACCAGGCGTGCCTGGACGAGTTCCTCGCCATCGCCGGGGAGCTGGGGAGCACCCCCAGCGGCCCGCTCGACGCGCTCCGTTTCGGGATCGCCTACGAGCGCGAGATGCTCAGGTGGATTGACGAGATGCTGGCGTCAGCCGGTCAGGGTGCGGCAGCGACTGGGAGCGCGGGCTCGCCGACGTAGGCGCTGGCCTGCATGTTGAACAGCCGCGCGTAGCGGCCGTCCAGCTGGACCATCTCCTCGTGGGTCCCCTCCTCCACCAGCCGGCCGTCCTCCAGGAAGAGGATGCGGTCGGCGCGGCGCACGGTCGAGAAGCGGTGCGAGATGTAGACGGCGGTCCGCCCGCGGGTGAGCGACTGGAGCCGCTCGAACAGCTCGTACTCCGCCTGCGCGTCCAGCGCCGACGTCGGCTCGTCGAGCACCAGCAGGCGGACGTCGCGCATGAACGCACGAGACAGCGCGACCTTCTGCCACTCCCCGCCGGAGAGGTTGACGCCCTCGTCGAACCACTTGCCCAGCATCGTCTCCCACTCCTTCGGCAGCCCGGTGACAAGCTCCTCGGCGCCGCCCCGGCGCGCGGCCTCCTCCACCGCCTCGGCGTCCTCCAGCTCCGGCAGCGAGCCCAGCCCGATGTTCTCCCGCGCCGTCGCCTGGTAGGTGACGTAGTCCTGGAACATCGCGCCGACCTGGGCGCGCAGCTCGTCGGGGTCGAACTCACGAATGTCGATGCCGTCCAGCAGGATGCGGCCCGCCGTCGGGTCGTAGAGGCGGCAGAGGAGCTTGATCATCGTTGTCTTGCCGGCGCCGTTGCGCCCGACGATGGCGATTGTCTCCCCCGCGGCGATGGTGAACGAGAGGTCTTCGATCGCCGGCTTCTCGGCCCCCGGGTAGCTGAACGTCACGTGCTCGAACACGATCTCGCCACGCAGCGGCGACGGCAGGGGCGTCGGGTGCTCGGGGCGCTCCACCGCGGTGGGCGTGGCCAGCAGCGTGAACAGGTTTGAGAGGTAGAGGTTGTGCTCGTACATCGAGCTGAAGCCACCCAGCAGGCTGGAGATCGAGCTCTGGACCTGGCTGGCGGCACTGGTGTACAGGGTGAGGTCGCCCAGCGTCAGCCGCCCCGCAACCGCCTGCAGCGCGACATATAGATAGGTGATCGAGCCGGCGATGGTCGTCAGCACGCCCCACGCGTAACCGGCGATGTAGCGGCTGCGGATCTGGCGGCGCTGCCGCTCGTAGTAGGTCTGCGCCAGCAGCCGGTAGCGATCGATGAAGTAGCCACCCAGGCCGAAGAGCTTGACCTCCTTGGCGAACGTGTCGGTGGTGACCAGCTGCACCAGGTAGTTCATCCGCCTCAGCAGCCGCGAGTTCCAGCGGGCGATGCGGTAGCCCCACCAGCTGTAGCGGGTGTCGGAGATGAACGCCGGGATCGGCGACAGCAGCGCGATCAGCGCCAGCAGCGGGCTGACGCCCAGCAGCAGGGCGATCATCGAGACGAAGGTGATCGCCGTCTGCAGCAGGCCGAAGGTGCTGGAGATCATCTGCACCGGGCGGTTGCGGGAGTCCTCCTGGGCGCGGCGGAGAAGGTCGTACGACGCCGGGTCCTCGAAGAACGGCAGGTCGAGGGCGGCGGCATGGTCCATCACCATCAGCTGGATCCGGATCTGGACGCGCTCCTGCAGGAGCTGCTGGGCGATGTTGCGCAGCGTCCCCATCAGCGACGCCACCGCGGCGATCACCAGCTGCACCACCGCCAGCAGGATGATCACCCCCACCGACGTCATCTCGGGCGAGCGCAGGGTGAAGCCCGGCATCGGCACCGTCAGCTGCGTGACGTCGGGCAGCTGCCGCGAGCGGATCAGGATCGCCTCGACGACGGCGTTGATCAGCAGCTTGGCGTTGTAGGCGGTGGCGGCGGGGATCAGCCCGGCGAGGATCACCACGACGGCCAGCGTCAGCGTTGCCCCCGGGCTCGCCGACCAGACCAACCGGAAGACCCGCGGCAGCGCCGCCAGCGTGCCGCGGACGGAGTCCCGGATCAGCTTCCAGCGCTCGGCGAGGTTCTTGGGCTTGTCCGGGTCCGGCGGCTCCTCGATGACGGTGGGGCCGCTTATCCCCGACGTCGACGTGGGGACAGGCGTGCCCGCTGTCCACCGCCGCCAGCCCCTTAAGCGCGGCGGCCGGCCGGGGTCCGAGCCGCTGTCGTCTGCCATGCCTGTAGGTAACCACCACCGGCAACGACATATGCCGCCAGGACCTCCGCCGGCGGCCCACGGGCCGAGACCGGGCTCTGCGCTAGTCTTCCGGCAATGAAGGGGGCGATGACGCTCGACCAGCTGCTCGACGAGGCCCGCTCCGGTGTGCGACGGCTGGCGCCCACGGAGGCCCTCGATGCGCAGGCGAAGGGTGCGCTGCTGGTCGACATCCGGCCCGAGGCCCAGCGCCGCCGCGATGGCG
>JAXDLV010000154.1:0-22594 GCA_034666445.1 Chloroflexota bacterium | reverse complement strand
AGCTACCAATGCTGTTAGTTTTCGGTATGGCGGCATCGAGTCTCCTCGGGTTCGGCGTGGGAGCTGCCCTAGGCGCTGTAGGTGGGGCCTTTGGAAGTCGATCGGCGTCTCGTTGATATCCCGGCGTTCTGGTTCATCGTGGTCGATGAAGCGATGTCATCAGAACAGCGAGCCGTATCAGTGAGGAGACGTCGGGATCTGTCCAGTCCGTCGCGCCGCTCGGATCCCGAGGCTGGCCACCGTCGCTGGAAACAAGATCAGTGCCCCAGTAAGGAGGAGGAGGCAAGGAATAGTCCAGGTGGGCGCGACGAGACTCCCGAGGCTAGCGCCGGCTGATAGCACCGCGCAAAGTAATGGAATCACAACCCCAGCTCGTTTCTCGTTCGCGGTCCACAGGTCTGATTTCGCCAGGCGGGCGGCACCCAATGGCCAGAAGAAGTAAAGAAGCACTACGGTTGCCCAGTCCATCCGGCGCATCTCTGTCCATTTTGCCAAGACCTAGGCACGAGGGGGCTAGGATTTCCGCAACATCCAAACTTCGGCGCCCGCACTCGTGTCCTGACTTCAGAGGCGAGACCTCGGCTTTGTAAGCAGCCGTGCGGCCTGCTCGTTGTCACGCTAGTCCGGCGGCTCGATTGGAGTTTTGAGGCCAAGTTTCTTTCGACGCTTGGCCGCGCGCTGCGCGCTTAGGATCGCGAGGCCCGATCCAAGCCCTATGAGGAGTGGCCCGGCGGGAAACGTGGCCGTGCCTCCAAGCATGAGCCAGAGCGCTGCGATCCCGCCTGTGAGGAACGCGGCCGGCAGCAGCACCCTTTCCCAGAATGGCGCAGCGCGCTTCCACTCTTCCTGGTGCTCGTCCCACAGCGCCACGATTGGGAACCCGTTGGCCTCCTCCAACCTGAACCACCCTGGTTTCACTTCGTCCGGGATGCCCAGGAACATCAGACCGAACTGGGCAGCAAATCCAATGACCACTGGGATTATGAGAAAGTCATAGCCGCGCCCAAGGTACTCCCAGAGTCCTCCGGCGGTTGCCCAGACGCCAACTGGGAGAAGGGCGAATACCATTCGCCGCCGATATCTCTCGAGGTCGGGATTGGTGTACGTCTTAGCAACATAGGCCCTGAACGGAAGGCTCTGCGTTAGTCGCACGCGCAGATCCACGGCAATCGCGAGTAGCCCGAACAGGATGGTGATTACTCCTATCGTCATGCTGCTGGCCGCGGCGCCTCCTCCGGTACTGACGTCCCTCCCGTAAACTACATCGGACGCCGATAATTGGCGCGGCGTCGGAGAACTCCGCCACTCGGGCGGGAACCTCCGTCGCTCAGAAATGCCCGTCGAGACCCAATCCGAATACGGAACAGGCACGGGGCCCGGGCCCAGCTTATGAGTCCGCTGCTCTGACCAGCTGAGCTAAGGGCCCGGGGCCAAAGGTTAGCCGCCAGGCGGGCGTTGGCTGTTTCAAAGGCCCTCTCAGCCCCTGCGGCGGGGATCGCTACCCGCCTCTCTGTTGATGCAATCATTGGGCATGCGGCGGGGCGTGATCGGTGGGGTTGTGGTTGTCCTGGCGATTTCGATCGCGCTGGCGGTCGTCGCGGTCGTGCGCGCTGACTCCGCCGCCCAACGATTCGATCCCCGCCTCAAGGAGGCTCAACTGATCTGGGCGTCCCCGACTACGTGTGGTTCCATCTCCCAGTCCCAACCCGGCCTGCACCTTTCCTGCAGCGGTATGGGAATCGTGATGGTCCTGAGCTACCAAGGCACTTTCGCGGCTCCCTCGTGCGGACCAGCCTCTCGGTCAGGGACGCGGTCAGCGTCGGAGTGCCCGACCTCTAATCAGGAGCGTGTGTACGTCGATCTTCTGAACGACCGCGCAATGTTCGGCAGCAACCCGTAGGGAAGGTTCGAGGCGCAGCTGTCATCAGAACATCGGACCCCTGATCGTCGGATGCCCGGGGGCATGCTCGGCTTTATAAACAGCCGATCCTTCCCGGGAAGCGGCGTCAAACAGGCAGCGCTCGCCTCGATGGCGACTCCAAGCGCCAGGGGTGACAGCCGCATCAGTTTCCCGTCCTAGTCGTCACCGGCTCCCTATCAATACGGAAAGTGGAAGAGAAGCTCATCCGCCGTAAGGGTGCTGACAGCGACCAGCGCTATTGCAGCGACGCCTCCAATCCAACTCGGCACCGTGGCCCTTTGAGCGTGGAACAAGGCTCCGGCTACCCCAAGAAGGATTGACATGATCATGAAGGTAGCGAGCGCCCATATCGCCAACTCGCTGTGCGGGGGTGCCGACAGGCTGGTGATCAGGCCAGCGGTTCCAAACCCAGCAAGCAGACCGCCCGATAGTTGCTGGAGTCTCAGGCGACCCACGATGAGCCCGATCGCGGTGATCACGCCGCTCGCGGAAAGGCCAAAGTAGCCGCTCCGCGCGGTAATAAACCAAAAAGCCCCTGCGGACAGGAGCGTGAGGATGATTGCCGACAGACGCGACGAGCCTGGCTTGCGATCGTCAGTGGTGATAGTCGTCATGGTCCGCCAATTGCTGCGCAGGCCAGTCGCTAAGGTGTTGCGCGGTCACATACGGCTGCGGCCGAGGCCCCCCTTGTTCGGCATGTGACCATAGCATCGACCAGGCTGATCGCCAACTTCTTCCGGTAAGCGCAGCCGACTCGTATTGGCTCGGCCATGATCGGGCGTAGTCATCGGAACAGGCGCCCGTCCGCCTGCTTCCAGTAAGGCCGTCGGTTGGTACCAACTCTCAGAGCCGTCTTACCATCGCCCATGCGACGTGCTGGAATGTCCCTCGAGGATGATCAAGCAATTCGACCGGGTTCGTTTGGTGACGAGTCGGTATGAAGGCGACGGTGTACCGATAGGGACGATTGCCTTCGTCGTCGAGATCTACGGCCCTGGACCCAACGCGACCATCTCGCATCCCAAGACGGGCTACGAGTTGGACTTCCCCCTGGGGTCGCCGGTCCGCGGAACTATTGGCGTCGCAGCTAACGAAGTCGAGCTGGCCGACTGACAGGGCGCCACGACATGCAAGGACGCCGTCAATCAGAACGTCTGTTGGCAGCGAATACGCGCGATCTCATCCAGACGCTAAGGTCCCGCTCACGAACAGCCTAAGTCGATCCCGTCTCATCCCACCCGCCGATTGCGCAAACCGGCCGGTTCGGCCGGAGGCTAACGATAATCCACGCCAGCGTGGAAGCGCGACCTCTGCTTTGTAATTAGCCGGCGGCCTACCGATAGAAGAAGAAGATACCAACCGCGGTGGCAGCTACCAGCACTGCTCCTACCAACGCCAAGAACCTCGACTGCGATATGGCAGGCTTTCCGAAAACGCCCGGGTAAGACTCGCCAAGGTCTTCCATCGCGACGATCTCGCGCATGTCGTCGATGATCGGTGCACCCAACGCAGTCACCCATTCGTCGAGCTCAGCGCGGTCGTAAAGGTCAGCCCAGACGATCGACATCTTGTGGAGATCTGGCCAGGTCAACAACAGACAGCGGCGCACTTTGCCGCCGGGCACCGTGACCGTGGCCCAGCGAAGCTGCAGTCCCTCGCGCGGCCGGCTTTGGCGGCGCCCGACGGCGGTCGACCACCAGATCTCCGCGCCATCAGCCGACAACGAGGCATTGCGGAGGTACACCAGCAGATAGCCAATGCCGAACGCGATTGACACCCCCACCGCCAGGTTGATCGCGATGAGCAACTCTCCTGGGAGTCTGGACCATTGCATCAATTCGATCCCACCCAAGGCGATGATCCCAGCTAGGACCGGCAACGCAAGGGACTGAAGCCGCGCACGAATATAGACCGCGCTCGGCCGCAGGCGTACGACAGCCATCACGAGTAGCCTAGGGGCTCACGCGGTCCACCTCCAAGTGCCGCGACAGTGGCCGAGATGGCCTGCGGTGTGCTTACATATGCCGCCGTGAAGGGAGCGAACATATCCGGGGCCACGCTGTGCGTCGTGCTCGTCATGGGTGCGGCGGGCTGCGGCTCGAGCAGCGGTACCAGCTCGACCGCGAGCGGTGCGCCCAGTCCGACGGCGTCCGCCTCGGGGCAGTCTGGCGGGTCGGCGGGCGACAACTTCTGCGATGGCTTCACGAACGAGGACGTCAAGGCCGCGACCGGCCTGACCGTGACCTCGACCGACCACCAGGCCTTCCCGGAGCGGCAGTTCTGGAACTGCTACTACTCATTCATCAAGAATTCTTCGGGTTTCCGCGCACAGGTTCAACGCACGCTGAGCCAGCCGCAGGCCCAGTACCTGGCCAGCTTCAAGGACCGGTACAGCGGCGCCCAGGACTACGCGATCCCCGGCGCTGCCAACGCCGCGGTCGCCCAGAACGGCGACTACCACGCCGTGGGGCAGGCGACCTTCGCCAGCGCGCATGTCCTCATCGAGTACAGCTCGGCCGCCAGCGAGGGGAATGGCCACTATGACGAGCTCGCGGCGGTCAAGGCGCTGCTGACGAGGATGGCGCCAAAACTGACCTGAAGTTGCCCCGCCCTCAGCTGAGGAAGGCTATGACCCCGGTGACCTGGAACGCTGATGCGGGCTTGGTGAGGCAGGCGCCCGCGGGTTGGGCTTCAACCGCGGCGGTGCCATAGCCCTGGGGCAACTCCGAGGTGATTCGCGCGGCGCCGCCGACTACGTCCATGCGGTACCTGCTGTGGAACTGGGGGTCGCCGAGGAACGACATGTCGCCACTCAGGGTCTCGACGCCGCACACGGTGTTGGAATACAGCCCGTAGTTCCCGTTCAGCCCGTAGGTCGACCGCTTCGCGCCCCGCGTGCAGGTGGCGGAACCTCGCAGGCTGTAGAGGCCGGCCCCGCCCCTGGCGGGCGCGGGGGCGATCGCGGGATACATCGTGACGGTGGCCGAGAACTCGCAGACGGGCTTCTTGGCGGCCGAGGCGGTGATCGGCGTCGCCAGCGCGGCAAGCGCGATGACTGCGGCCACGCAGCCCGCGATCTGACGTCGTGGATTCACGTTGTACCCCCCTGTCGAGCCGCTTTCAGCGGCGCCTACTCGGACGCCATTATGACCTGTGCCATCGGAGGTTACTTGGGCGGCAGCGACCTCGCGTAGCCCGCGCCACGCCTGACCCACTTCTTCAGCTCGGCGTTGCTCTTCACGGACTCGCTGGGAACCCGGAGCCAACCGGCCATGGGCCGGCCCCGCATCACCATCATCTCGGCGTCGGTGGTCGCGACCAGCTTCTCGGAGTCGGCCGGGTCCACCCGCACCATCGCCCCGCCCTGGCCGCTCGCCGCGATGGCCATGTTGCCACCCACCATGAAGCCGAGTCCTCCAAACATCTTCTGCTCGGTAACGTCCCTGTCCTCCGCCAGCAGGTCGCGAATGCGCCCGGCCAGCTCTTCGTCATAAGCCATGGCGGGATCGTATAGCCGGCCGGCGGCGCCGCACTGACGGGACGACCGCAAGGCCCGCCAGCACCAGGAGACCAAGCGCCAGCGAAAGTGGTGGCCCGGCGGCGCCGGAGGTGTTTGGCAGGCCGTGCGGCGGCCCGGCTACCGGCAGGCCCGGGCTGGGGCTCGGGCAGGCCGCGGAGGCATCCGCCGTCGTGGCCGCGCCGGGGCTGTCCCCGGTCAGCGTCGGGTAGGGGTCCATGTAGTAGCGCGTGCCGGTGGTCGCGGCGGCGCATTCGCCCGCGCCCACCACCATCATCCCGCGGGTGTCGATCGTCGGCCCGGCCTGGGGCAGGCCGTCGAAATCGACGAACACCCCGTGCGCGTCCACCGGCCGGCCGCCGAAGCCCGCCACCCCGGGAAGCCCCACCAGCACCCCTGCGCCGGCGGCGAAGTCGGTCGTCCCATCGGGTACCACCCACATCCCCACCGGCCCGTCGGCGCCCTTGCGCGTCAGGCTGCCATCCGCCATCACGAAGCGGCCGGGCAGGATCTCACCGGCCGCGGGCTCATCGGTGGCGTCGGCGAGGGCCGCGAGGTGCTGGGCCACCAGGTTGCCCGCCGTCGGCCCCACCGACTCGGACTCCAGCTTGTGGTAGTGGCCGCGGGGGTCGACGTCCGCCGACGGGTCGGCGCCCTGGCACGCCAGGTCGGGGTGGATGGCCGGCTGGGCGTACCAGCCGGGCGCCGGGATGATGTAGCCGATCATGTCGTTGCCCAGGCCCATCTCCAGCTTGTGCTTGCTGCGGCCGTGCCAGGCGGGCACCGGCGGGTTGGACCGCGCCGGGCAGGAGGTCTCCTCGATCCCCCAGGGGTGGCCCTCCACCAGCGCGGGGTAGGACTCCCCGGGCGTCACCATCATCTCGAGCTGGGGCCCGAAGTCGACCAGGCCCACCTCGGTCTTGAGGCACGCGCCGCCGCAGACAGCCGGGTCGAGGTGGCGATGCGCGAACAGCCCGGCCGCGAACGCGGCGACGAAGAGGTTGTTCTCCAGCGGCGCGTCGAAGACATCGCGGGTGGCCGTCAGCGTGTGGGGGGCGACCTCCTCCGTGGTGTTCAGCGCGGCTGCGACGTCGGCCGCCACCAGCGCGCCGGTCGCCGCCGGCAGCTCGAGGCAGCCCTCGGAGCGGGGGTCGGTCGACGGCGGGATCGGCGGGCAGGCCCCGTCCGGGTTGGCGATGACGTGGGGGTCCTCGATGCTGCCGTTGTCGGCCACCAGGAACATCGCGTGGCCGCCGACGTCCGCCTGCAATGCGGCCGCGAAGACGCCCGGCCAGTCGTCGGTGACCGCGCGGTTGATCGGCTGCGGCGTGTTGCTCACGGGGTCGGTCGCCACGACGTTATCGCCGGCGTGGCCCGTCTGCTGGTTGTGGGCCGCCCAGTTGAGCACGGTCTCGATGTTCGCGCCCGAGGACGCGTCCACGGCCTGGAAGATGCGCAGCTTGCGGGCTGTGGCGACCGGGTCGCCGTCGTCGGTGGTCGTCAGGAATGTCCTGCTGAGCCGCGCCTGAACCGTGCTCGAGTAGGTCTCCCCCACCCGCAGGCGGGCGGGTGTCAGCGCGTCGACCGCCTCCTCGGCCGCCTGCGCCGCGCGGTCGACCAGGTAGCTGATGTAGTAGTCATCGATCCCCGAGAACGCGCCTGCCGCCCCGGACGGGTTGTCGGGCGCGCCGTAGATCCCGATCGGGTCAGGGGTCGACTCGTTGTGCGTGGAGCTGACGAAGATCTCCGTCACTCCCGGCCGGTCGGCCTTGACCTTCGTCCTGATCCTGCCGATGTCCTCGTTCATCAGGCCCTGGCTGGTGATCGACTCGATGACCACGGTGTTGGTGCCGTCGCTGATCGCCAGCGCCCGCGCCCAGGCGTCGTCGTGGACCCAGGTGGCGAGGTGGTCGATGCCGCCCGAGAGATAGATGCCGTCGTAGCGGCCGTTGAGGTTGGCGTCGCAGAACAGGTCCTGCGTGTAGTCGAACTGGCCGGTGCCCGCCTGGTCGACATACGGCTCCTCGAAGTCGAACGTCCTGGCGCCACTGAAGACGCCGGTGTTGCAGAGCGGGAAGTCCCGGGTGTCGTGGGTCGCGTCGTAGCGGGGCGGCGTGACGGTCTCGGCAGCAGCTCCGGCGAGCCACGTGGTCGGCGCCACCCCGCGCGCCGGGCGCGCCGGTCCCAGGCCGCTGCAGACGGCCGCCAGGAGCGACGCCGCGGCGAAAACAGCCAGCCCCCGCCTGCGCCGCGACCCCCCGGCGACGCTGCTCCCGCCCGTACTCACAGCAGCTCGGATGATAGCCGCCGATCCCGGGTCAGGTCGCCTCAGGTTCCCTCGGGCACCTCGGGTCGCAGGCGGCGCAGCTCAGCACTGAGGGTGACGAGGCTGAACGGCTTGGTCATGAACGTGTCGGCGCCGGCGTCCGCCGCGGCCTCCTCCACCTGTGAGTTCGCCGTCAGCATCATCACCCTGATCTCGTCGCCGTGCTCCATCGCCCGCACCTGGCGGCAGACTTCGACGCCGCTCATCGCGGGCATCATCGCGTCCAGCACGATGATGTCGGGCCGGTGCAGCGCGACCTGCGCCAGCGCCTCGCGGCCGCCCGGCGCGGTTCGCACCGAGTAACCCTCGTTCTCCAGGTGCAGCGCCAGCACGCGCAGCAGGGGGGCGTCGTCATCGACCACCAGCACCTCGGGCATCATCGGACCCGCGCCCCGTGGCCGACCCGCGCGGCGGGCTTCTCAGCATTGCGGGCGCCTCCCCACTCGGACGCCCGCAGCCAGGTCTCCAGCTCCCCCGCCGGCAGCGCGGGGCTGACCAGGAACCCCTGCGCCGAGTCGCAGCCGAGCGAGTCCAGCAGGCGCCAGGTCTCCTCGTTCTCGACGCCCTCGGCGATGACGTGGAGGCGGAGGTTGTGGCCGAGGTCGATCGTCGGCTGGACGATGGCGGCGTCGTCGGGGTTGTTGGCCATGTCGTGGACGAAGGAGCGGTCGATCTTGATCTCGTCTACCGGCAGCGCCTTGAGGTAGCTCAGCGCCGAGTAGCCCGTGCCGAAGTCGTCGATCGAGACGCGCACGCCCATGTCGCTGAGGCGGCGCACCGTGCGATCCGCCTGGGCGACCATGATGCCGCTCTCGGTGATCTCGACGGTCAGCACCGAGGGGTCGACGTCGTAGGACGTGAGCAGGTCGCCGATGAGCTCCGGCAGGCTGGCCTCGTGGAGGTTGGCGGCGGACAGGTTCACCGCCATCGACAGCTCGATGCCGCCCTTGCGCCACGCCTGGACCTGGGCGATCGCCTCGGTCAGGACCCAGCGCGCCAGCGAGCTCATCAGGTCGGACTGCTCGGCGAGAGGGATGAACTGGTCGGGAGGCAGGAGACCACGGACGGGGTGGCGCCAGCGCACCAGGGCCTCGACGCCGAAGGTGGTCCGGGTTTTGACGTCGACCTTGGGCTGGTAGTGGAGCTCCAGCTGGTCGGAACGGATCGCCTGGCGCATCTCACCCATCAGCGCGAGGCGGCCGGCGCTGTGCTCGTCCTGCTCCGCGGAGTACACCGCGCAGCCGGTCTTGTTGCGCTTGGCGACGTACATCGCCACGTCGGCGCGGCGCATCAGGGTCTCCGCGTCGCGGCCGTGGTCAGGGAACTGGGCGATGCCGATCGACAGCCCGGTCTCGATCGCCGCCTCACCGATCTCGAACGGCGTCTGCATCGCCGACAGGATCTTGCGCGCCGTGAGCTGGGTCAGGTCGGCGTTGATGGTGCCGGTGGGGAGCACGCCGAACTCGTCGCCGCCCAGCCGCGCCACCGTGTCGGACTCGCGCAGGATCGCCGTGAGCCGACTCGACATCTGCTTCAGCAGCAGGTCACCGCTCTGGTGGCCCAGGGAGTCGTTGACCTCCTTGAAGCTGTCCATGTCCATCACCATCAGGCCGAACGAGCCCCCCTCGCGGTTGGCGGACAGGATCGCCTGCTGCAGGCGGTCGGCGAAAAGGGTGCGGTTGGGGAGCTCAGTGAGGGTGTCGTGGAGGGCCATGAACTGGAGGTCCTGCTCCGCCCGGCGCCGCTCGGTGATGTCCTGGATGACCCCGATGCTGTACATCGGCGCCCCCTTGTGGTCGCGCACCAGGGACACGCTCAGCTGGACCCACACCTCCTCCCCGGTGCGCTTCATGTAGCGCTTCTCGACGCGGTATCCGTTCACCTGCCCGGCGAACATCTGCTTCGACAGGTTGGCGGCGACGGTGTAGTCGTCGGGGTGGGTGATGTCCTGGACGCTCAGCCCGAGCAGCTCAGACTTCTCGTAGCCGAGCATCTGGCAGAGCGCCTCGTTGACGTCGATGAAGTGATAGTCCTCGCCCACCAGCGCCATCCCCACAGCGCCCTCGGCGAAGACGCGCTCAAAGCGTTCCTGGCTCTCGCGCAGGGCCCGGTCGGCCCGACGGTTCTCCTCGCGAAGGTTCTTCTTCTCCAGCGCCTGGGCGATCGCCGAGGGCAGCCTGGTGAGGCGGTCCTTAAGCAGGTAGTCGGCGGCGCCGCGATGGATGGCCTCGACGGCAACGTCCTCGCCGATGCTGCCGGACACGATGATGAACGGCAGGTCGTACCCGGACTCGTTCAGCATGTCCAGCGCAGTCAGCGCGTCAAAGGCGGGCATGTTGTAGTCGGCCAGCACCAGGTCCAGGCCCGGGTCGAGCGCCGCCGCGTACGCCTCCCGGTTGTCGACCCGGGTAACGTCCGGCTCGAAGCCGGCCGCCTGGAGAGCATGGATGACCAGCTCGGCGTCGGCCTCGCGGTCCTCCAGCATGAGGACTCGAAGGGGCGTCAGCTGCTCGGCGGCGATGAGTGTGTCTCCGGGGGCTTGTTGAGCAGCAGCCAGTACATGCCAACCTCGCGCACCGACTCCGTGAACTGCTCGAAGTCGACGGGCTTGACGATGTAGCTGTTGGCGCCGCGGTCGTAGCCCACCTCGATGTCCCGCTCCTCGCGGGAGGAGGTGAGCAGGACGATTGGGATGTTGCGGGTGCGCGGGTCCTCCTTCACCTGGCGCAGGACCTCGAGGCCGTCGACCTTGGGCAGCTTGATGTCCAGGAGGATGACCTTGGGCTCGTCCTCGATCTGGCGCGTGCTGAAGCGGCCACGGCAGAAGATGAAGTCCAGCGCCTGCTCGCCGTCGCGGACGACGAAGATCCGATTGGAGAGGTTGTACTTCTTGAAGGCGTGGAGAGTCAGCTCCTCGTCGTTCGGGTTGTCTTCGACCAGCAGAATCTCCACGGAGTCAGTCACCAGCTCCAAAACGGTCCTCCATCAACGAGTCATCACTCGTCATGCGGCATCCTCCCCTAAGGTGAAGTAGAACGACGCGCCCTTGCCCGGCTCTGACTCGGCCCACACGCGTCCGCCGTGACGGTGAACGATTCTCTGCACGATGGCAAGACCCGCGCCGGTGCCCTCGTACTCCGTTGTTCCGTGGAGCCGCTGGAACACCCCGAACAGCTTGTCGGAATACTTCATGTCGAAGCCGACCCCGTTGTCCTTGACGAAGTAGACGTAGGGGCCGTCGGCGGCGCTCTCCGCCGGTTGGGACCCCACCTCCACATGCGCCACCTCGCGGTCACGGGTGAACTTCACCGCGTTGCCCAGGAGGTTGGCGAAGACCTGCTGTAGCAGGATCGGGTCCGACCGGCACGGCTCCATCGGCTGGATGTCGATGTCGACCCGCCGGCCGTTGAGCCCGGCGCGCAGCGTGGCCGCGACGCCGGCCGCCACCTCGCTCGGGTTGATCGACTGCTTCTGGATGGGCGCGCGGCTGAGCCGGGAGAAGGTCAGCAGCCCGTCGATCAGGCGGCCCATGTCCTGGGCGTTGCCGCTGACGAGGTCGAGGTAGCGACGGGCGCCGTCGGACAGCCCCTCGCGGTGCTCGTCCTGGAGGATCCGGGAGAAGCCGTCGATCGCACGCAGCGGGGCGCGCAGGTCGTGGGAGACGGTGTAGGAGAAGGCCTCCAGCTCCTTGTTGCTCGCCTCCAGCTGCGCTGTCCGCTGCGCCACGCGGCGCTCGAGACCAACATTCAGCTCGCGCACGTCCGCCTCACTCCGCCGCAGGTCCTCCACCAGCCGCACCCGGTCGAGGGCCGCCGTGATGGCAACGGCGTACTGCGCCAGCCGGGCGGCCTCGTCGGTCCCGAACAGGGGGGTGAACGGACCGGAGGTGACGGCCAGCCCGCCGGGGCCCGCCTCCAGGTCCCAGGAGGCGACGATTGCCGACCTGCCCGAGCCCAGCGCCGCGATGCCGTCCTCGCGCTCCAGGATGCGACGCAGGAGATCGGCCTCGACCGCGGGCTCCAGCCCCGTGCTCGCAAGGGTGACGCCGGCATCCTCGACGACCCCACCGTCCGCGCCCAGCAGGCGCGTGGCCCACTCCACCCCGCGCTGGCCGAGCGCTACGCGGTCCGGGGTGAACAGCAGCAGCTCCTTGAGGGCCGCGCTGAACGCCTCCTCCTCCCGGCTGCGCCAGAGGCGGCGGAGGAACCCGGGAGGGGCGAAGGACACATACAGCAGCGGCACGGAGAGCACCGAGAGGAGCTGCAGTCCCAGTCGCACCCAGTCGTTGGTCGCAACGGGGGCCGCCGCGATCGAGAGCACCAGGATCAGGACGATCAGGAGGTAGCCGGCGCTGAACGCCCGCAGCCGGGCGCGCTGCACGGCCGGACGGCCCCGGGAGACCAGCCAGAGACGGACGCTGGGTTCGCCAACACAGAGCACCCAGACACCGAAGACCAGGATGATCGCGCCGAACTGGACGGGCGGGGGCGACCCGGGGAAGAGCACCAGCGCGACGATGGCCAGCGTGGCGATCGCGGTGGCCCCGCCGAGTGCCCGCCGGATCCAGGGGCGCAGCGGCATGATGCTGTTGCGGAACAGGAGGAGCGCGTAGCCCGCGACCATGAACGCCGGCCCCAGGACCAGGCCGACCGCCGTGCGGGCCTCCACGGGAAGCAGTGCGCTAAAGGGAGAGGCGACGGAGACAAACGCCAGCAGGCCCACCGCCAGCGCCAGGTACGCCCGGCTGGGATCACGATGGCGCCACCAGTCGACGATGCTGACCACGCCCACGACCACGAACCCGGCCGCGACGGCGTACTGCAGTCCCAGCAGGAGTTCCGCCATTTCCGCACTCTAGCCTGACAAATCGCCGAGCGATGTTTGTGACAGAACCGTGACAATCCGTTACCTAAGCTGCCGCGAATCCTGATCGTGTACGGATGCTCACGCGCGCCCTGATGGTGGCCGCGGTTTCGCTCACCGCAGTCCCTGCCATCCCTCCCTCCACCCCGGCCGCCGAGGTCACCGCCGGCGACGTGTACGCGCGGGTGGACGGAACGAGCGCCGTGCTTCGCAGCTCCGGCATCGAGCGTCGCTGGTCGCTGCCGGCCGGCTCGGCGGGCCTGGCCACCACGGCGCTGGTCGACCCCGCAACGGGCCACAGCTGGTCCGTTCCGGCGTCCAACGACTTCACGATCACCCTCGACGGCGTGGAGGTGGGCTCGGCCGCGTTCAACCTGGTGGAGGCGAAGGCCATCCCGGCACCCCCGGACCCGCGCCGCGCGGACGCGCCCCCCGGGGTGCAGCTGACCCTCAGGCTCAAGACGGCCGCCGCCAAGGGGGGGATCCCCAAGGGGGTCGAGGTGGACCGGGTCTACACGCTCTATGACCACGCGGCTGTGATCGCGGTGGACACGAAGCTGGTTGCCGGCGCCACCGCGCTGCGGGTGGGCAAGTACAGCCTGGATGAGCTGACCTCGGCCGAGCCTGGCCCTGCCGAGGTGCACGCCTACAACGGTGGGTCGGACTGGCGGGACGACTTCCGCCACGTGACAGTGGAGCCCGGGTCCTTCGACGACGAGGGCGAGCTGCTGCGCGCGGAGCCCTCACCGGGCAGCGGCTGGTTCCACGTCTCGGAGCGCCGCGGCGGGCTGATGAGCCGGGCCGGGCGCGACGCGTCGGGGCGGACCTGGGTGGGCGTTGACAACGCCCGTGACGTGATCGACCTCGGCCCCCTGGCCAGCTCCCCACCGGACTACAACCGCGTCGCCAACCCCGCCTACCCGCTCACCCCGCCGGGCCGCCAGCGCAACGTGGCGCCGCTGGGCAGCCTCAACCTCGGGCGCGCCTACACCGGCGTCTACCACGGCGGCGCCGAGAACGCGGCGGCGGCCTTCGCCACCAACTTCATCGCCACCGCGATGCCCGACTACCCCAGGCTGGTGGGCCTGAACTCATTCCACCCCTGGAGCCACGGCCCGGGCCACAACGACCTCAACATGCGTGCCCAGGCGGACGCCGGCAAGGCGATCGGGTTGGAGTCTGTGATGCTGGACGACATCTGGCAGGGATCGAGCTCGGGCGACTGGGTCTTCGACTCCGCGCGCTACCCCGACGACGGCCACGGCGTCCCGCAGTTCGTCGACTACCTCCACTCCATCGACATGCGCCTCGGGCTGTGGATGTCGCCGGTGGAGTTCAACAAGTCGAGCCAGACCCGCAAGGACCATCCCAACTGGGTCTGCACGCCGACAGGCCAGGTCACCCAGTTCATCCAGGATGACGCCGGCCTCGGCGTCTGGGATGTCACCAAGCCCGCCTTCCAGGACTACCTCGCCGGGGTCATCGACCGCGCCGTGACGAAGTGGGGCGTCAAGGAGTTCAAGTTCGACTTCCAGGCGTGGGTGGACTGCGGCGCACACGACTACCTGGATTACGAGGACGCCTTCGTGGCCATGGTGCGGCGCTTCCAGGTGGCCCACCCCGACGTCACCTTCGAGCTCGACGAGACCAACGACCAGCGCAACTGGGCCTTCGAGTCCGCCGCCATCGGGCCCTCGTGGTTCGACAACGGTCACACCAGCGGGGACGGCCATATCCCGGGCCTGACGTACGTCAGCAAGGAGCTCCACGATCTCTGGGTCACGGCGCCGTGGCTGCCCACCAGCTCGATCGGCTTCGGGGTCTACGACGGCTACCTCAAGGAGCCCTACACCGCGCGGTACCTGATGCCGATGGCGCTGCTCAGCCACTTCACGTTCTGGACCGACCTGACCAAGCTCAGCCCGGCGGACGCCGCCGAGACCGCGTGGTGGATCGACTGGTACAAGACCCACCGCGACGGCCTGCCGCGGTTCTCATACGAGAACACCACCGCCGACCCCGCCGACGGCGTCTCCTGGATGGCGCTGCAGCCCTGGCAGGGGGACGCCGGCTACCTGTTCGTCTTCCGCCAGGCGGGGGGCAGCAGCCAGCAGTCGATCAGCCTCAAAGGCGTGACGCCGAGCCACTCGTATAGCCTCACCGACGTCCGCGACGGCCACGTGCTGGGCACCTACAGCGGCAGCGAGCTGGCCGCCGGCCTCAACGTCACCCTGGCCGACGCCTACTCGTCGCAGGTCATCCAGGTCACCCCCACCGGGGACTGCGCCCCGGTCTGCCTCCCCGGCTAGTCGACCAGCCGCGTGTCCCGGGCCGGGCGCCCGTCAGTCAGCCGCGGTCCTCGAGGGGCACGTACTCGGCGCTGGCCGGACCGATGTACTCCGACTCCGGCCGCATCAGGCGGTTGCCGTCGTACTGCTCCAGGACGTGCGCCGTCCAGCCCGCCATCCGGCTGAGCGCGAAGATCGGGGTGAAGATGAACCTCTCCAGGCCCATCACGTGGTACGTGCTGGCGGAGTAGAAGTCGACGTTGGGGTTCAGCTTCTTGACCTCCAGCACGACCTTCTCGACGCGCTCCGACATGTCGTACCACTTGGGCTCGCCGGCCTTCACGCCGAGCTCCTTGCTGAACTTCTTCAGCACCGTCGCGCGCGGGTCGTAGACCTTGTAGACGCGGTGCCCGAAGCCCATCACCCGCTTCTTGTTCTCCAGCGCGTCGCGGACCCAGGCGTCGGCCTTGTCGACTTCCCCGATCTGCTCCAGCATCTCCATCACCGCGGCGTTGGCGCCCCCGTGGAGCGGGCCCTTGAGCGCGCCGATCGCCCCGACCACCGCCGAGTGCATGTCGGACAGCGTGCTGGCGATAACGCGCGCCGTGAAGGTCGACGCGTTCATGCCGTGGTCGGCGTGGAGGATGAGGCACACGTCGAACACCTTCTCCGCGGTGGCCTCCGGCTTCTCGCCGCTCCACATGCGCAGGAAGTCGCCGGCGGCCGACAGCGACGGGTCGGGGTCGATGGGCTCGAGGCCGCGGTGGAGCCGGCCGATGGCCGCCACGAGCGTCCCGGTCTGGGCCACCAGCCGGTGCGCCTTGCGGATGTTGGCCTCGTGCGACATGTCGGCGACGTCGGCGTCGTAGTGGGCCAGGGCGCTCACTCCCGTCCGTAGCAGGTCCATCGGCTCGGCCTTGGGGTCGAGGCCACGGAGCAGCTTGTACACGTCGTCGGGCAGGCGCCGCTGCTCGCCCAGGGTGGCGCGCAACTCGTCCAGCTCAGCGCGCGTCGGCAGGCGGCCGGTGTAGAGCAGGAAGCAGGTCTCCTCGAAGTTGGACTTCTCCGCCAGCTCGGCGATGTCGAAGCCCCGGTAAAGGAGCTTTCCCGTGCGGCCGTTGACGTCGCTCATGGCGGTGCGGGCCGCGACGATGCCCTCGAGCCCCGGGCTGTACTGCTGCCCGGTCACGCCGATGTTGTCAGTCGTGCCGGGGGGCTCTTTGACGGCGCTCACGCCTCGGGGACCTTGATCGTGAAGGTCTCGCCGCCGCAGTTGGTGCAGGCGGACGGCGCATAGAAGCCGCGGTAGCCCTTGCCGCACCATGAGCAGGTCCACACGTGGGTGGCGAAGAACGTGATCAGGTCGCCCCGCGACAGCAGGCCGACCAGCTCGTTCTCGCCGCGGATCACCGGCAGGCGACGGATGCGGCGCCGGAGCAGGATCTCGGCGGCCTCCCCGAGGGGGGTCTCCTCGGTCACCGTCCAGGAGCCGTTGGTCATGATGTCGGCAACCGTCTCGCCGGCCTTGCCGATGATGTCGGACTCACTGACCACCCCGATCAGCCGGTTCTCGGCGTCCACCACGGGCAGCCCCGTGATGCGGTTCTTGGAGAGGATCGCCACCACCTCCAGCACGGACTGCTCGGGGTGGGCGGTCATCACGCTCCTGGTCATGATCTCCCCCACCTTGGTCTCAGGCGTGGGGACGGGCTTGACCTGGGCGCCGGCGTTGGCCGCGGCCGCGGATTCCTTCTCCATCCCGGGCGACGATAACACTTGCGGGGAGGACGCCTCAGCGGCACCCGCTACTCTTGCAAAACGCCATGGCTGACACCGGGACGGCCGACACCGACGCCATCAGGAAACGCCTCCTCGAGAACTGGGAGGAGGAGGTGCAGGCGGCGACCATCTACCGCCGCCTGGCGGACCGCGAGCCGGACGCAAACCGCAAGCGGATCCTTGGCGAGCTGGCCGCCACCGAGGACCGCCACGCCGAGAAATGGGCCGGCCGCCTCTCCGAGCTGGGCGTCTCGGTGCCCGAGCGCAGGACCGTGCGCCTGCCCCGCTCGATGGACCTGAGCCTGCGGTTCGCCCCGGTGGACGCCGTCATCTCCCACCAGGAGGCCGAGGAGCGCCGTCTCACCAGCGCCCATTCCGAGATGACCGGCGACGAGGCCACCGACCGGCTCCTGGAGAGCATCTCGATGGAGGACGCCGAGCACGCCGGCACCCTCCGCGAGCTGATGAAGGGCTCCGGCAGCGCCCGCCAGCCGAAGCGCAACGTGCAGTCCGCCCTCGACCGCATCCTGTCGCGGGAGACGTGGCACAACCAGGGCGGCGGCTGGATCGGGGGCGCCATCTACGGCGTCAACGACGGGCTGGCCGCGGTGTTCGGGATCGTGGCCGGCACCTCCGCCGCCACCAGCGGCGGCAGCATCGTGCTGATCGCGGGCCTGGCGGGCGCGCTGGCCTCGGCGGTGTCGATGGGCTCGGGCGCCTACCTGGCCACCAAGTCGGAGTCTGAGCTCTACGCCGCCCAGCTCGACCGCGAGCGCCGCGAGGTGGAGGACGACCCCGACGAGGAGCGCCAGGAGCTGGAGCTCTTCTACCAGCTCAAGGGCCTTTCCGAGGCGGAGGCGAAGCTGCTGGCCGACCGCGTCTCACAGAACCCCAAGGCGATGCTGGACGCCATGGCCCAGGAGGAGCTGGGGCTGGCCCCCAACCCCGGCGGCAGCCCCGTCAAGGCCGGTATCGCCGCCACCATCTCCACCGCCGTCGGCGCCATCATCCCGGTGATCCCGTTCTTCTTCACCACGGGCGAGGCCGCGATCGTCGCGGCCGCGATCGTCTCCATCGTCGCCCACTTCGCCGTCGGCGCCGCCAAGAGCCTGGTCACCCTGCGCAGCTGGTGGGGTTCCGGGCTGGAGATGACCGTGGCGGGCATCGTCGTCGGCGTCGTCACCTACGCGGTGGGTCTCCTCTTCCACGTCTCGGCGTAGGGCCGGGCCGCAGGGGGGACGCGTCGCTAGACTCACGCATGCCGAACCGCCTCGCAGGCGAGACCAGCCCATACCTGCGCCAGCACCGGGACAACCCCGTCGACTGGTACCCCTGGGGCGACGAGGCGCTGGCCCGGGCCCGTGCCGAGGACCGGCCGATCTTCCTCTCCATCGGCTACAGCGCCTGCCACTGGTGCCACGTCATGGAGCGGGAGTCATTCGAGGACGACGGCGTGGCGGCGTTCCTCAACGAGCACTTCGTCCCCATCAAGGTCGACCGCGAGGAGCGCCCTGACCTGGACTCCATATATATGCAGGCGGTCCAGCAGATGACCGGCAGCGGGGGCTGGCCGATGAGCGTCTTCCTGACGCCCGACCTCAAGCCCTTCTTCGGCGGCACCTACTTCCCTCCCACCGCGCGCTACGGGATGCCGGGCTTCCTCGACATCCTGGGCGCCGTCGCAGAGGCCTACCGCGACCGTCGCGTCGAGGTGGAGGCCAACGCCGGGCGGGTGGCCGAGGTCATCTCAGCCGGGATCGGCGGCGGCCACCAGGCGCACGAGCCCGACCTCGCCGTCCTCGATGACGCCGCCGCCAGGCTGAAGCCGCAGTACGACCCGCAGGAGGGCGGCTTCGGCCAGGCGCCCAAGTTCCCCCAGGCCATGGCGCTGGAGTTCCTGCTCCGCTGCTGGCGGCGCACCGGCGACCGCGAGCTGCTCGAGGTGGTGGAGCGCAGCCTGGTGAAGATGGCCCACGGCGGCATCTTCGACCAGCTCGGCGGCGGCTTCCATCGCTACTCCACCGACGCCCGCTGGCTGGTTCCCCACTTCGAGAAGATGCTGTACGACCAGGCTCTCCTGGCGCCCCTCTATCTCCACGCCTACCAGGCCACCGACAACCCCGGCTACCTGGGCGCCTGCACCCGCACCATCGACTACGTCCTCCGCGACATGACCTCGCCGGAGGGCGGCTTCTACAGCGCCGAGGACGCCGATTCAGATGGCGTCGAGGGCCTGTTCTACACCTGGACAGCCGAGGAGGTGGCAGAGCTGCTGGGCGACGACTACGAGGTCTTCGCCCGCACCTTCGACGTCAGCGACGAGGGCAACTGGGAAGGCCGGAGCATCCTCCACGTCCTCGGCGACCGGCGCTCCATCCCGGAGACGCTCGGCATCGGTGAGGGCGAGTACCGGGGCCGGCTGGAGAGCGCCCGCGAGCGCCTGCTGGCGGCGCGCGACGCGCGCACCCGTCCCGCCCGCGACGACAAGGTGCTGACCGGCTGGAACGGCCTGATGCTGGCGGCCATCGCGGAGGCGGCGGCGGTGCTCGACCGCGCGGACTACCTGGAGGCGGCCCAGCGAAACGCCACGATGCTGCTGGCCCGCGTCGACGGCGATGGCCGCGTGCTCCGCACGACGCGCGAGGGACAGGAGCCGCTGGCGGGCTACCTGGAGGACTACGCGTGCCTCGCCCATGGCCTGCTGGCCCTCTACCAAGCGGACTTCGACCCCCGCTGGTACACCGCCGCCGAGGCGATCGCGCGCTCGATGCTCGACCGCTTCCGCGACCCGGAGGGCGGCGTCCTCTACTCCGCCGCCGACGAGCACCGCGACCTGCTCTTCCGGCCCAAGGACTGGGACGACAACGCAGTGCCCGCAGGCAACTCGATGGCCGCCGAGGTGCTGGTGGAGCTGTCCCTACTCTCCGGGGAGGGGGCCTACCGCGACGCCGCTGTCGACGTCATGAGCGCCCTGACCCATTCGCTGGCGTCACACCCGCTGTTCTTCGGCCGGCTGCTGTCGGCGGTGGACACCCACCTCTCCAACCCGATGGAGGTCGCCGTCGTCGGTGACCTCCGCTCGCCGGCAGCGGCGGCGCTCCTGCGGGAGGTGCGCTCCGAGTACCTGCCGGCCATGGTGCTGGCCGCCGGTCCTCCCGGCAGCTCGGTCCCGCCCCTGCTGGGCGCCCGGGAGGGCGCCGCGAGCGGCGCCGTGGCCTACGTCTGCCGCGGTTTTGTCTGCTCGCTTCCCGTCACCTCCGCGTCCGGCCTGCGGCAGCAGATGGGCCTATCCGAGGCCGCCCCAGAGGGCTTCCAGGCCGTCTAGGCCGAGGCCGCATCCGCGGCGTCCGCGGCGTCCCGGGGGTGGGATCGGCGCCGGTCGGCCTGGATGCTTACCCTGCCCTCGCGGCGCCGATCCGCGACGCCGTCGATCGCGCGCAGGTCCGGAGGGTTCTCGAACAGCTCCTTCTCGGCCAGCCGCAGCAGCTCCAGCGCGACCGGCACCGGGTCGGGCGCCGCGCTGTCGGAGGTGGCGAAGTCGATGATGGCGGCCTGCAGCGCCGCCTCCGCCGCCAGCAGGCGGTCGCCGGTGACGGGGTGGTTGCCGCCGTCGCGCAGCGCCAGTGCCAGGGCGCGCTCGGCCTCGACCCAGCGTCCAAGTACGTCACCATGGACCTGCTTGAAGCGCTCCCACGCGGCCGTGGGGGTCTCGGTTCGAGGTCTGGTTTCAGACGCCATGACTTCAAGTCCCAAGGTACAAACCACCCCCGGGCGCGGCAACGCTTGGTGACGTCACCGTGACAAATCGTTGACGGCCCACTGTGCGCCAGCCGTCCATCCGCGCGCCCGGGGGAAAGTGATATTTCGGCTATCATCATTCGCCTATGGCCGAGCAGCCCGCGGCGGAGCGCCGGTACCCTCACCCGCTTCCGAAAGACGGCGTCGGAGGGCAGGTCGCCGACCTGGTTGACGACGTCCAGCGGCTGGTTCAGCTTGAGATCGACCTCCTCAAGCTGGAGATGCAGGAACTTGCGATGCGCAACGCCATCGCGGTGGGGCTCATCGTCGGTGGCGCCCTGTCGGCGCTGCTGTTCTTCATCTTCCTGCAGGTGGTGCTGGTCGAGGCCATCCCGATCCCGCAGTGGATCACCGCGCTCGTGATCACCGTCGTGTGGCTTGCGGCGGCAATCTCGCTGATCCTGGTCGGCAAGAGCCGCATCCTGATTCAGCCCCCGGAGAAGACGATCCAATCCCTCAAGGACGACCTGGAATGGGTGAAAGCGCAGATAGCACTCGTCACGAAATAGACGCCATCCGGTCCGACATGACGGACCGGATCGTGCGGCTGCGCCAGACGGTGGAGCCGCCGCTGCGCCGCGCCCGCCAGGTGGCCATCGGCGCGGCCGCCGTCGGCGCCGGTGTCGTGGTTGTCGGGGGCGTCCTGGTGGTGGCCTATGGCGTTCGCCGCCGGCGCCGGAAGAAGACGCTCCGGGGTCGCGCGGGACTGGCGGCGGAGGCGATCGGATCAGTGGTGGCGCACCCTGCGAAGACCGCGAAGGACGCGAAGAAGTCGGTGCAGGACACGGTCGACGGCACCCGCGAGAAGCTCAAGGAGGAGCTCCGCGACGAGCTCAGGAAGGAGCTGGAGCCCCAGGAGCCACGTGTGATGAGGCTGGCCACCGCCGCCGCCAGGACCGCCGCGACCGCGGCCGTCCCCATCATCATCCGGCAGCTGGAGAAGCGCGCCACCGAGATGGGGAGCCGGGGGCGAAGATAGTCGCCTAGGCCGGGGGTTACTATCCGCTCATGAGGGTTGCCGACCTGATGAGCCACGAGGTCTCCAGCATCGCCCCCGACGCGAGCGTGTCCGAGCTCTGGCAGATGCTCGCCGACAAGGACATCAGCAGCCTCCCCGTCACCATGGACGGGCGCCTGGTGGGCGTGGTCAGTGAGTCCGACATCCTCGCCAAGAGCGGCGCCACGGTCGCCGACATCATGACTGCGTCACCCCTGACGGCCACCCAGGACATGAGCCTCAGCGACGTCGCCGAGCTGCTCACCAGCCGTCGCATCAAGCGCGTCCCGGTGGTGAGCGGCGACGCGGTGGTCGGCGTGATCAGCCAGCGCGACCTGGTTCGCGGCCTGGCCGGCGGCGTTGTCCACGCGTCCGACCTGGGCCACGAGGTCCGCGAGGTCAAGTCCGGCGCCGCCCACGAGACGCGCGCGATGGCGATGGAGCTGCTGTGGAAGTGCGACGACTGCGGCTACCTCCACCCCAACGCCGAGAATCCCCCGGACAAGTGCCCCCAGTGCGGCGCCCCGCGCGAGCACTTCGTGTCCGTCACGGAGGACTAGGCGCAGCCGTAGTCCCCGTGACGCGGTCGAGGACTAGCGGCTCAGTCCACCTCCAGCTCGTATTCCAGGTAGCTGAGCAGCTCGCCACCCTGCTCCAGTCCCAGCTCGATGACCACGTTGCCGCCGCCCCCGGGTAGCGTCACCTCGCGCTCGTAGACCGCGGGCGGCTGGTCCGGGGCGGGGATGCCGACCTCCAGCTCACCGCTGCGGTCCCGCAGGAACGGCAGCCAGCCACCCGGCTCGAGGGCCCGCAGCCGCCAGCGGACCAGGCCGCGACCGCTGACGGCGAGGTCGTCGTTGACCACGTGGAAGCGCAGCCGCACCGGTCCCGAGGTCTCCAGCCGGTTCCAATCGCACAGCACCGCGGTCGCGGCCAGGGCGCCCTCGGCCTCGTCGATGTCCGGCAGCGCCCGCAGCACCAGCGCGGTCTGGGGCTGGAACTTCGCCCGCCGGGCCGCCTCCACCTCCTCGCGGCCGGTACCGGTGAGGACGTACGGCTCGTCCCCCGCCGCGGCCGTGACCATCGCGTCGCTGACCCCCTCCCC
>JAXDLV010000153.1:0-6516 GCA_034666445.1 Chloroflexota bacterium | reverse complement strand
GACGAATGGACCGCCTGGGTCATCGGCAACATCCCCAAGCGCTACCAGGGCCGCGCCCTGGTTGAGGTGCGCCTCACCACCGGCCGGGGGGCGTCGTCCGACGAGATGGTGGCCGCGGCCCGCCACGGCGCCGCGGCAGCGGAGGGCAACTACTACGCGACGTCGGCCCTCATCCTGGGGCTCATCACCCTCGGGGTGGCCTTCTTCTGCAACGCCGTTTCAGTCATCCCTGCGATCTTCGGCGTCGTCGCCGGCATCAAGGGAATGAGGGCCGAACGGATGCCCCTGGCCATAGTCGGGCTTGTGCTGACGGCAGCCGGGGTCCTGTTGGGAATTGCGCTGGTGGTCGGCTTCAGCGGCCGGCGATAGCCGCTGGTAATATCCGCCGGGTTTCGGTCGATAACGCAGGAGACACAGCATGCGGAAGAAGATCACCGTCGTCGGGGCGGGCAACGTCGGGGCGACGCTGGTGCAGCGGCTGGCGGAGCGGGACTACGCCGACATCGTGATGGTCGACATCGTCGAGGGCCTCCCCCAGGGCAAGGCGTTGGACATGCGCGAGGCGGGCCCCGTCGTCGGCTACGACAGCTACATCACCGGCACCAACTCCTACAAGGAGACGGCCGGCTCCGACATCTGTGTGATCACCAGCGGCCTGCCCCGCAAGCCGGGAATGAGCCGCGACGACCTGATCGAGACCAACATGAAGATCGTGGGCGAGGTGACCTCGAAGCTGGTCAAGGCCTCCCCCAAGACAATCCTGATCGTGGTCAGCAACCCGCTCGACGCCATGTGCCACGTGGCCGCGAAGACGTCGAAATTCCCCCGCGAGCGGGTCATCGGGATGGCCGGCGTGCTGGACACCGCCCGCTTCCGCAGCTTCATCGCCGAGGAGCTGGGCGTGTCGGTGCGCGACGTCGACGCCTACGTGCTGGGCGGCCACGGCGACACCATGGTGCCGCTGGTGCGCTACACGACCGTCGCCGGCGTCCCTGTGGAGAAGCTGATCGAGAAGAAGCGGCTCGGCGAGATCGTGCAGCGCGCCCGCGACGGCGGCGCCGAGGTGGTGGCCCTGCTGAAGACCGGCTCCGCCTTCTACGCCCCCAGCGCGGCGGTCGCCGAGATGGTCGACTCGATCATCCTCGACCAGAAGCGCATCCTCCCATGCGCTGCGCGGCTGGAGGGCGAGTACGGCTACAAGGGCCTCTTCATCGGCGTGCCCTGCAAGCTGGGCGCCAAGGGCCTTGAGGAGGTGATCCAGATCGACCTCACGGCGGCCGAGAAGAAGGCGCTGGACCGCTCGGCCTCGGCCGTCAAGGAGCTCGTCGGGGTCGTCGACCGCCTGGGCTAGGACGGGTCTCCGCGGGAACCCGGTTCACCGCAGGAGGTACGCGGCGCGGCGCCGGCGGCGGGGCTGTGCCCGGCTCATCCCCCGGGAGCTGTTCAACGGCAGCGACCTTCGGCAACTGGCCGTTCGCCGGCTCCTCCGGCGCGATTGCCGTCTCGGCGTCAGCACCCGGTTCGCCATCATCACCGTGAGGCAGGGATGCGGTGGCCCCGACCCCGGGTGGCCGCGAGAGGAATGCCTGCCAGTCCCCGGTGGCCAGCTGGTGAGCGGCCGGGGCCGCTGCCAGCAGCGCACACACGCCCGTCAGGACGACCATGGCGCGCCGGGCGCGGCGATGCCGCCGGGAGGCGGCGCGGCTCAGCTCGACGACGTCATTCATCGTCGACCGGCTGCTGGATAAAGGCGGCGGAGCCCTTGCTCGCCAGCTCCTGCACGAACGGGACGGTGCCGCCAACGAACATCGCCACCAGCGCGACCGCGGCGACGCCACGGACGACCCGGTGTGATCTCGCCTGCCGCGCCGCCTTCCACGGCCGCGAGACGACCCGCAGCCGGAGCAGCGCCAGTGGGACGCTGAGGAGCACGGCGAACAGGAAGAACGAGCTGAGGTCGAAGAGCAGAAAGAGGTGCACCAGGATGGTCAGCCACACCACGTAGGTCAGGCGCTGTATCCATTTCCAGTGGCTACCCAGCCAGCGCTGCGCGGGACGGTTGGCGGTGATCACCAATGGCACCAGCAACAGCGTGGAGATCGTGCCCATCAGGAGGAAGGTGTGTCCCCCGAGGCGCGCGGTGAAGTGGCCAGGGAATGTGTCACCGGTGGTCAGCGCGGCAAGAATGAGGTCGGTGGTGGCCACCGCCCACATGCCGATGCCGTAGTCGCGCCGCAGCACGATATGCCACCGCCAGCCGGTCAGGGTGTGCAGCGGCGACACCGCCAACATCGTGGCGAATATCAGGAAGGTCGAAGTCCCCAGGACGTCTGCGACTGAGGCGGAGACGTGGGCCACGCCCTCGGGTTGCCCCGTCGCCGCGGCGATGACCTCCGGTCCCATCAGGATGAAGGGCACCAGCAAGAGCGCCCGGAAGAACCACACACCGACCACTCCTGCCCCGCCGTTGTGGGCGCGCGCAGGGGTCACGGGTGATGCAAAGCCGGTGGCAGGGGCTCCGATCGTGGTGGCGCTGGACACTGCGTTCTACCTCTTCGTCGGCCCGCTCGGATGGCGGTCGGTCACATGGTGGCAGCGGGTTCTGAGAAGAATCAAGCCCTGTTCCGGGTGGTCGCTCCGCCTGGGCTGACGCCGCCCGGTACCGCTCTCTATGCTGACTGCGGCCCATCCTGGGCCGAAGAGGGCGGATATATGTTTTCGAGCGCACGTCGTCGTGTCCAACTCCTGGGAGCCACCTGCCTGGCAGTGGGGTTGGCCAGCTGCACAATCGGAGGGCCGACCGCGGGCAGTTCTCCCCAGGCGCCGGCGCCATCGCCGTCCCCGACGGCACCTGCGCACCTCATCACGCCGGAGGAGGCCAAGGCGGTCTACATGGACTTCCGTGAGAAGGACAACAAGGCCAACGTGGACCTCGACAAGGGTGTCGAACAGTCGGTGGACGCGGCCCCGGCGCTGCAGGTCGACGTGGCGGGCATCGAGGACACCAAGCTCTCGGGCAGCACGAACAGCCTGTATCCCGTGACGTCGACCGACGTCGCGGTCTACGTGCCCTCGCAGGCGGCCTACCCCGGCTTCTTTATGGTCTCCGCCACGGACACCTCACCCACCGCCAGCCCCCTGCAGGACGGCTACGTCTTCCGCAAGGAGAACGAATCGGACAGCTGGAAGCAGACGGCCTACTGGTCCTTCATCTCGAATACCCCGTTGCCCAAGATCGCTTTGGACGCGTTCGGCTACGCCACCGCGGTCGACGCCGAGGCGCCGCTGGCAACCCCGCCGAGCAAGATCGGCCAGGCGTACGTCGACCTACTGGGTGCATATACGACGGGTCAGCTGCCCGCGGGCTCTCCCTTTGTGAGCAACACCGACACGGCCGGGGTGCTGAAGCGGCTCCATGACAAGCTGGCGGCCGCGAAGGCCAAGGGTGGCAACGTGCAGCGCACCATGAAGACCACCGCGCAGCCCGTGTATGCCCTGCAGGTGGAGGGGGGCGGAGCCCTGGTGATCTCAATAGATGAGGGGACCGAGATAACGACGGCGGGCCCAGGGCTCGTCTTCATCCAGGACTCCAGCCGCAAGGGCTTCGGCGGGCTCCTTCCGCCCGGGGACTACACCAGCACCACGAGCCATTCCTTCTATTTCCTGGCCACCGTGGATCCGCCCGCAAATACCCCGGCGCCGGCCTTGAACGTGCTTGGTCTCTTCTCGGGGAGGGATACCTACACGGGTAAGAAGGCCTAACGCCAGCCTGGGCTGACTCCGCGTCTCAGTCGTGGCAGCCGGGCCAGAACGCTGCAACCTCGTGGGTTTCGCCGCTATTGGCGCCGACGACGTAGACGATGAGGTCCGCCGCCGGGGTCGTGCCGGGCCACTCGTTCGCCCGCGGTGGGTTGTAGTTCGCGACCACCACCAGTTCCGGATCAGTGCCCCAACCGGAACCCAGGAGTCGAGAGCGAGCCAGCTCAGTGGGAGCGACCTGGACCGCGAAGTTACGGGAATCGCTGCTCATGAATCCGCTGGTGTTGGCCGCGAACGCCGGTGGCATCGCGACAGGGCGGGCACCGTACATGTCACGCAGCTGGCTGATATGCGAGCGGTGGGTGGCACAGACCGGAAGGGCCGTGGGCGCCATCAGCGGCGACAGGAGGACCGCCGCCGCGCCGCCGGCGGCGATCAGCACCCGGACGCCCCAGCGGGCGACAGGCGGCATCACGGCTGCTGCCCCAGCGCCGGCATCTCGAGCAGGCCTCGGGCGCCGCGGTCGAACGCCAGCACCGCGGCGGGGTCGGCGGGGGTGATCCGGAGGTAGCTCGCCCACACGAACACCTCAGGGGGCGATGGCGGCGGCGGCGGTTCGCCCACGTGGCGGCCCATACCCCCCGCCGGCTCCGGTTCGGAGAGCGCCCGGTGGCCTCCCCCGCCGGCCGACGGCGCGGGGATGGGGTTGCGGTGCTCGATCAGCAGGGCACCGTCCTCCAGGCGCCAGGTGGTGATCATGTTCGCCGTGATCCAGGCCTGGCCCTCGCCCCGGACCGCGGGCGGCACCACCCAGCCGAGGTCGCGCACCGGGTAGCCGTCCAGGACGGCAAGGACGCCGTGGCCCTGGCGGCTTGGCGGGCCGCCCGCCGGTCCGACCTCCACCTCCCCGACGAGCTCGGCCAGGACGTGCCCCTCTGGCGGGTCCCAGTCCGCCATCTCGGCGTAGGCGGGCCTCGACCTAGAGGAGAGAAGCCTTCTGAGCCAGCTCATAGAGGACGCTCGGGAAGACGCCGAGTGCCAGGGTGAGTACCCCCGCCAGCGCCACGGCGGCCGTACCGAACGGGTCCGTGCGCCGGGGCCGCACCGCCGACTCCACCTCGGCCGCGGTGCTGTCCTCGGGCGGCGTGTAGAGCGCGATCACGACGCGCAGGTAGTAGTAGAGCGAGACCGCGGACGACAGGACGCCGATCACCGCCAGCGGTATATAGCCGGCGCGGATCGCGGCCTGGAAGACGAACAGCTTGCCGGCGAAGCCGACCGTGGGCGGGATCCCCGCCAGCGACAGCATGAACAGCGCCAGCAGCGCCCCCAGCGCGGGGCGCCGGAAGCCCAGTCCGCGGATGTCGTCGATGCGGGAGCGCTCGCCGTCGCGGGTGGCCAGCAGCGTCACGATGCCGAACGCACCGAAGGTCATCACGCCGTACGCCGCCAGGTAGAACAGCCCCGCCACCATCCCGGCCTTCTGGGCCACCACCGCCAGCATCAGGTAGCCGGCGTGGGCGATGCCGGAGTACGCCAGCATGCGTTTCAAGTTGGTCTGGCGGAGGGCGCCCACCGCGCCGACGATCATCGAAAGCCCCGCGATCGCGCCCAGCAGCAGGACCCAGCGCGGGTATGCCCGGGCCAGGTCGACCACGAAGATGCGGAGGAAGATGGCGATCGCGGCCACCTTCGTGCCCACCGACATGAAAGCCACCACCGGCGCCGGGGCGCCTTCGTACACGTCCGGGGTCCAGGCGTGAAAGGGCGCCGCCGACGCCTTGAACGCGACGCCCACGAGGATCAGGGCGATGCCGCTGAGGCTGTACAGGCGGCCGTCACCATCGAGGTTGGGCAGCTTGGCGGCGATGTCCGAGAGGGACGTCGACCCCGTGCCGCCGAACAGCAGCGCCATGCCGTACAGGAGGAAGCCGGTGGCGAAGCCGCCGATCAGCAGGTACTTCAGCCCGGCCTCCTGGGAGCGCTCCTCCTGTCGCAGGAACGCCGAGAGGATGTACAGCGAGATCGAGAGCAGCTCGATGCCCAGGAAGATCGTCATCAGGCTGGTGGCCGCGACCATCAGCATCATCCCGCCAAGCGCGGCGACCAGCAGGATGTAGAACTCGCCCCGCTGTATCCCCCGCCGCTCCAGGTACGACGGCGCCAGCAGCAGCACCATCAGCGCCAGCCCCACGAACAGGACCTGGAAGAAGACGGCGAAACTGTCGACGCTTACGGTCTTGTTATAGAGGAGGTGGTTGACGCCGGGCGCGTCGAGGCCGGAGCCGGCGGCGCTCAGGAGCGCGAGGAGCACCCCCAGCAGGCCGACGCCGGCGATCGGCGCCAGCCAGCGCTTGCCCCCCTCGGGGAGAAAGGCGTCGGCCAGCAGCAGCACCATCAGCGTCGCGCCCAGCAGCACCTGGGCCAGCAGGCCCCAGTCGGTGGCGCTCATCCGCCCGCCACCAGCACGCCCACCAGGGCCTCGACGCTGCGATTCACCGGACCCAGCAGCGGTGCCGGGAAGAGCCCGATGGCGACCGCCATCAGGGTGAGCGGCACCAGCACCCGCAGCTCGACGGCCGTCAGCTCGGCTTTGGCGGCCCCCTCCGACGGCGGCCCGTTCATCGTCCGCTGGTACAGCCGCAGCGTGTACCAGGCCGCCAGGACCACCCCCACCGCGGCCACCCCCAGCAGCAGCCACGACCGCGCGTAGGCGCCCAGCATGATCAGGTACTCGCCCACGAAGCCGTTCAGCCC
>JAXDLV010000152.1:0-2710 GCA_034666445.1 Chloroflexota bacterium | reverse complement strand
GGCGGCGGCTCCTCCTCGAACACGTCGAAGGCGGCCCCTGCGACCTGCCCGCTCTCGAGGCAGGCCAGCACCGCGGCCTCGTCGTAGATACCGCCACGGGCGACGTTGACCAGGCGGACGCCGGGCTTGCAGCGCTCCAGCCGAGCGGCGTCGAAGAGATGGCGGGTGGCGGCCACCAGTGGCACGTGGACGGTGATGACGTCGCTGCGGCGGCACAGCTCGTCGAGGTCGACCAGCTCGACGTTGATCATCTCGGCGCGCTCGCGCGAGACCACCGGGTCGTACGCCAGCACATCCATCTCCAGCCCCTGGGCTCGCTTGGCCACCTCGCTCCCAATGGCGCCCAGGCCAACCACCCCGAGCACCTTGCCGCGCAGCTGGAACCCCATGTACTGCTTGCGGTCCCACCGGCCCTCGACGAGGGCGCGGTTGGCCTGGGGGATGTTGCGAGCCAGGGCGGTGATCATGGCGATGGTGTGCTCTGCTGCGGCGATGGTGTTGCCCGCCGGGGCGTTGACCACCAGGATGCCGGCGCCGGTGGCGGCGTCGACGTCGATGTTGTCCACGCCCACGCCGGCGCGGCCGATGATCCGCATCCGCGTCGCGGCGGTAATGTGCTCGGCGGTGACCTTCGTCTCACTGCGCACGATCAGCGCCTCGTAGTCCGCGATGCGCCCCAGCAGCTCGTCGGGCTTCTGCCCGGTGACGACATCGACCTCGTAGTGCTCGCGCAGCCGGGTGACGCCGTCATCGGCGATCGGGTCGGCCACCAGGACCCGGGCTCGGTCGGTCACGCCGAACCCTCCCGGGCGGGCAGGGGGCTCAGCCCCCGGCGGGGGCTTCGACCTGGTCCGAGGCGTCGGCCCCGGCGCTGCCGGCCGCGACCCCGACCTTGACGGCGGGCTCGTCCATCGCCGCGATGAGGGCGTCGGTCGCGCGCACGGGGCCGTCCATGTAGCCCACGTCGATCAGGCCCAGCTCCAGGCGGGCGATGATGTCCCGCGCGTCGTCGTAGCTGATGTCGCCAAGGTGGCCGATCCGGAACACCTTGCCGGCCAGCGCGCCCTGGCCCCCGGCCAGCTCCAGCTGGTGCTTGTCGCGGAGAACTGCGACCAGCTGCTTGTTGAGGTCGACGTCGCCGCGGGGGGCGCGGATGGCGGTCACCGTGTTGGAGAAGAACATCGGGTCGGCGAACAGCTCCAGCTCCAGCGCGGTCACCGCGGCGCGGATCCCGCGGGCGATCCGGGCGTGGCGGGCGAAGACCTCCTGCAGGCCCTCTTCGCGCAGCAGCTGCAGCGACTGCCGGAGGCCGAAGAGGATCGAGACCGGTGGGGTGGTGTAGGTCTGGCCCTTCAGCTCGTACTCCAGCTCCTGGGCGATGTCGAAGTAGAGCCGCGGGCAGGTGCTGGTGGCGGCGTGGTCGAGGGCCGCCTGGCTGACGCTGAGGAACGACATCCCCGGCGGCAGCATCCAGCCCTTCTGGGAGCCGCTGACCACGATGTCCAGCCCCAGCTCGTCCACCGGCAGGTCGATCGAGCCGACGGAGCTGACCCCGTCGACCACCACCAGCTTGCCCCGCTCCCGAGCGACACGGGCGATGTCGGGCAGGTCGTTGGTCACACCGGTGGACGTCTCGTTATGGGTGACGAAGACCACCTTGATGTCGGGGTGCTGGTCCAGCTGCGCCGCGACGTCGGCGGCAACCGCGCCGTGGCCCCACGTGTAGTCGAGCTTGACCACGTCGGCGCCGAAGGCGGTCCCGATCTTGGCGAAGCGGTCGCCGAACGCCCCCACCGACACGAAGAGCGCCTTCTCCCCGGGGCTGGTCATGTTCTGCACGGCCGCCTCGAGCCCGCCGGTGCCGGACGAGGGGAAGAGGACGATCTCGTTGCTCGTCTGGAAGGCCCACTGGAGGCCGGCGCGGCACTCGGTGATGAGCTCGGCGAAGGCCGGGCCGCGGTGGTTGATCATCGGCGCCGCCATCGCCTCTCGGACCCGCTCGGGGACCGGCGTGGGCCCGGGGACGCGAAGCTGGTAGCTCATTTCGCTGGCGATTCTATCGGCTGGGCCAGGGCGCGTCGGGGGCCAGCCGGAGGACCGTGGCGGGGCCGTCGTACAGCGGCTGCTCGCCGGGGAGGTCGGCCGCTGCGCCGTTTCCACGGCCGTCGTCGCGCAGGCGGAAGACCAGCCGCGCCAGCCTTGGACGGCCATTGGTTGGGGTGGCCAGCAGGGTGCCGCCGCCGGCCCAGCTGTACGCCACCGCCCCATCCGCGAGCTCGGCCGCGGCGCCGCCCAGGACGTCGCCGAACAGCTTCCGCGCCGCCGCGGGGTCGACCTCCAGCTCCGCGCCCAGGAAGTCCGCCTCGACCAGCTCCACGTCGGGGTCGCGCGGCGCGTGCTCGGCGGTCCACTCGCCGCCGGCCTGGGCCAGCTGGACCACCGTCCCCACGCCGAAGTGCGGGTGGATGAAGGCCTCTTTCCAGTTGGGGTCGTGGAGGTCCACCTTCATGGGCTCGATGGCGCTCCGTTCGAGCGCGGCGAGGGCGGCCTCGATGTCCGGGACCTTGAACGTAACGTGGTGCGGACCCGGGCCGGAGTGCTCCAGGAAGCGCGCCAGGAAGTCGTCGGCGGGTGCGGGGATCGGCTCCAGCGCCTCCAGCCGGATCCCGCCGGCAAATGCCAGCTGGATGCCGAGCCAGCTGGGCTCGGT
>JAXDLV010000151.1:0-7484 GCA_034666445.1 Chloroflexota bacterium | reverse complement strand
CGGTTGTGGTGGCATGGCCCTCGATGACGCAGTCGCAGCCGGACGTGACGGGTGCCTGCGTCAGCGGGTGGCGCTGGGACGCCGTGGCGTCGCGGGCGGAGGTGACGCTGCGCCCGGGGGCCGGCTGCGACGTGGAGGTGCGGGTTCCGTGAGGTGGGTGACGCGCGACGGGACCATCGCCGGGGTGGCGGGAGGGCTGGCGTGCCTGCTGGCGGAGGTGGTCACCTTCGGCGTGCGCGGGCCGCTGGGCATCCTCAACGACTTCTGGATCTACTGGTCCGCGGCCGCTGTCCTCAACGCGGGCGGCAGCGCCTACGACAACGCCGCCCTGGCGCGCGTCCACGACGCCGCCGGTCTGCCTGGCATCACCGGTGGCGGCTACACCTACCCGCTGGCCTTCGCGGAGGCGATGCGGCCGCTGGCGGCGCTGCCCCCGTGGACCGCCGCGGCGGTCTTCGTGGGCCTCAGCCTGGTGGCCGTCGGCGTGGCGCTGGCGCTGCTCCTGTCGTCCGTCCGTGGCCTGCCGCTGCCCGCGATGCTGGCGATCGGCATCCTCGGCGGCCTGTACACGCCCGTGTCCTACGGGCTGTGGGTGGGCCAGGCCAACGACCTGCTGCTGCCGGCGCTGGCGCTGGCCTACCGGGGTGTCGGCCCCGGCGCGACCCTCGCGCTGGCCACGGCGGTCAAGCTCTACCCGGCGGCAGGGCTGCTGGCCGTCGCGGGCCGCCCGGACAGGCTGCGCCAGGCGGCGCTCGCGGCGGTGACCGCCGCCCTGCTGTTCCTGCCCGACCTCCTGGCCGGCGGGCGCGCCGCGGGCCGCGTCGCGGAGAACCTCGCCGCCGACGCGTACTGGAGCAACCAGTCGCTCAACGGCATGCTCAGCCGGATGGCGCTGTGGGATGGCTGGCCGCTGCGGGGGGTGGCGGTGGAGGCGCTGGACATCGCCGCCGTGGCGGCGCTCGCGCTACTCCTGGCGCTGGTCCTCTGGCGCTGTCGCACGCAGCCGTGGGAGGGGTGCCTCGCCCTCTGCCTGTGCTTTGGCGTGGTGGCCGCGCCCAAGAACTCGCTCTGGAACTTCACGCCGCTGCTGCTGTGCTTCGCCTTCGGCGCGAGCCGCGCCCGCGAGCGCCCCGCCCCGGCGGTCGCGCTGCTGGTCGGGCTGCTCCTCACCGGGGTGCAGCTGGCGGTCTGGGCCGCCTCGACGCCGGCGGGGACGGTGCCCGACCTCGTCTACCACGACCCCGCGGGCGCGGCGCTGTCGTCGGTGGGGACCTTCAGCGCGCTGCTGGTGGGGGCGGCGGTGGCGGCGCTGCTGCTGGGCCAACAGAGAGGGCCGGTCCTCCTGGATCGGCCCTCCGCGCTTTCATCCTCTCAGTAGAGGGCCCGGCGTGCGGCCGGGTGTTGAAAAGCTAGATAACTAGCGACTGCTGACCGTCCGTCAGGACGGTCGGACCTGCTCGGCTGTACCCCGTCGCAGCCAGTCCCAGATCTTGAGCATGCCACGCGCCTCCATTTGGGCTATGAGCTTGCTTCCTGCTCCTGTCATACGCCCGCCCGCGGCCGCCGTCAACCCCCGGTTTCGGGGGTGTCACGAAAGAGGCGCCCCGCCTGCCGGCGGGACGCCTCGATCAAATGGATTCGGGGCTGCCTGCGGTTACAGGAACCCGTTGTCGGTGAGGAAGGCCTTGGCCACGTCCTCCACCTTCTTGCTGTCGATCTCAACCTGCTTGTTCAGGCCGATCATCTTCTCCGTCGTGAGCTTCTGCGCCAGCGGGGCGACGATCGCGCCCAGCTCGGGGTGCGCCTTCTGCACACTCGACTTGATCAGCAGCCCGACGTTGTCCGGCGGGAACAGCTTCTTGTCGTCGGTCAGGACGTAGACGTTGTTGGCCTCGATCCCGGAGTCGGTCGTGAAGACCTCACCCGCGGCGCACTCGCCGCTGGCGATCTGCTTCTCGGCCGTGTTGCCCCCGATGTCCTTGAACCCGGGGAGGTTGGCGTCGATGCCGTACGTCGCGTTCAGCCCGGGCACGCCGTCAGCGCGCGTGCGGAACTCGGACTGGATGCAGACCACGGTGTTGGGGTTGTTCTTCAGGTAGGCGGCGAACTCCGTCAGGGTCGAGCCGTACTTGGACTTGTCCGAGGCTTTGATGCCCAGGCCGTTGGTGTCGTTGAAGTTGGCCTTGGCGTTCCAGCAGATGCCCCGCGCCTCGTCCTTCTGCTTGGCGAGGTCGAAGGCCTGGTCCAGGTCCGTCGGCGGCTTGTCGACCACCGATGACAGCGGACCAATGAACTCCGTGCCGGTGTACTGCCAGTACATGTCGATCTGGCCACTCTCCAGCGCCTGGCCCAGGGCCGGGTCCTTGGCGGTGAACGTGGCGTCGACGGTGTACCCGCGCTTCTCCAGAAGCTGCTTGGTCATGCTGGCCAGCAGCTGCTCCTCGGCGAAGCCCTTCATCCCGATCTTGAAAGTGCCGGTCCCCGTGGAACTGGCCGAGCCGCCCGTGGGGCAGGTGGCGGAGCTGTTGTCCCCGGTCCCGCTGCTGGATGAGCTCCCGCAGCCGGCCAGGATCGCCGAGCCCATCATTGCGAGGGCCAGCATCTTGCGCCTTTTCATCTTTCCTCCGTTGCCCCCGGCGGGGGCAAATTGATTTGCCTCAGGTGCGAGGACTTATGGCGCGCTCGACGAGGCCGAGCGCCCAATCCGCGAGCAAGGCTAGCGCGGACACGATCACCGCGCCGACGAGTGTCGGCCGCGGGTGGTACAGGTTGCCGGAGTTGATCAGGTCGCCGAGGCCGCCGCCGCCGACGAAATTGGCGAGCGTGGCGGTGCCCACGACCAGCACCAGCGCCACCCGCAGGCCGGCGAATATGACGGGCGACGCAAGCGGGAGCTGGACCCGGACCAGCGTCTGTGCGGGGGTCATGCCCATCCCCCTGGCCGCCTCGACCGCCGCCGGGTCGACGCCCTGCACCCCCACCAGGGTGTTGCGCAGGATCGGCAGCAGGGCATACAGGACCAACGCGGTCACCGGGCCGCGGATTCCCAGCCCGAAGAACGTCAGGCCCAGAGCGAGGATGCCGATGCTGGGCACCGCCTGGCCGAGGTTGGCGACGAGGAACACGGGGATCGCCACCACCCGGCCCGCGCCGGCGAGGAGCACCCCGATGGGCAGTCCCACCAGCGCCGCGAGGGCAAAGCTGATGCCCGAGATCTCGAGGTGCTGGATCAGCCGGCTGCTGATGAAGCGCTCGTTGAGCACGCCGACGTCTGCGATCCGCCCCGGCGTGTTCTGGATGTAGAGGTAGAGGCCGGCGAGGATAACGGCCACCACGATTGGGGTGACCACCAGGCGCACCCACCCCGGCCGGGGGACGGTGGTCATGCCACGGTCGCCGCCTGGCGGATCGCCTCGGCGTCGAGCAGCCCCACGACCTCCCCGCCGTCGGTCACCGCCACGTACCCGTCGTCGGAGCGGAGGATGCCGTCGAGGGCGTCGCGCAGGGTGCCTTCGATGTCGATCTCGACCGCCGGCCGGACCCGGACGTCCCGCTCCAGCTGGAGGCCGCGCAGGGGGATCAGGCCGAGGCGGCGGACCAGGCGGCCGGCGCCCAGGAAGCCCTCGACGTAGTCCGACGCCGGGTGGGCCAGGATCGCCGCGGGGGTGTCGTACTGGGCGATGCGGCCGTCGGGGGTGAACAGCGCCACCCGGTCGCCGAGCTTGATCGCCTCGTCGATGTCGTGGGTGACGAAGACGATGGTCTTGCGCACCACCGTCTGCAGCCGCAGCAGCTCGTCCTGGAGGCGGTCGCGGGTGACCGGGTCGATCGCCCCGAAGGGCTCGTCCATCAGCAGCATGTTGGGGTCCACGCCGAGCGCCCGGGCCACGCCGACGCGCTGCCGTTGGCCGCCGCTCAGCTCCTCCGGCAGGCGCTTCGCGTACTCCGCGGCAGGTAGACCGACGAGGTCCAGCAGCTCCTCGACGCGGGCCTTTGTCCGCGCCCGGTCCCAGCCCCGCAGCCTCATCACCGTCGCGACGTTCTCCCCGACGGAGAGGTGTGGGAACAGGCCCACCTGCTGGATGACGTAGCCGATCGAGCGGCGCAGCTCTGTGATGGGGACGCCGCGGGTGTCGACGTCGTCGATGGCTATGACCCCCTCGGTCGGCTCGATCAGGCGATTGATCATCTTCAGCGTGGTGGTCTTGCCGCACCCCGACGGCCCCACCAACATGACCACCTCGCCGCTCTTGATCTCCATCGTCAGGTGGTCGACGGCCACCTTGTCGCCGTAGCGCTTGACGACGTCCTTGAAGGTGATCACGCGGCCGCCCCCGCCGTGATCCGGCCGCGGCTGATCACGCGCTGGCCGAGCGCCAGCAGGGTGTCGAAGGCGATGCCGATGATCGCCACCGGGATGACCCCCGCGAGGATGGCGTCGCGGTTGAGCGAGGCCACGCCCTGGAGGATCTGCTGGCCGAGGTTGTTGCTGGCGATGGCCGCGCCGACGGTGGCGATTGCCACCACCATCACCGTCGCCTGGCGGATGCCGCCGAGGATCACCGGCAGGGCCAGCGGCAGCTCCACCCGGAGCAGGATCTGAGCCGGCCGCATTCCCATCCCGCGGGCCGCCTCCAGGACCGCGGGGTTGACCGCGCGGATGCCGGTGCGGGTGTTGCGGACGATGGGTAGCTGGGCGTACAGGACCAGGCCGATGATGGTGGGCGGGTCGCCGAAGGCCTCGGTCGGGGTGACCAGCAGCAGCCCGAGCGTCAGCAGGCTGAAAAGCGCGAAGCTGGGGATGGTCAGGAGGACGCTGGCGATGCCGAGGACCACCTCACCGAAGCGTTCCCAGCGGGCCGCCATCACGCCCAGGGCGAGGCCGGTGAGGATCGACACGGCCATCGTGATCAGCACGATCCGAACCTGGGTGATCGTCTGCGGCACCAGCGTGTCGAGGTGCTGGGCGGTGTAGTCGAGCAGGCTCACGCGTGCTCCCGGCCCGGCTCCGCTTCCACTCGGAGAAGGATAGAGAGATCGCCACCCGCGATCCCGGCGTCGGTAATCTTGGGGGTGACGAGGCTGCTGGGTCCGGAAGCGGGTTGAAGCTCCAGGACTACCTCGTCCTCCTCCTGCTGGCGGCCATCTGGGGCGCCTCTTTCCTCTTCATCAAGGTGGCGGTGGGGGAGATGACGCCCTTCGTGCTGGTGTTCGGCCGCTGCCTCTCGGCGGCGATCGGCCTGGCCGTGGCCCTGCGCGTCAGCCACGTGCCCTGGTCGGTGGTGCGGCGGCATTGGCGCGGCGGGGTCGCCATCGGCCTCTTCAACGCGGCGATCCCCTACGTACTGATCTCGTTCGGGGAGCAATACATCGACAGCTCCCTCGCGGGCATCCTCAACGCCACCGCGCCGCTGTGGACGATGCTGCTGGCGCCCTTCTGGGCCGAGGCGGACCACCTCGGCCCTAAGCAGGTGGGTGGCCTGGTGCTCGGCTTCCTTGGCGTCGTCGTGCTCGCCCGCCCCACCGGCAACATCCTCAGCTCCGGCACGCTGGGCATCCTGGCCGTCGTGGTCGCGACCCTCTGCTACGGCTGGGCGACCCACTTCTCGCGTCGCGCCTTCCAGCGCACCCCGCCGCAGGTCCCGGCTTTCCTGCAGTGCGCCCTGGCGGCGCTCTTCCTGGCCCCGCTCGCGGCGTGGACGTGGCCCGCCACGGTGCCGTCACCGCAGGCGATCGCCGCGGTGCTGTGGCTGGGCCTGGGCGCCACCGGGCTGGCGATGGTGCTCTCCTACTACCTGATCAAGCGGGTCGGCGCCAGTCGCACGATCGTCGTCACCTACCTCATACCCCCGTTCGCGCTGGTCTGGGGGGTGGGCATCCTGCACGAGCACATCGGCGTCGAGACGGGCGTCGCCCTCCTCCTCATCCTCGGCGGCGTGTTCCTGATCACCCGGCCGTCGGGCGGCCGCGCGGCCCGGCTGGTCGAGGAAACCGCCCCCGAGACCTGAGCGATGATTTAGCGATGCTGGGCGTGATCACCATCCCCATCGACCCGGTGCTGCAGGTGGGCCCCTTCCCGATCCACTGGTACGGGGTCGGCTACGCCGTCGCCTTCCTCGTGGGCATCCGCCTGGTGACCCCCTACCTGCTGAAGCGCGGCGTGGCGGAGAAGGACGCCTCCAGCCTGATCTGGTGGTCGATCGCGATCGGGCTGCTCGGCGCCCGGCTGTACTTCGTGGTCCAGCAGCCCAACCTGGGCGACTACCTGCGCAACCCCATCCGGATCATCGCGGCCTGGGAGGGCGGGATGGCCTTCTTCGGCACGATCATCGCCCTCTTTTTCACGCTGCTGGCGTTCGCGTACATCAAGAAGCTGAGCTTCTGGCTGCTCATCGATGCCGGCGTGCTGTTCGCCACGCTGCCACAGGCCATCGGGCGGGTGGGCAACATCATCAACGGCGACATCCTGGGACCCCCCTCGGACCTGCCCTGGGCGGTGGCGTACACGAGCCCGCACACCTTCGCCCCGGCCATCGGGGTGGGCTACCAGCCGGCCGGGGCCTACGAGCTACTGGTCAGCCTGGGCCTCTTCTTCCTGATCTCCTGGGTCCTGCGGCAGGGCTGGCAGGACGGCACCGCCGCGCTCGTCTACGGCGTGGCGTACCCGCTCAGCCAGCTGGCGCTCTTCTTCGTCCGGGCCACCGAGCCGCCGGTGCTGCTGGGGCTGAAGCAGGCGCAGCTGACCTCACTGGTGTTCATCTTCCTGGTCGTCCCCACGGTCTACCTGGTGCGCCGGCGGTGGCCGGGGATATTTGCCCGCACCGACACGGCTACCGCCGGCGATCAGCCCGGCCCGGGCGCCGCGCGTGAGCCGGGCAGCGATGATCGCGAGCCCGAGCCCGCGGCGCCGTCGCGTTCGCGTTCCCGCCGGCCGCTGGCCAAGGAGGAGGCGTGAGCGAGCTGGTCGGCCGCGGCGCCATCGAGCTGGCCGAGATGGTGCGACGCCACGAGGTGAAGCCCACCGAGGTGGTGGAGGCGCACCTGCGCCAGGTGGAGGCGCTCGAGCCGCGGCTCCACGCCTTCCTCGCCCTGCGCGCCGAGCGCGCTATGGACGAGGCCCGGGAGCTGGAGAAACGGCCGGACCTCGCCGAGCTGCCACTGGCCGGCGTGCCCACCGCCATGAAGGACAGCGTCGACGTCGCCGGTGAGCCAACCCGGCTGGGCTCGCTGGCCACCTCCGACGCGCCCGCGGAGGCCGATGACGAGCTGACCACGCGCGTGCGCCACGCCGGGGCGATCGTCATCGGCAAGACCCGCCAGCCCGAGCTGGCCATCTTCCACAACACCGACTCACGGTTCGGCACCACGCGCAACCCCTGGAACCTGGAGCGCGCCCCGGGCGGCTCCAGTGGTGGCGCGGGGGCGGCGGTGGCATCGGCCATGATCCCGCTGGCGCAGGCCTCCGACGGCGGCGGGATCATGGC
>JAXDLV010000150.1:0-15344 GCA_034666445.1 Chloroflexota bacterium | reverse complement strand
TCGTTGAGGGGCTCCTTGCGCTTCTTCGTGAAGGCGAACGCCCGGTCCGGGAGGCGGTTGCGCTGGGCGGTGGTCAGGGGGCGCGCCATGCGCCGCTGCCTGGAGTTCGTCCCCCCGGCCCGATGGCTATACTTGATACAGGCACTATCAAGTTTGGAGGAACAGCTATGGCTACCACCAAGCAGAGGGCCGCGGGGACGAACTCCAGGCAGCGGCGCATGGCGCGCCCCCTGACCACCGCCCAGCGCAACCGCCTCCCGGACCGGGCGTTCGCCTTCACGAAGAAGCGCAAGGAGCCCCTCAACGACGCCGACCACGTCCGCAGCGCGGTCGCTCGCTTCGACCAGGTCACCGATGTGACCAACGCGGAGCGCGACGCCGCCTGGCGCAAGATCAAGACCGCCGCCAAGAAGCACGGCGTCGAGCTCGGCGAGTCGAGCTGGCGGGAGCTGTTCAAGGACGGCAAGCCGGCCCGGAGCTAGGCGCCCGGGGGGACGTCGCGAACGTGGAGGACGGCATTCTCAGCGCGCGAACGCGGGTGTAAGCTGCGCCTGAGAGCGCGGTGGCCCCGCGGCTTCAGAAGAGGTGCAGCAGGTTGTCTGACAAGGTCCTGGGCGACATCGTCGTGATGATGCACGACCCCGTTTTCGCCGAGGCGGTTCGCACCGACCCCGATGCGGCCCTGGGCCGCTTCAAGCTCACCCCCGAGGAGATCGAGCACGTGCTCGCTCTGCTGCCCGACCACGAGGACGGGGTCAAACAGCTGGCGGTCCGGGCCTCCAAGTCGGCGCTCTTCTTCAACCATGGCTTCCACGAGGCATCCGCGATAGCGACCCACCACGACGCGGCCGCGGGGATCTCAGCAGCCGGCCTGCAGCAGGCCGCGAGCGCCTCCAGCCATGCCGCCACCATCGGCGACCAGGCGATGGCATGGGCCACCAACATCGACCCGGGCTACGACGAGGAGGGCCGTGCCGAGGTCCAGGGCGTTGATGTCGCCGGAGACCTGGCGATGGGTGGCGACCAGCTCGACGCAGGCGCCGCGGACGCCGTCGACGCGGCCGAGCAGCAGGCGGAGTCCGAGCTGGCCTGAGTCCCGCGCGCCTCAGGCCTTCGGCCGGCGGCGCCTCCGCTTCCGCGGCCAGCCGCGGCCCTCGGGCAGCGCCCCCCGAGACATTGCTGAGATGTCGCGGTTGACCGTCTGCTCCACGGCGCGGCTCATGCTGCGGCGAAAGTTGGCCATCGTCGCCCGGCCCGCCAGCGGGCGGCTCTTCTCCGCGATCTCCTGCACCCGGGACCAGTCCGGGGGCTCCCCGGACCCTCCGGACGGCTGCCAGAGCTGGGGCTCGACGAGGCCGACGAAGGCGCGCGCGATGGTGTCGGTGGCGCGCGCCAGCCTGTCCTGGACCTCGAGGATCGAGCCCAGCGGCAGGCCCATCGCCACCAGCTCCTCCGCCACGGCCAGCAGGGAGGGGCTGGGCACCTCGTAGCGCCCGTCCCCGAGGTGCACCACTATGCCCAGCTTCGCGGCGCGGGCCAGCAGCGCCGGGTCGGCCCCCCCGAAGCGCTCCGCCAGGTCCTCCGCGGTCATCACAGCCGGCTCCTCCTCCTCCCACGGCTCCAGCACCGCACGGCGCAGGCTGAGCGCCTCGCCGGCGGCGCCGGCGGGGGTCGCGTCGAGCAGCCGCTTGATCGCCCGCAGGTGCATCCCCTCGGTCTGCAGGTCGACGATCAGCCGCACCCGGTCGAGGTGGTCCTGGCCGTAATACCCCGTGCGCCGGCGCACCATCGGTGGCGGCAGCAGGCCGTTGGCCTGGTGGGCGCGGATGTTGCGGACGGTCATCCCCGACGCGCGGGCCAGCTCGTCGATGGTCATCTCGCCTGAGGCCGGGGAGTCGGTGGGGGGGACGACCTTGCGGCTTCGGCTTGACAATGTCATCACCAATGGTGCATAGTTCGATGCGACATCAATTGATGTCACATAAATACTGACCGATACCAAGAGGATACGACATGACGGAGACGCTTGCACCGCCCTCCACGCGCACCGGCCCGGCCCGGGTCGACCACTTCGATCCCCCGGGTCTAGGTCTCAGTCCGGCCGAGCAGCTCGAGCGCATCCGGGTCCAGGCGCCAGCCTTTCGCGAGTGGCTGCGGGCCACCGGCACCGTGGACCGCTTTGCCGCCCGGGCGCTGGTGACCCTGCCCTACCCGACGCGCTGGGCGCTGTGGGAGGCGTGCAGCCTCCCCGGCCTGCCATACGTATGGATGACCAACCGCATGTTCATCATCCAGTGGCAGGAGGAGGGGCGCACGAAGACGTTCCTGGCCGAGCCGTCCGACTACGAGCTCGGCACCGGCACGCCGTACATCAGGTGGTCGATCGGCGATGGTGAGGGCGGCGCCCGGCGCCTCCAGCGCTGGATCGCCGACCGTGCCTTCACCCGCTACCCACCCGTCCTCGAGCGCCTGGCGGAGCTCGGCATCAGGCCCGAGGAGGTCGACTACGTCGCCTTCGACCACCTCCACACCCAGGACATCCGCCGCGTCGTGGGCACCCGCGGGCCGGCCCCCGACCTGGGCCACCCCGACAGCCCGGTGCCGCCGATGTTCCCGAACGCCCGCCTCATCGTGCAGCGCGATGAGCTCGAGCATGTACGCCACGTCCACCCGTTCCAGTCGCGCTTCCACCAGCCGTGGACCTATGACGACCTCCGCGAGGACGCCTTCATGGTGGTCGACGGCGACCTGCTGGTCGCCCCCGGCCTGGCGCTGGTTCGCACCGCCGGCCACACGCTTGGCAACCACACGCTGGTGGTCAACACGGAGCGGGGGATCTTCACCTCGTCGGAGAACGGGGTGGCCGCGGAATGCTACGCGCCCGAGCTGTCCCGGATCCCCGGCCTGAGGGCCTTCGCCGAGCGGTGGGGCATCGAGGTGATCCTCAACTTCAACACCCCCGAGTACGCCAGCTGGCAGTACAACTCGATGGTCAAGGAGAAGCTGATGGCCGACCCCGTCCCCGGGCAGGGTGGCATCCCCCAGGCCTTCCCGTCGTCGGAGCTGACCCGCCACCCGGCGGCACCTCACTTCCGGCCCACGTTCGAGCACGGCGACATCACCGTCGGCACCTTCGCCAGCCCCACCGCCGGCCCCGCCGCCGGCGCGGCCGGCGGGGCACGCTGATGGGCATGGTCGCCGCCCTTCTGCCCGCCGTCGTCCCCAGCGCCGAACCGGTGTCCCACACCGTCCCCGCCGAGTGGCTCATGGTCGCCGGCCCCCTGGTCCTGCTGGCCGCCGTCGTGGTAGCGCTGGTCGTCACCGGCCGGCCCGAGGCCCCGGGCCGCTGGCCGTTCAGCTGGTTCCGCCGCGCCGCCGACAGCCTGGAGCGGCTCACCGGCATGCCGGCGTGGGCCTCCGGTGGGACCCTGGCCTTCAGCTGGGCGATCATCATTGCCGGGCTCGGCTTCTACTGGGACGTCGCCTGGCACATCGACCTGGGCCGCGACAACGCGCTGTTCACGCCGGCCCACGTCCTGATCCTGCTCGGCCTCGGCGCCCTTGGCGTCGCGGGCCTCACCAGCATCGTCCTGGCCAGCGTCCAGGAGGCGCCGCTGGCGTGGCGCCTCGGCCCAATCCGCATCCCACGCGGCGCCGCTGCGCTCTGCGCCCTGGGCGCGGGCGCCACCCTCGGCTTCCCCCTCGACGACCTATGGCACGCCAGCTATGGCGTCGACGTCACGATGTGGGGCCCCACCCACCTGCTCATGATCGGGGGCGCCGCGTTCTCGCCCATCGCCGCCTGGCTGCTGCTGGGCGAGGTCGGCAGGGACGCAGGCCGCCCCTGGTTCCGTCGCCTCGCGTGGGGGATGGCGCCGGTGATCGTGATGGTCGGCCTGAGCGCCTTCCAGCTGGAGTACGACGACGGCGTGCCCCAGTGGCAGGCCCTCTTCCAGCCGGTGCTGATCGCGATGGCCGCCACGCTCTCCATGGTCGCCACGCGGGTTGCGAGGGGCCGGGGCGCGGCCGTGCTCGCCACGCTTGGCTTCCTGGCGGTCCGCGCCGGCTTTGCCCTCATCGTCGGCCCCGGCCTGGGCCATGTCCTGCCCCACATCCCCCTGTACCTCGGCATTGCCATTTGCGTCGAGGTCGCGTTCGTCCTGACGGCGCGTCGATCGGTCCTGGTGTCGGCCCTCGCAGCCGGGGGCCTCGCGGGCACCGCCGGGCTGGCGTCGGAGTGGGCTTTCAGCCACCTCTGGGGGCGGCTGCCATGGCAGCCGTCGATGCTGCAGGGGATCTGGGCCGCCGCCCTGATGGCCCTGGCGGCCGCCGTCCTGGGCGCCGCCCTCGGTGGCGCCGTCGGCTCCCGCCGCCGAGTGGTCCCGGGCGCTGTCGTGGGGCTGGCGGCCGTGGCGGCCTTGGTCGCCATGGTGGTCCCGCTGCCCCGCAACACCGCGCCCGCCACCGCGGTCCTGCGCACCACCCCGGTGGGGGCGCCCTCGCTGGTCGTCGACCACTACAACCACCCGACCGTCTACCAGGAGGTCGTCGTCGACCTGGACGTGACCCCCGCGGCCGCCGTCCGCGACGCCGACACGTTCTGGGTGATGTCCTGGCAGGGGGGCGGCACCATCCGCCAGCAGCTGCACGAGGTCTCGCCGGGCCACTGGCGCGCCGAGGGCGCCTCGCCCACCGGCGGCTCATGGAAGACCATCGTCTTCCTGCTCAAGAACGACATCGTGATGGCGCTGCCGGTCGCGATGCCCGAGGACCCGCAGTACGGCCAGGCCGCCATCCCGGTGGCCGCGGAGCGCGCTGAGACGTTCCTTCCGGCGTCCAAGCTGCTGACCCGTGAGGCCCACGACGGCGAGGCCTGGCCTGCCATCCTGGCCTACTCCGCGCTCGGCCTGGTCGCCACCGGCTGGCTGGTGATCCTGGTGATCGCCACCGGCAGCCTGGGTGGCCGTCCGGGCCCGGGAAGGCGCCCGGGGACCGGGCCGCGCCGCCGCCGAGCGGTCGCGGCGGGGGCAGGGGCATGACCACGGCTCGTGGGCTGCGGGTGGTGGTGACCGGCGCCGGTGGCGGCATCGGGGCCGCGGCCTGCGAGGCGCTCCGCGGCGCCGGCGCCTCGGTTGTAGGGATCGACCTGCGACCACCCACGGGGGATGTCATCGCCGGCGACGTGCGCGACGAGCGCTCGATGCGTGCGGCGATCGACGAGGCATCTCGCCGCCTTGGCGCCATCGACGTGCTGGTCAACAACGCCGGGATCGGCACCGTCCAAGACGCCGGCCAGATGCCCGATGCCGCCGCCCGGGCGACCCTGGAGGTCAACCTCATCGGCGCCTGGGTCACCACCGCCGCGGCGATGCCGCACCTGCTCGCCACCCGGGGCCACGTGGTCAACGTCGCCTCCGGCCTGGCGCTGGCCACGGTGCCCTTCACGGCCGCGTACGCGGCCAGCAAGCGGGCCCTGACGGCCTACTCCGACACCCTCCGTTTCGAGTACCGCGGCCGGGTGACCGTCACCACCGTCAACCCCGGCTACATCAGGACCGCGATCCACAGCGGCCCCGCAGCGCAGGGCGCCTCGCTCGACGGGGTCGTCAACGAGGACTCCGTGGCCCAGGCCGCCGCCGCGATCGTGCGCGCCTGCGTCCGCCGTCCGCGTGAGACCTCGACGAGCGCCACCACCGCCGCCGGGCTGTTCATGGCGCGTCACTTCCCTCGCATCGTGGATGCCTTCCTGCGCCGCCGCGCCCGGGGCGTCGCGGTCGGCCTGCGCCCCGTGGTGGAGCCCTAAGAGGCGGAGGTCTCGGGCTCCTGGCCGTGCTCGTTGCGCAGCTGCCAGAAGCGATAGATCGTGAAGAGCACAATGGCCCCGCCCACGACGCCCAGGATGATCGGCGTGGTGTGGCGATGCACCGACATGAAGTCCTCGATGCGCCCGCCCAGCATCTTGCCCACCCCGATGAAGATGCCCGACCAGGTGATCGTGGAGATCATCACGCTGAGGACGAAGATCCGGTAGCTCACCCCGAAGGTGCCGGCCGCCACGGTGATCGGCACCCGGAACCCGGGAATGTGCCGGCCAAAGATCAGGGCCAGCGCGCCCCAGCGCTGGAACCACTCCTGGGCCTTCGCCAGCCGCCGGGGGGTCACGTGGAAGAACTTGCCGGCGCGGCCCTCCACCAGGCGCCGGCCCCAGCGCCGGCTGATGAGGAACAGGTTGGTGGCCCCGAGGACGACGACTGCGGTGATGCCCGCGCAGGTGAGCCCAGCGGAGACCAGGTCGACGGCGACGCCTACGTGATGTTCCTGGGCCACCGCCTCGCCGTGGCGCCGCACCAGGTCGATGGCGGCATGGGTCTGGGAGCGCAGCAGGTCGCTGCCGAAGTCCTCGCCCACGAGCCCCAGCACGTCGAGCCCGAGCGTCAGGGCGGCTGCCGCGATGGCGGCCATGACCGGCCAGCGCCGGCGCAGCGTCGGGCCAAGCCTCTTCAAGGGAGGCCCTGGGCCAGCCGGCCCACCCCGCTGCGTCTTGTCCATGCCGTGGATTCGAGTGTACGCACTGGGTGCCATATGACCCCCATTGCGGTGTCTAACGCAACCGCGCGATACGACATTGACGACCCCGGGCTACGGCCCCCCGCGGACGTAGAGGGTCTGGCCGCTGACGAAGCTCGCGTCGTCGCTGCAGAGGAATGTGATCACCCCGGCGAGGTCCTCGGGGGTGCCCACGCGCTGGAGCGGGATCATCGACGCCGCCCCCTGCTTGAACTGCTCGTAGTCGAGGCCCATGCGGGCCGCGGTCTGCTCGGTCATGCGGGTGTCGACGAAGCCCGGGGCGACGGCGTTGACGTTGATGTTGAAACGCCCCAGCTCGATCGCCAGCGTGCGGGCCATGCCCTGGAGGCCGGCCTTGGCGGTGCTGTAGTTGGCCTGGCCCCGGTTGCCCAGCGCCGAGGTCGAGGACAGGAAGACCATCTTCCCGTACTTGCGCGGCGTCATCCGTGCCTGGGCTGCCTGGGCGCACAGGAACGTGCCCTTGAGGTGGGTGTCGATGACGCCGTCCCAGTCGTCGTCGGTCATCTTGTGGATGAGGTTGTCGCGGATGATCCCGGCGCACGCCACCAGCACGTCGACCTGGCCGAACCTGTCGACCGCTGTCTCGAACAGCGCCTCCACCGACGCGCGCTCGGTGACGTTGGTGGTCACTGCCAGGGCGCGGCCTTTGGCCGCCTCGATCTCGGCCGCCACCTCCTCCGCGGGAGCGGCGTCGAGGTCACCGATGACAACGCTGCCGCCCTCGTCGGCGATCCGCCGCGCCGTCGCCGCCCCGATGCCACGCCCGCCGCCCGTGATGACGGCCACCCGGTCCTTGAATCGCACTCGACACCTCCTCTCGTAACGTCTGCGGGACGGTAGCACGCCGCGACGCCGTCGCACCGGCCCCGGGCCTGAGGCCGCCGGCGCCGTCAATCTATACTGCGGGCGGCCGCGGGCCGCGGCGCGACAGGAGGGTTGTTATGAAGCAGGCGCAGGTCCTACTGGCGGAGTTCCTCGGGACGTTCGCCCTGACCTTCTTCGGCGCGGGGGCAATCCTCACCGACGCCCTGCTCCGCGGCAACGCCCCGTTCGGCCCGGTCGACCTGCTGGTGGTGGCCTTTGCCCACGCCGTCGTGCTGGCGGTGATGGTGACCGCGATGGGCCACATCTCCGGCGGCCACTTCAACCCCGCGGTGACGGTGGCCGCGATGGTGACCCGCCACATCCAGCCCCTCCTGGCAGGGCTCTACGTCGTCACCCAGCTGGTCGCCGGGATCGCAGCCGCCCTGCTCCTGAAGTACATCTTCGCGGCCGCCACCGTGGCCAGCGCCCAGCTGGGCGCCCCCGGGCCGGGCGTCGGCATCACCTCAGCGAAGGGCTACGTCATCGAGGTCGTGCTGACGTTCTTCCTGGTGCTCGTGGTGTTCGCGACCGCAATCGACCCCCGCGGCGCCTTCGGCAAGATCGCCGGCTTCGGGATCGGGTTCGTGCTCCTCTTCGACATCCTGCTCGGCGGACCGCTGACCGGCGCCGCCATGAACCCCGCCCGCGCCTTTGGCCCCGCGCTGGTCGGCGGCCTGCTGACCGGCGACGCCGTGGCGGCACACTTCTTCATGTACTGGCTGGGCCCGCTGGTGGGCGCCGCCCTGGCGGCGCTGGTCTACGAGGCGCTCCTGATGCGCGATGAGAGCGTGCCGACCGATGTCCCGCCGCCGTCCGAGGACGCCGCGGAGGAGCACGCCGAGGCCGTCACCTAGGCCGTCGATGATCGTCCGCCAGGAGGGGGAGGAGCTGGTCATCGTCCGCCAGGCGGACCACGCGCACCTCTCCGGCGCCCTGGCCGCGGCGTGGGGCGAGCCGCCGTGGGCCGTGCCGGTGCCCTTCCCGTCGGTGGTGGTCGGCGCCCGTCTCCACGACGACGCCTGGGTGGGCTTCGACGAGGCCCCGGCCCTGACCGAGGACGGCCGGCCGCGGTCGTTCTTCGAGGTCGACCGCGAGCTGACCAGCGAGATGTACCGCCGAGGGGTCGACGCTGTGGCGGTCCATGACCGGTATGCCGGGCTGCTGGTGAGCCTCCACTACTCCGGCTTCTTCCACGGCCACTGGGACTGGGAGCCGTTCGCCCGGCCGGGCGACTTCGGCGGCGCCGAGGGGGCGGCGCTGCGGCGTTTTGTCGACGGCGAGCTGATTCGCCAGGCGGGGCTCAGGGAGGAGCTGGGCATCGCCGCGGGCGCCGATAGCGACCTGGCGGCGAACTACCGGTGGCTCCAGCTGTGGGACCGCGTGTCCCTCGACATCTGCCGCCAGGACGCGACCCAGCCCTGGGCGGTCGACTACCCGGAGGTCCCTGTGTCGTACGAGCCAGGCGCGCCGCGGGCGGTCCTGAAGTTCGCGATGGTGGCACGCGGTCACTACACCCTGAGCCCCTTCCCGCTGCGCGGCGGCGGGTTCCCGGCGCGCCTGCCGGCCACCCGCATAAGGCACCTCCCTGGCGAGCGGCCGGAGGTGTTCCTCGCGCGCTGGCGGACGGCGCGCCGGTCCTGGATCGAGGCGCGGATCGAGCCGGCCTGAGCCTCAGCCGCGGGCGCGCGAGCGGCGGGGGCCGCCGAGCGGCAGCTCGCCCTGCTCGGGCGGCGCGGGCTGCGTCGCCTCCGCCGGGTCGGGGTACCCGAGGTCCAGCAGCCCTGCCATCTGCAGGCCGTTGACCACCGCGTAGTTGGAGCGGTTGTTGTTGAACAGCACGTGCACCTCGCGGGCGCGGTCGGCGAGGTCGCGCACCCGCGGCACCCACTCCAGGAGCTCCTCCTCCTCGTATAGATAGTCGAAGCGATCCGCTGAGGTGGCGCCCTTCTTGTACCAGGTGCGCTGGTTCCGCCCGTGCATGCGCAGCACCGCCAGGTCTGGCGAGGTGACCGCGAGGTGCGGCGGCATGGAGCCCGACCCCAGCTGCGGCTGGTCGACGATGCAGTAGGTCATCGCCGCCTCCTCCAGCAGCTCCGTCACGGCGTCGAACCGCGCCGGCTCGCCCCAGCTGCTGTGACGGAACTCGACGATCACCCGGTCGCGCGGGTGGCGGTCGGCTATCTCTGAGAGGTAGCCCATGTTGGTGGGGGTGGCCTTGAACCATGGCGGGAACTGGTAGTGCACCGCGCGGAGCCTGCCGGCGTCGCGGATCGGCGCCAGGAGGTCCATGAAGTCGCGCTCCTCCTCCGGGGTGGCCGGCCGGGGTTTGCCGTCCTCCCGCTCGTGCAGCGTCAGGCTCCGGTAGGCCTTGACGTTGAACTGGAAGCCGCGCGGGGTGATGTCCACCCAGCGCTGCGCGACCGCGGGTTTGGCGATGCCGTAGAAGGTTGTGTCCACCTCGACTATCGGGAAGAAGCGGGCGTAGTGGCGCAGCCGGTCGCCGGGGGCCAGCCCCGGCGGGTAGAAGAGCTCATGGTCGGCCCAGTTGCAGGTGCCCACCAGGATGCGCCCCGGGGCCATCAGGCGCCGTCCCCGCGGCCGTAACCATGGGCCCCCAGACCCCTTCTGATACCAGACCCAGGCTTAATAGCCGGGCCGGCACGCCGGCCCGGCGCAACGGAGGTAGTCACAGTGCCATTGTCCAAGATGACGGCGGGCGTTTTCGGCGCCGTTTACACCCTGGTCGGGATCCTTGGTTTCTTCGGGCCGCTCGCGCCCGACGGCAACCTGCTCGGGATCTTCCCGATCAGCCCTCTCCACAACGTCGTGCACCTTCTCGTCGGCCTGACGGGACTCGGGGTCTTCTTCCTGGCCCCGACCATGGCCCGCGGCTGGGCCCAGGCCTTTGGCGCGGTGCTGGGGCTGCTGGGGGTGACGGGCATCATCATCAGCAACCTCTTCGACGTGCTGCCGATCGGCGGCTTCGACATCGTTCTCCACGCCGCCAGTGCGGCGGTGCTCCTGTACGTCGGCTTTGCCGGCGAGAGCCGCCAGAGCGCCACGGCGTAGCGACACTCCCTTCCTGGAAGGCCCCTCCCCGAGGTCCGGGGAGGGGCCTCTCCTCTTTCCACCGGTAGCCTTGGCCGGTGAGCGACGCGATCTTCGTTCCCCAGGGCGACGGCTACATGGCCACCGAGCACGCTGTTGGTCCCTGGAACCCCGCCCACCTCCATGGCGGCGCGGCGGCGGCGCTGATGATGGCGGCGGTCGAGGAGGCCGAGCCGGACAGCCCGATGACGGTGGTCCGCGCCACGATGGAGTTCACCCGCCCTGTACCCCGCGACCTGCTCCACGTCAGCGCCACGATCGAACGCCCCGGTCGCAAGGTCCAGCTGGTGGCCGCCGCGGTGTCCGCCGCCGGGGTCGAGGTGGCCCGTGCGCGGGTGCTCAGGGTCAGGCAGACGGAGCTGGAGCTCCCCGCGACCGTGGGCGAGATGCATGACGACGACGCCCCGTCGCCCCCGGCCGACGAGGCCGGTAGCGACGTCGGCGTGGGGGGCTTCGGCAGGGCGATGAGCATCGTGTTCCAGCGGGGGGCGTTCCTCGAGCCCGGGCCGGCCAGGGTCTGGTTCCGGCTGCGCCACCCGGTGATCGAGGGGCGCCCCACCAGCGGGCTGCAGCGGGTGGTGGCGGCGGCCGATTTCGGCAACGGCGTCAGCGCGGTGCTGGACTGGAGCAGGTACCTCTTCATCAACCCCGACCTCACCGTCTACCTCCACCGGCCCCCGGTTGGGGAGTGGATCTGCCTCGACGCCGGGACCGCGCTCTCCGGCCTCGGCGTCGGGGTGGCGCAGAGCGCCCTATGGGACTCCGAGGGCGCCCTCGGCCGCTCGCTGCAGGGGCTGCTGGTGGACGAGCGGGCGTGAACCTCGCCCCAGGGTATTGGGCGCAGCCGACGTGGCGACTACTATGGGAGCCCAGATGTCTTTCCTGAGACGAGGCGGGCAGCGCGACGGGGAGGCTGCCGCGCCGAGCGTGGTATCGCCCTCACCGATCATGGGCACCGACGCGTGCTCCCAGCCGGGCTGCGACAGCCACCTCGCGGTGCCCTGCTCCTACGTCGACCGCAGGCACCACGCCTGCGGCACCTCGTGGTGCCAGGAGCACCACCTCGCGATCGACGACCGGGTCTACTGCCGCCGCCACTCGGGCGTCGTCCGGGCGATCACCGCCAACACGCTCGAGCTGATGGAGTTCCCCGACCTCGACAACCGGGCCGCCTCCCTCTGCGAGTGGGTCGCCAACGACCTCGACCCCCTGCTCCGCGCCCTGCTCAACGAGCTGCGCTCGGGGCACGACGAGCAGCAGGTCTCCAGCCTGCCGATGCGATTGGTGATCCAGCGCCAGCCGGCGGCGCGCGCCTGGGTGCGGTCCTGGACGCTGTCCGACCACACCGGCGTCGTGCACAAGCTCGGCATCCAGGTGGACGAGGCCAACGACGCCGAGGTGGTGGGTTCGGTCGACGGCAACGAGGTGGTGCGCAAGGTGCCGCCGTGGATCTCGGACCGGATCCCCGGCTTCGACGATGCCGCGGACGACCAGCGCCGGGCGGACTTCCGCGCTGCCCTGATCGGGCCGATGGCCGACAAGGCGAGGGCGCCACAGGCCTACTAGCCCGGGGCGCCGGGGTGATGCCTCAGGCGCTGACTCGCGCCAGCGAGAGCGGCGGCAGCCGGTGGTAAGTCAGCTGGTGGTCCGCGCCCAGCCGGTCGCCGGCGGCGGCCAGCGCGGAGGCGAGGTCGGGGTAGCCCTCGCAGCCCAGGGTCGCCGCCACGGAGGGGTCGTCGCAGCCGGCGAGGATGATGCTCGAGAGGTGGCGCCGGGGGAATGCATTGGCCGCCCACATGAACATCACGTGGCCGCCGTGGAAGCCGTGCCGGTAGCGGTACGCGTAGACGTACTCGGGGCGGTTGGCGAAGTCCTCGCTCCAGCGGTCCCACACCTCGAACGGGTCGCGCGTCTGGGGCAGCACCTCTCGGTAGAGCTCCTCGTACGAAGGATGGGCGGCGCTGTCGAAGTCGTCCCGCCAGGGCCCCTGCAGGATGAGCACGCCGCCCTCACGTACCAGCGGCCGCTCCAGGTGGAGGTTGAACATGTAGCCCAGGCCGAGCTGCAGCGTGAGCAGCGGGTTGGTGCGGCTGTGGGCGGCGTACGGGCCGAGGTCGGGCAACCCGAGGAGGAGCGCATCGGCCTGGCCGCTGACATCGACCACCTGCTCCGCCTCCAGCACATCCAGCGTGCGCCGGTGGACGCTGGGGATGTGGCCCGCGTGGACCGCGGCGACCCGGAACGGCGGGTCGGCGGTGAGGGCGGCCTCGATCGTGAAGAGCCGCCGCCCCGTCTTCGCGAGCTCGGCCTCCACCACCGCACCGAGCTCGCCCAGGATCTTCTGGAACGCGGAGCGGCGGGGGTCCATGATCGAGTGCCCTCCAGCGAACGGAAACGGCCGGTGATGGTGGCGGATCGACCGCCAGCTAGAGAGCCCCACCACGATCGATTTCCAGCCCCCGTTGAACGGCGTGGCGGTGGCGTTGACATAGATGGTGAGGTCGGAGTCCATCACCGCCCGGTTGACCACCACCTCCATGCCCCGCGCGGTCTCGCCCAGGAAGACGAGGTTCTCCTCGTCGCAGGCGTCGTGGCAGTAGAGGCGCTGCGGCGGCCACATCGCGGCGAACTGCTCGCCGATGATCGTCGCCAGCTCGCGGCGGGTCCATTTGCGATGGAGGGCGTTGGCGCAGATGAGGCGGATGTCGGCCAGCTCGACGCCGGCCGCCATCAGCTCCGAGATGACCACCGGGATCGCGGTCTCGCGGAAATCCGGCGGCGCCATGGGTGGGAAGACGGCGGCGCAGTCGTCGAACGCGATGGTCACCCTGGCACCGTGGCCCACCAGCCGCCCCAGCGGCTCATGGTCCAGCGGACTGGCCAGCGCCTCGCGCACGGCGGCCTCGACGTCCGCCACCGGGGCCGCGCTGGGCCGCCCTTGCACCACCCGCGTGCCCCCTGGCAGGAGGCGCTCGTCGACCGGGCCGGCACCTGCGACGAAGCCCTTGCCCGCGACCATAGGGCTGCAGTGTAGCGATCGGCGGCGGGGGCGGAGAGGGAGGGGAACCGGGCGGTACGATGGCGGGCATGAGTGAGCCCGAGGAGCCGCGCAAGTCGCGCGCGGAGTGGGTGGACGACCTGCGCAGGCCGGCGCGGGTCCTGATCTACCTGCTGATCCTGGCCACCGTCCTGCAGGTCTACAAGGACATCGAGTTCATCATGACCCGCGTCTTCAGCGTGCTGCTGCTGTTCGTCTTCGCGGCGATCATCGCGATGCTCCTGAACCCGCTGGTGGACCGGGTCGAGACCTTCGGGCCTCTGAAGGGCCGGCGCGGGATTGCGGTGCTGGTGGTGAACGTCACGATCCTGCTGCTGCTGGCGGCGTTCCTAGCGGTCCTCATCCCCAACGTCGCCAGCCAGGGGGCGGGCCTGGCGACGTCGGCGCCGCACATCTTCGCCGATGTGCAGGCGGCGATGAGCGACTGGGAGATCGGGCTCAACAACGCCGGGATCCCGCTGCACGTGGCGGTGCCAACGAACCTGGAGGGGCTCGTGGCCCCCGCGCTGGGATCGGCGGTGAGCGTCCTCACCGGCACACTGGGCGCCCTGGTCAACATCCTGCTCCTGACGGTCATCGCGATCTACCTGCAGATCGAGGGGCGGCAGATCATCGCCGCCCTGCGGCAGGTCTTCCCCCAGCAGCAGGCGCTCTTCGACTTCAGCCTGGTGGCGGCGGGCTCGACGCTGGCGGGCTACGTTCGGGGGCAGGTCATCATCGCTGTGATCATCACCGTGCTGAGCGGTGTGGCGCTGACCGTCATCGGCGTGAAGTTCGCCCTCGTGGTGGCGGTGATCACGTTCTTCCTCGAGCTGATCCCGCTGGTCGGGGCGCCGATCGCGATGGCGGTGGCGGTGGGCGTGGCCCTGCCCCAGGGGCCGGTGGTCATCGGCCTGACCGCGGGGGCCACCCTGGTGATCCACACCGTCGTCGCTTACACCATCGGGCTGAAGGTGATCGGCAACTCCACGCGCATCCACCCGCTGGTGGCGATGGCTGCGTTGGTGCTGGGGGCTCAGCTGGGCGGGGTGCTGGGCGCGCTCTTCGCCATCCCGATCGCGGGCATCCTCAACGTCTACATGGGCGCGCTGTACCGGGCTCGCCGTGGCGGCGAGGCGTTCGAGCTGACCACCGATGCCGGGATGAGCTCATCGGAGGCGCTGGAGGCGCTCCCCAACCTCGGCGAGGAGATCACCCAGATGGCGGAGGACAGTGACATCGCCCGGGAGCCCATTCCCACCGCCACGCCCAAGCGGCGGAAGCGCGCGGCGGCCTCCAAGGCATAACCGCCGTGGCCCCCCGGGCTGAGGGCCTGCGCCGCCGGGCGAGCGCGGCGGGCGCGGCGTTGGCCGCCTACCTGGGGCTGGTGGTCATCCTCTTCCACCGCGCCTGGGCGGCGCCGGACCGGCTGGTCGTGGGCAGCGGCCCGGACTCCGGCCAGGCGATCTGGTTCCTCAGCTGGGCGCCCTACGCCGTCAGCCACGGCCTGAACCCGCTGTTCACAAACCACATCGGCTACCCCGACGGCTACAACCTGATGTGGAACACCTCGATGCCGTTCGTGGGGCTGCTGGCGTGGCCTGTCAACGCGGTGTTCGGGCCCTTCGTCACGTACAACGTCGTGGTCACGCTGGCGGTCGCGCTATCGGCACTCGCCGGGTACGCCGCCGCCCGGCGGGTGGGGGTGGGGCGGGCCGCCGCCTTCCTGGGCGGGTGGCTGTACGGG
>JAXDLV010000149.1:0-5729 GCA_034666445.1 Chloroflexota bacterium | reverse complement strand
CGCTGATCACCGTGGAGGCCGGCTCCTACGTCGTGCTGGCCGGCATCCTGCTGTCAGTGCCACTGCCGCCCACGACCCCGTCGCGCCGCGGCTGCCGCGATTGCCACGCGTGCCTGCCGGCGGCGGGCTCGCCGGGTCGAGCCAGGGCAGGGCCACGACATCGATGATGTCAGCCGCGCTCGTGAGCGCCTCCACGTCCAAGCGCGATATCGCGACGGCCCTCCCATCCACGGACGACCGCAGCTGGACCACCCCGTCCGCCTCGGAGAGAAGCTGGTGCGGCGCCCGCGCTCGCCAGCCCTGTGCCGCTGGCGGGGCCGGTGCGGCGCGTTCGACCACCACGATGTCGCCGGCCCACCCCAGGAATCGGCGCAGGCCACCCGCCGCGGTCAGCGTCGCGGCCCCGGGGGCGACCAGGAGGTCGAGCATGTCGACCGCCACCACGGAGATGCCGATCTCCTCGAGGTCGGCCGCGCCGAGGCTGCCCGACGCGGTCCCCGCCAGGATCGGGGCCAGCCGGCGTTGGGGCGGGACGGTCAGCCGGTACCCGGCGCGGGGAGCGCCGCCTCGGCCTCCGCGAGGGCTTCGATCATGTCGGCGACGATGCCGCCGGTAGCCCCCCAGATGACGGTGCCGCCCACCCGGTAGTAGGGGAGGGGGATGGGCACGCTGAAGCCGGGCACCCTGCCGCGGTGGCGACTGCGGCGGTCGCGCAGCTGGTCGAGGGGGACCTCCAGCACCTCGGCGACCTCGAAGTCGGTGGGCACGAAGACCGGGTCGGGGTCGAGGTAGTACCCGGCGAATGGACTCACCACGAAGTTGCTGACGAACGTGTCGAACGGGCGGAGGGCGCCCAGGACCACCACCCGCGACGGGTCGATACTGAGCTCCTCCTGGGCCTCGCGCAGCGCGGTCTCCAGCAGGTTGCTGTCGGTGGCGTCCATCGAGCCGCCCGGGAAGCTGACCTGGCCCTTGTGGGTGGGCACGGTCTCGGTGCGCCGGAAGCACACGACGTGAAGCTCGCCCTGGCGGTGATAGAAGAGCGCCAGCACCCCGGCGGGCCTCCGGTTGCGGCCGTCCGGGGTCTCTCCATACCTGCCGGCGCGAGCTTCCAGGACCGTCGCCAGCGACCGCAGCAGCGGCGGCACGGCGGCGGCCTCGGGGTGCTTCTCCAGGCTCGCCGCGCTCATGCACGAATGCTACGGTCGGCCCCGTCGAGCCCCTCGGTGGGGGGCGATAATCCCACGATGCAGACTTACGTGGAGGCCGACTACACCGCCACCGAGCGGCAGGTGCTGGGCCGGTACTTCACGTCCGTGGATGGTCCCGTGGCCGCCCTCGTCGGCCTCCCGGACAGCACCCGGGCGGCCCTCTTCGCGCGCTACAGCAGGACGACCAAGCCGCTCAAGCGGGTGTTCCTGGACGAGTTCCACGACCCGGCGGCCGATGCCGGCGGCGTGGTGGACGTCGGTCTCGCCAAGGCGTCGGACCTCTTCAGCCGGGTGCTCAGCGACTACGGCGACGACTCCGTCGCGCAGCTCGCCGGGGTCCACGTCAGCTGCGAGCAGGTCTCCAACCTCCTGACCAAGGTGCTCGAGCGTGGCCGCCTGATGGGCTACCTGGAGCAGTCCACGCGCTACGTCTCGTACGGCGACCGCCCCGGCGGTCAATACCGCTACTACCGCGACCCCGAGCTCCTCGAGGGGCCCCACCGGGACGTGTTCATCGAGGCCATGGACGGGCTGTTCGACGCCTACATCGAGGTCAACGAAGCCGTCCGCGAGATGCTCCAGGCCCCCATCCCGCCCGACGACGCGGCGTCGCGGCGGGCCGCGCGGGCGGCGGCTTTCGACGTGGCCCGTGGCCTGCTGCCGGCGGGCACGGTCTCCAACGTCGGCATCTTCGCGAGCCCCCAGGCCTACGAGCAGCTGGTCCTGCGGATGCGCTCCGACGACCTGCCGGAGGCGCGCGCCTACGCCGAGCTACTGCTGGTCGAGCTGAACAAGGTGATCCCGGACTTCCTCACCCGCCTCGGCCGCGAGGAGCGCGGCGGGGTGTGGGTGGAATACCGGCGCGAGCGCGCGACCGCCCTGGCCTCCGCCGCGGCCGAGCTGGACCGGCTGGCCGGCGCTGCGCCGGCGACGCCCCGCTCCGAGACGCGGCTGCTCCGCTGGCGGGAGTCGGCGGAGGACGAGATCATCGCCAACGCCATCTTCCCGCGCAGCCGCCGCCCCCTCGACCAGGTCCTCGAGCAGGTCCGCGAGCTGGACGAGGACCGCCGTCGGGAGCTCTTCATCGGCACCGTCGGCGCCCGTCGCAACCGGCGCCATCGCCCCGGCCGGGAGTGGGAGGCCGCCGACTACGAGTTCGAGGTGGTGTCCGACTACGGCGCCTTCCGCGACCTGCAGCGCCACCGCCTGCTGACCATCGACTGGCAGCGCCTCGGCCCGGACCTCGGCTACGACGTGCCCCACGAGGTGGAGCTGGCCGGCAAGGCGGACGTCTGGCGCTGGGCGGTGGAGCGCGCCGAAGCCGCCTACCACACGATCGTGCCCGACGCGCCTCCGCAGGCCGCGTACCTCATGACCATGGGCCATCGGATCCGATATGTCATGCGCATGAACGCCCGCGAGGCGATGCACGTGATCGAGCTGCGCAGCTCACCCCAGGGGCATCCCAGCTACCGGCGCGTGGCCCAGGAGATGCACGCGCTGATCCGCGATGTCGCCGGTCATCGCCTGGTGGCGGATGCGATCAGCTTCGTCAACGCGGACGACGTCCACCTGGGGCGCCTCGATGCCGAGAAGCGCCATGGCTGAGGCCCCTTCGATCCAGGTCTTCAACACGCTGGGGCGGGAGAAGCAGGACTTCGTCCCCCGCGATCCCGGCAAGGTGTCGATGTACACCTGCGGCGTCACCGTCTACCGCTACGCCCACGTGGGCAACATGCGCACCTACCTGATGTCCGACTTCTGGACCCGCGCCCTGGAGTACCTCGGCCTGGAGGTGACCAGGGTCCAGAACATCACCGACGTCGGCCACCTCCAGAACGACATCGAGGGCACCGGCGAGGACCGGATGATGATCGCTGCCCAGGACGAGGGCAAGTCGCCGGAGGAGATCGCCGACTTCTACAACCGCGCCTTCATGGAGGACGCCGAGCTACTCCGCATCAAGCCCGCGGACGCGTACCCCAGGGCGACCGAGTTCATCCCCGAGATGATCGAGCTGATCCAGGCGCTGGAGGCGAAGGGGCTGACCTACGAGAAGGACGGCAACGTCTTCTACGACGTCCAGGCGCGGGGCGACTATCCCAAGCTCTCCCACAACACACTCGACGCCCTGCAGGCCGGCTACCGGATCGAGGTCGACCCCGACAAGCGCCATCCCGCCGACTTCCTCCTCTGGAAGGCCGGCGGCGAGCACCGCCTCCAGATCTGGGACTCCCCCTGGGGCCGCGGCTTCCCGGGCTGGCACCTCGAGTGCTCCGCGATGTCGCTGAAGTACTTCCCGGACGGCTTCGACATCCACACCGGCGGCATCGACCTGGTCTTTCCCCACCACGAGGACGAGATCGCCCAGTCCGAGCCGGTGGCCGGTAAGCAGGTCGTCAGGTATTGGATCCACGGCGAGCACCTCCAGCTGGACGGCCGCAAGATGGCGAAGTCCACGGGTAACGTCATCCGCATCACCGACCTCACCGGCATGGGCCACGACCCGCTGGCATTCCGCTTCCTCTACCTGGGCGCGAAGTACCGCGCCAAGCTGACCTTCTCGCTGGACGTGATGGAGGCGGCCGAGCGCGGCCTCAACGCCATCAGGGCGCGGGCATCCCAGCTGGCCCCCGCGACGGCGGTGGAGTCGGAGGCGGGCCGTGCCCTGGAGGACCGCTTCCGGGCCGCGCTGGCCGACGACCTCGACCTGCCCACGGTCTCGGCCCTGCTCCAGGAGGCTCTCAAGGCGGACATAGAGGAGGGCGAGAAGCGCGCCCTTCTGGAGGGCTGGGACAGGGTGCTGCAGCTGGACCTCACGCGGCCGGCCGAGAGCCGCTCGGCAGAGGCGCCCGCGGAGATCAGGGACCTGGCCCGCCAGCGCGAGGAGGCCCGTACCGCGAAGGACTTCACCGCGGCCGACCGCCTCCGAGGGGAGATCGAGGCCGCCGGCTGGGAGGTCCAGGACCACCCCGAGGGCACGAGGCTGATCGCCAGGAAGTAGCCGCCCGCCGCGGGTCGCCGCCCCCCGCCGGGCTCGTCTCATTGCAGGCGACCACCCACGGGGTCGGACTTCAGCCGCCCACCCCCGGGGTCGGCCTTCAGGCGATCACCCACCCATCGGGGCCGCGAGCCCAGCCCGCCAGGCCGGTGGGTGGCGGGACGGTGGTGATGCCCTGGTCGGTGCGCATGATCTGCCAGCCTTCCATGTGCACCCGCCAGTGGTGGCGGAAACAGAGCAGGAGCAGGTTGGGCAGGTCAGTCGCGCCGCCCTCGGCCCAGTGGACCAGGTGATGGGGCACGGTGTACGACGCGCTGCGGTCGCAGCCCGGCCACTGGCAGTGCTTCTGCTGCGCGTTCAGCGCCCGGCGCTGCGCCGCCGACACCACTCGCCGCGCCCGCCCAACCTCGACCACCGCCGCGTCGGGGCCAAAGACGATGCGGCTGACCGAGGAGTCACACGCCAGCATCCGCGCCAGCCGTCCGGAGATCGGCGAGCAGTGCTCGAGCTCCGCGGCCGGGGCGTTCCTGGCGCCCAGCAGCGTCTCCAGCGGCACCGTCACCTGGAGGTGGGTGCGCTGGCTGGCTCGCTGGGGGATGGAGCCGGTGTCCATGGCGTGCATCGCCAGCTCAACCAGCGCGTCCCCCATGCGCTCTTCCTTGAGGCGCCGGTCGTCGGGACCAGCCTTGCGCGCCAAAGGCTCCAGCGCGGTGCGAACCACCGCACCGGCGGCGGCGTCGAGCAGGCCCCGGAGGATCACCATGCCATCCTCGCCGGGGTTGCCGATCACCAGCTCGCGCCGGCGGGCGTTCTTCGCCTCGTCGTCACCCGCGCCCTCGGGATCCTGCTGGTGGCGGGCGTGCATGCAGAGGTCGATGAAGCGGCTGATGGGCGTCTTCACCGCCTTCGATAGAAGCGGCACCTCGTCGAACGACTGTCCCGTCCTGGACTCGTTGATCGCGCGTGCGGTTCGAGCCATCGCCGCCACGTGGGCGAACCCGATCCTGCCGCACTCCAACGCGTCCACCGTGAGCGGGAGCTTCTCCATCTCTTCGCCCACGCAGATGCGGTCGGCGGCGGCCCCGGATCCCATCTTGCAGGCGACCCGGATGCGACCGACGGCGCTCTCATGGTTGTCGGAGTCCCACTCGTCACCGGCTGCGAACTCCGCCGCCACCTTTGAGAACTCAAGTTCCAACAGGTCGATGCGGTGCCGCATCTGCACCAGCCTGGTCATGACCGGCGTTTCCGGCTCCTCCGCCAGCGGCCCGATGAAGAGCCTTTCGACCTCCGAGATGGCGGTTCCCCCTACCCCCAACATCCTATGATTATAGCAAACGTATGTTCGTCACCGCAGAATGGCGTGCACGCATCAGGCGGACGTGCCACGCGCCGGCCGAGGAGCCGCCCCCCGGGCCCCGGCGTGGCCGGTGGATGACGCAATCAACAGGATCCCTAACCCCCCCGACCCGCCACCAAGCCGGGCGACGCACCGGCCGTGGGCGTCCCCCTCGGCC
>JAXDLV010000148.1:0-9973 GCA_034666445.1 Chloroflexota bacterium | reverse complement strand
GCTGGAGGCGGCCGCCGCTTTCGTCCGCCGCCTCCAGCAGGTGACCTCCGCGGTCGCCGCCAAGGGCGTGGAGGACACGGCCTTCTACCGCCACGTGCGGCTGGTCGCGCTCAACGAGGTAGGCGCCGACCCGGCGCGGTTCGGCATGTCGGTGGAGGCGTTCCACGACGCCGCCCGCGACACGCTCTCCCGCCACCCGCGCACCCTCAACGCCACTGCGACGCACGACACCAAGCGCGGCGAGGATGTTCGCGCCCGGCTGGCGATCCTCTCCCAGGTGCCCGGTGAGTGGCGGGCGCTTGTCGGCGAGCTGCGCCGGCTGGCGTCGCCATACCGCGAAGAGCCGGTCGACGGCGCCGCCGAGTACCTCCTCTACCAGGTGCTGGTCGGCGCCCACCCACTCGAAGCCGACCGGGCTGTCGAGTACATGCAGAAGGCGTGCCGCGAGGCCAAGACCCGGACCTCGTGGCTCTCGCCCGACGCGGCGTACGAGGCCGCCGTCGAGGCCCTCGTTCGCGGCGTCGCCGGCGACGACGAGCTCATGGCGAGGGTGGGGGCGTTTGTCGAGCGCATCGAGCCCGCGGCGACGACCACCTCGCTGGCGATCAGCCTCCTGAAGCTGGTCAGCCCCGGCGTCCCCGACATCTACCAGGGCTGCGAGCTGTGGGACCTCAGCCTGGTCGACCCCGACAACCGCCGGCCGGTCGACTACGCCCGCCGCGAGGCCATGCTCGAGCGCCTCGAGGCCGGCCTGGCGCCGGCCGAGGTGCTGGCCGGCATGGCAGCCGGGCTGCCCAAGCTGCACCTCATCCGCGAGGGCCTTGCGCTCCGCCGCCGCCGCCCCGGCGCCTTCGGTCCCGGCTCGACGTACGCTCCTCTGCCGGCGCGCGGCGCCGCCGCCGCCAACGTCATCGCCCTCACCCGCGGCGACCCCGACCCCGTCTGCGTCGCGGTGGCGCCGAGATTCGCCACGCGGACGGCGCGCGGCTGGTCGGCCACCACCCTGGAGCTGCCCGGTGCCGCCTGGCGCGACGTCCTCACCGGCGCCGAGGTCGGCGCCAGCGCCGGGGTGGAGGAGCTCCTGGCGGACTTCCCGGTGGCTCTCCTGGAGGCTGTCGGGTGACCCCCTTCCGGGTGTGGGCGCCGCGGGCGCGAAGGGTGGAGCTGGAGCTGGATGGGCGCCGCCTCCCGATGTCGAAGGTGGGCGGGGGCTGGTTCGCGGTCGAGACCGAGGCGCCCCCGGGCGCGAGTTACGGCTTCAGCCTCGACGGCGGCGCCCCCCTCCCCGACCCTCGCTCGTCGCACCAGCCGGACGGCGTCCACGGCCTCTCGCGACTGGTCGACCCCGCCGCCTTCTCCTGGTCGGATGGCGGCTGGCGCGGCGGCGACCTGGCAGCGGCGGTGATCTACGAGCTGCACATCGGCACGTTCTCGGCCGAGGGGACGTTCGACGGCGCGATCCAGCACCTCGAAAACGTCGTGGACCTGGGCGCCACCGCCATCGAGCTCATGCCGGTGGCGGAGTTCCCCGGGGCGCGCGGCTGGGGCTATGACGGCGTCGACCTCTACGCGCCCAAGCACTCCTACGGCGGTCCCGAGGGACTCAAGCGGCTGGTCGACGCCTGCCACGCAAGGGGCCTGGCGGCGGTGCTGGACGTCGTCTACAACCACCTCGGGCCCGACGGAAACCACCTCGACGCGTTTGGGCCGTACTTCACCGAGCGGTTCTCGACGCCGTGGGGCGCGGCGGTCAACTTCGACGACCGGGGCAGCGACGAGGTTCGCGCCTTCGTCATCGACAACGCCACGTCGTGGCTGCGCGACTACCACCTCGACGGCCTTCGGCTGGACGCCGTCCACGCGATCCTCGACATCTCCGCCTTCCACGTCCTCGAGGAGCTGGCCGCCCGGGTCGCGGAGCTGCAGTCGGAGCTGGGCCGGCCGCTGTGGCTGATCGCCGAGAGCGACCTCAACGACCCCCGCGTCGTCTCCCCCACGAGCCAGGGCGGCTACGGCCTCGACGCCCAGTGGAGTGACGACTTCCACCACGCCCTGCACGCCACCCTCACCGGCGAGCGCTCGGAGTACTACGCCGACTTCGAGCCCGGGGTCGACCTGGCGACCGCGCTGCGCGAGACCTTCGTGTACCGCGGCCAGCACTCGGCGTACCGCGACCGTCGCCACGGCCGCGGCGCCGACCATGTCCCGCCGCAGCGCTTCATCGGCTACATGCAGGACCACGACCAGGTCGGCAACCGGGCCATGGGGGAGCGCTCGGCCGCGCTGATGAGCCGGGGCCGCCTGTACGTCGCCGCCGCCCTGGTGCTGCTGGGACCGGCGGTGCCGATGCTCTTCGCCGGCGAGGAATGGGCGGCGACAACGCCGTTCCTGTACTTCACCGACCACCAGGACCCTGCCCTAGGCGAGGCCGTGAGCGCGGGGCGGCGTCGGGAGTTCGCCGCCTTCGGCTGGCCCGAGGAGGACGTGCCCGACCCCCAGGCGGGCTCGACCTTCGAGCGCTCCCGGCTGGACTGGTCCGAGCGAGAGAAACCCCCCAACCGCGCGCTGCTCGACTGGCACCGGCGGCTCGTCGCGCTCCGGCGCTCCGAGGCGAGCTTCGCCGAGGCCCCGCGCGACGACATCGAGGCGCGCTGGGCGGAGGGGCTCCTGCGCTACCGACGCGGCGCCATCCTGGTGATGGCCAACCTCGGGGCCACGCCGGTGGCGGTGGACGCCCCCGCGGGCGCGAAGCTGTTGCTCGCCTCGCCGGGCGCCTCCGCGGCGGAGCTCGGCCCTGACAGCGTGGCGGTCTTGCGGCTCGCCTGACCCCGGGCCCTAGCGGCGGCGGATGAGGAAGTGCGCCCGGGTGGGGCCCTTGCCCTTGAGGTCGACCTCGCCACGGGCCTCGAGGTCGAAGCCCCGGCCGAGCGCCGCCGCCACGGCGTCCGAGACCTGGATGCGGTCGGGCTGCGACGAGCTCTCCATGCGGCTGGCGACATTCACGGTGTCGCCCCACAGGTCGTAGACGAACTTGCGGCTGCCTATCACCCCCGCCACGACCGGGCCCATGTGGATCCCGATCCGCACCTCCCACGGCTCGCCCATGCGACGGACGGCGTCGCGCATCGCCAGCCCCAGCTCGGCGGCGGCGGAGGCGGCGTCCTGGCGGGTGCCGGGCAGGCCCGCCGCCGCCATGTAGGCGTCCCCGATGGTCTTGATCTTCTCCACCCCGAACTCCTCGCAGCTGGTGTCGAACGCCGTGAAGAGCGCGTTGAGCTGGGCCACCAGGTCGGCCGGCGCCAGCCGGGCCGAGATCGACGTGAAGCCCACGAAGTCGCTGAACAGCACCGCCACCTCCTCGTAGCGGTCGGCGATCAGCTGCTCGCCGGCATTGAGGCGGTCGATGATCGGCTGGGGCAGGATGTTCAGCAGCAGGTCATGGGAGCGGGCGCGCTCCGCGTCGAGGTCGGCCATCAGCCGGTCCAGCAGGCGCGCGTTGGTGTCGCGCAGCTGCTCGAGGTGGTCCATCGTCGCCTCCAGCCGCTTCACCCGGCGGATGAGACGCAGGTTCTCCTTCCCCTGGTCTCCCGCCTCGCTCACGTGCCCAGGAGGACTGTTACGAACGTCTCGTTGAGGACCTTGCTGGTCGGCGCGCCCCCAGCTGGCGCGAACTCCCCGAAGCAGTAGAGCCCGGCGATCGGGAACCCCTCGCCCAGCACCGAGCGCGCCATTTCGGCCTCGACCCGGGTGCGGGAGCCAAGCATGAACTTGCGCACGGCGCAGGAGAAGACCAGCGCCGCCTCGGGAGAGGCGCCCTCCGGGAAGTCCTTTACAGCGCGCTCCAGCGCGTCTCGGGTCCCGGCCAGCACCTCGTCGACGTCCGCGCTGGTCAGCTGCACCTCGGCGCCCACGGGGATCGAGCCGCCCAGCGCCAGCGCACCGGTCTCGGGGTCGGAGGACGGGCTGGCGCGCAGGTAGAACTCCTCGCTGCCGGCCTCGAAGATCGCCAGCGGGTTGGCGTAGGTGGCCGGCCCGGCGGCGTCGAGGTAGCGGGCCAGGAACTCGACCGCGGGGCGCCCGTCGATCTCCTGGACCAGGCCGTCGTCGGCCCGGGTGATCCGCCCCCGGGGGCCGAGCGTTCGCCAGCCGGTGCCCACGGCGGCGGAGAACCGGATCGGCCCCGAGAAGAGCATGATCGCCACGCCGTCCTGCGCCACCGCGTCGCCGGCGAACTGGAAGGTGGGCGTCATCGTCGTGAAGTCGTTCCGGGCCGAGCTGCCGCCCAGGACCAGGATGCCCTCTGGCAGCGCGGCGGTGAGCGCGTCCAGCGTGCTCTTGGGGTCCACCGCGGACGACTCGCTGAAGACGATGCACAGCCTCGGCTCCTGCTCGGTCGCGGCCATGGCCTGCGCAACCGCCGTCCTGCACGCCGCGTCAACGTCCGCGCCGAGGCCGGAGCCAAGCCCAACCGTGATGTCCACGCCGTCGGCGGCCAGCAGGGCGAGCGAGATCGAGTCCTCGAGGTAGCCGCCGCTGGTGGAGATCTCGGCGGAGGAGCTGGCCCCCATCAGGCGCACCCCGGGAAACGCCTCCTGGACCGCCGCCAGCATCGAGGGGTCGAAGGTCTCCACCGTGGAGAAGAGGATCGCGGCCTGCGGCGAGCGGCCGCCGAGGCCGCCGCGGGCCTCCTCGATGGCCGCGGCGATCGCGTCGGCGGCCACGGGGTCATCACTGTGGCCGACGGCCATGGTCAGCATGCGCCTACCTTAATGCTTCAAGCGTGTGAACGAAGGCGGCCACGACGTCCCGCCGGCGATACACTGGCCCACGCATCAGCGGGGTTATTCGCGTGTCATTTAGCAAGGGCGGCAGGGGCGGAGGGGGGACGGTCGAGCCTGAACGGGTTGCCCTTGGGCTGGCGCTGGGCGCCCACGCCGCGCGGGCGGCCCATGCGTCGCTGGCCGCGGTCGAGGAGTTCCGTACCGCGCGGACCAACGTGGAGCGCAAGTTCGACACCCTGGTCTTCGCCTCCCTGGTGATCGCCCGCTGGCTGGTGACCGGCGAGGCCGCATCGCGCGAGGAGATGGCGTGGTTGGGACGGGTGGGCGAAGTCTCCGTCGCCGACGGGACCCGGCTGGCGGTCACCACACGGGGGACCCTGGCGTGGCGGGACTACCTCCTGCGGGCCCTGCGGGACGAGGGCAGACGCCTCGGGAGCCCGCGGGGGCTGGTCGCGGAGGCCATGGAGGTTGTGGGCCAGAGCTGCGACGCCAACCTGGTCCGCGCCTCGGGCGCATACGACGAGAAGATGCTGGAGCTCAACGCCGCGGTGGGGCACCAGGCGTTGCACGACGACCTGACGGGACTCCCAAACCGGCGTCTGCTCCTCAACCGGCTCGCCTCAGAGGTGGAGCTGGCGGCGCTGCAGGGCACCTCGGTGGGCGTGCTCATGCTCGACCTGGATCGCTTCAAGGTGATCAACGACACCCTCGGCCACGACGCGGGCGACCACCTCCTGAGCAGCTTCGCTGTCCGGGTGCGCCAGGCCGTGCGGTCCTCGGACACGATCGCCCGCCTCGGGGGGGACGAGTTCGCCATCCTGCCGTCGGGGACCGAGACCGTGCCCGACCTGGTGCGGACTGCCGAGAAGGTGCTCAGGGCGGCCCGCTCCCCGTTCAGCGTCGCCGGCCACCGCGTCCGGGTGCAGCCCAGCATCGGGATCGCGATGTTCCCGGACCATGGCAGCGACGCCGGCAGCCTCCTGCGCTGCGCCGACCTCGCCATGTACGCGGCGAAGGATGTCAGCAGCGGTTACGCGGTCTTTACCCGGGACCGAGCTGCCACCGCGGTGGCCGGCTGAGACCAACCCGGCTTCACGACCTGGAGGGGCTTGGGATGGTACGCCCGGAGGGAATCGAACCCCCGACACCCAGTTCCGGAAACTGGTGCTCTATCCGCTGAGCTACGGGCGCACGGGTAACGAGAGCCGAGTATATGGCTGGCGCCGCCCGGCGCCACCCGGTGCCGCCCGCGGGGACGGCCAGCCGTCAGACCGCCTCGTCGTCCTCTTCGCCGCCCAGCAGGAGGGTGTCCTGGATGTCGTACAGGGCCTCCATGCTCTCCTGGACGGTGAGCTCCTTGGCGGGCTTGCCGCCAAGATGGTGCTCCGACCCCTGGATCAGCTCGCGGACCTGGCGCCGGATGTCCTCCGGCATGGCGGGCGCGTCGGCCAGGTTCAGCAGCTCCAGCTCATTCAGGAGCTGGTCGATGTAGCGGACCTTGTTGCGCCGCGCATACCGGTTCTCCAGCTCGACCTGCCAGCGCTTGTAGAGCTCCCCGATCTCGACAGACGTATCCCGGATCATCTGTAAATCCCCTATCCCAATGGCCTGCGTGACGCAGCCGTAACTGACTAGGCTGTCATGTTATTCACAGCCCGATGGAACCGTCAAGAAACAATTTCACCACCATGCATGACATATCAGTATCTCTCGCTGAGGACCTCGACCGGCGCCTGCGGACCGTGCGGTTCGGGCGCCCGGCGACGGTCCGCGCCCGGCTCGGCAGCACCCAGGACGAGGCGCGGCGGCTGGCCCGCGAAGGGGCCCCCGAGGGCGCGCTGGTGTGGGCCATTGAGCAGACGCGCGGCCGGGGCCGGTCGGACCGGGGCTGGGACTCCCCGCCGGGGGCGGGCCTGTGGTTCTCGGTGATCCTCCGCCCGGCCCTACCCGCCGCCGAGGTCGCCTTCATCACGATCCTCGCCGGCGTCGCCGTCGCCGAGGCGCTGAACGCCACCGCCGGGGGCGCGGTGCGCCTCAAGTGGCCCAACGACCTGCTCCTCGGCGAGGTCAAGCTTGGCGGGATCCTGGCCGAGGCGGAGACGGCGGGTGGCAACGTCGCCTTCGTGGTCCTTGGGGTGGGCGTCAACCTGCGACGGCCGGCCGGGGGCTTCGACTCGGCGATCAGCCCCCCGCCGGCGGTGCTCGCCGACGCTGCGGACGGTTACGCCTACGCGGCGGACGGCCCGGCCGGCATTGGCCCCGCCGGGCTGCTGGCGGCCGTGCTCGCCTCGCTGGAGGACTGGTACGGGCGGCTGCTGGCGGGGGGCGCGGAGGCGGTCAGGGCCCGCTGGCTCGAGCTGAGCGCCACCATCGGAATGGAGGTCGAGGCGCAGACGGCGACCGGGGCAGTCCGGGGCCGGGCGATCGACCTCGCCGCCAATGGCAGCCTGGTGCTCGAGACCGCCGGCGGCCGCGTCGAGGTCGGCACCGGCGAGGTCATCCACCTGCGCCCGCGGGCATGAAAAAAGGGGAGGCCTCGCGGCCTCCCCTTCGAGCCGGGTGGGGTCTAGGTGACGACCACCTTGCCGACCATCGCGGCGTGGAGCGAGCACTTGTAGGTGAAGGTGCCCGCGGCCGAGAACGTCTTCGTGGTGGTGTAACCCTTGTTCTGGCTGCCGCTGTCGAGGCTGCTGTCGTCGAAGGTCACAGTGTGGGGGTTGGCATCGTCCATGATCGTCCAGGTGACGGTGTCACCGACCTTGACGTTGGAGGTGGCCGGGTTGAACTTGCCCACGTTGGTGGGGTCGGCCTCGACGCACACGGTCTTGTCGGAGGCCGTGCAGGTCACGTTGGCGCTGCCCCCGCCCGTGTCGCTGGTCGAGCTGCTTCCGCACGCGGCCATGCCGAATGCCAGGATCCCCATCCCCAGGAAGCTGACGATTCTCGTTCCGAACATGCGTCTCCTATCTTGGAAGTTGCTGGGAAAAACGCGAAATTATAACCTGACGGTCGGTTCAGCTTCCGGTCGCCAGCGACTCCTGCTCCTCGCCGATGCGGAAGAACAGCACGCTGATCGGGACGAAGTAGATGAGGTTGCCGAGGCCGAACATCAGGAGCCCCGCCAGCTGCTGGTCGAGGGTGGCGGAGACCTCCGCCACGAGCCGCGGGGCGAGCTCGTAGAAGCCGTACAGGGGGTTGGGCGCGAGGGCCATGGTCATCCCCACAACGGTGGGCGGCACGCCGGCGATCGCGAGGTAGGCGATCTTCATCAGCGGGCTCATCGGCTGGTCGTCGTCCCTGGTGTTCGCCGGCCCCAGGATCGGCCACCAGAAGAGCACCGCGGTGCCCATGAACATCAGGTGCTCGAGGATGTGGAGCGCCTCGTTGCGCAGCGTGGCGTCGTAGAGCGGCGGGTAGTGCCAGCCCGTGAGCACCACGTTGAACAGCACCACGGTCAGCCACGGGTTGACCAGGAACCGGGGCAGGGTCCTGCCCAGCGCCCGGGGGAGCCCCGCCAGCAGCAGCGGTGGGCCGATCATCGTGATCAGGATGTGCTGCACCATGTGGGCGCTGAGCAGGTAGCGGTCGGCGGCCGAGTCCAGCGGCGACACCAGGGCCAGGGCGAAGCAGGCCAGCCCGGGCCAGAACAGGAGAGGGCTGCCGCCGTCGGGACCGGGGTGGCCGCGGCGATACCACGCGAACCACGCGGCGGTGGCGAGCAGGCCGACCACGATCGCGGGGTCGAACGACCAGCCCAGGGGCAGCGGCTGCAGGCTCACGGCACGAGCCTACCGGCAGCCGTCGTCAGTGCAGCTCGCGGTACTCCCGGCGGGCGTCGTAGACCCAGCCGCCGATGCCGACAAACATCACCACGAGGCCGCCGATCATGATGAAGGGCAGCTCGCTCACGCTGATCAGGCCGAGCATCGCGATGCAGATCCCGATCGAGGTCACCAGCGGCCACCAGCTGTTGGGCGGCATGTGGATGGCATCCCCATCGTCGTGGCCGCCGTGGACCTCACCGCCGGCGGCGTGGCCGGCCGCGGTGTCGCGCGCCTTCTCGGCGCCGTCGGCGTCGGGGCTGGCGGAGTCGCCCGCGGCCGTCGTCTCGTCGTCAGCCATTGGCGGGCACGAAGGCGAGGTAGGCGACCGTCCAACCCCAGGCGATGAGGCCCATCACCACGAGGATCAGGGACAGCAGCAGCCCCATCCGGATGTTCTTGGAAGCGAGATTCTTGTCCATCAGGTCTCCCACATTTTAGTGAATATCAGGCCCTGACCAGCACGTCGACCACCATCGCGGTGAACACCAGGGCCAGGTAGAGAAGCGAGTACTCGAAGGTCCGGCGCGCCCACCGCGTGCCGGTGTCCCGCAGGGTGAGCGCGGACAGGGCGATCAGGCCCGCCCCCAGGACCAGCGCCGAACCGAGGTAGATGACGCCGAAGCCGCGAACCACCAGGAGCAGGGTGATCGCGGTCAGCACCACGCTGTAGAGCAGCATCTGGCGGCCGGTCTCGGCGCGGCCGCGAACCTGCGGCAGCATGGGCACGTGGGCCCGACCGTAGTCCCCGTTCAGGCGCAGCGCCAGCGCCCAGAAGTGGGGCGGGGTCCAGAAGAAGACGATGGCGAACATGTAGAGCGCGGTCATGTCGACGACGCCGGTCACCGCCGCGTAGCCGATCACCGGCGGGAAGGCGCCGGCGGCGCCCCCGATGACGATGTTCTGTGGGGTGGAGCGCTTCAGCAGCATCGTGTAGACCAGGACGTAGAAGAGGGTCGCGGCCATCGTCAGCGTCGCCGCCAGGAGGTTGGCACGCCCGGCGATGACCATGAACGCCAGGACGTTGAGGACCACGCCAAAGACCAGTGCATTCACGGGGCGCACGCGCCCTGAGGGGATCGGGCGCTGTCGGGTGCGGTACATCTCCGCGTCGATGTCGCGGTCGAACCACATGTTGATGGCGTTGGCCCCGCCGGCGGCGAGGTAGCCGCCCAGCATCACGGCCAGCACCAGGTCGGTGGCGGGCCACCCCCCGCGGGCGACCAGCATCCCCGCCAGCGCGGTGATCTCCAGCAGGAGGATGATCCGCGGCTTGGTCAGCGCGACGTAGTCGCGCATGACCTGGGCTGCGCCGGGGCGCCGGACGGGGGCCGGGGCGGTGGTGACCGCGCTCACGCGCGGGCCTCCGTG
>JAXDLV010000147.1:0-4188 GCA_034666445.1 Chloroflexota bacterium | reverse complement strand
GGTCGGCCTCCACGGTGGAGCGTCGCGCTGGACGCGGCGAGTCGCCTGGCCGACCCTGGTGTTCAACCCCCACGAGCAGTTCGAGGCCATGCGCGGCAGCGGCGGGATGGAGCTCATGCAGCGCCGGATCCGGGAGCGGGACGTCAACCTCCAGGGCAGCACCAACCCCAACCTCAGTGACTACGGCAGCGCCCCGGAGTCGCGCCAGTACTCGGGGCGGCGGGTGGACGAGCAGTGGCGATGCCCCTTCCGGCCGTGACCCCGACAACTCGTATCCCCCCGCAGACCGGCACGGCGCTGAGGCTGGCGGCGGGCCAGGCGCTCCGGGTGATTGACCCGATGGGCGAGCAGGTGGCCGATGTCATCGCGTTCAACGCCGACGACCACGGCGAGTGGCTCTCGTCGGGGCGGAGCATCGACTACGCCGGCACCATCTACATGGGCACCGGCAGCATCCTGTACTCCAACCGCAGCCGCCCGATGCTGGTCATCGAGGAGGACATGGTCGGTCGCCACGACTTCCTGCTGACGCCCTGCAGCCAGGAGATGTTCGCCATCCTCTACCAGCACCAGGGGCACCACCCCAGCTGCTTCGAGAACCTGGCGACCAACCTGTCCGGCTTCGGCATCGAGGCCGACCGCATCCCCACCACGTTCAATGCATTCATGAACGTGCAGGTCGGTCCCGACGGGCGCCTCGACATCGGGCCGCCACCGTCGAAGGCCGGCGACCACGTCATCCTCCGGGCGCGGATGGACCTGGTCGTCGGCGTGACCGCGTGCTCGGCCGAGAACTCCAACAACGGCAGCTTCAAGCCGATCGACATCGAGGTCCTGGACGCCCCATGAGCACCGTGGCGCTGGGCCACGCGGCCTGGTTGGACGTGCATTTCGAGGCCAGCCGCGACGCCTACGCGGAGATGCTGGGGGCCGTGGGTTTCGAGGCGGGCTGGCGCGTCCTCGACGCGGGCTGTGGGGCCGGCAGCCATCTCCCCCTGCTGGTCGCGGCGGTCGGTCCCACCGGAACGGTCGAGGCCTTCGACGTCGCCCCGGAGAACGTCTCCGCGGTCCGCGCCCGGGCCGACCAGGACGGGCTGCGCCTGGGCGACGTGAGGGTGGCCGACATCACCGCGCTGCCCTACGAGGACGACTGCTATGACGCCACCTGGTGCGCCAACGTGACGCAGTACCTGGACGACGACTCGATGACGCAGGCGCTCGCCGAGCTGCGTCGCATCACGCGCCCCGGCGGGCTGGTCGCCGTGAAGGACGTCGACATGCTGCGGACGTCGATCCACCCTGGCGACCCCGACCTGGTGGCGCGGCTCTGCCTCGTCTGCCGCAGCGTGGCGGCCCGGCCGGAGTCCACGGGTTCGACCCGCGGGGGCCGCCTGGGCGAATGGCTGGTGGGGGCCGGTCTCCTGGACGTCCGCCAGCTTGACCAGCTCATCCCGCACGCGGCGCCGTTGTCGCCCGTGGAGCGCGAGTTCGTCGCCGACTGGCTCGCGTTCCTGAGCCGCCTCCCCGAGGTCGCCCTCCTGCCCCCGGGCGACCGGGTCCAGTGGGAGCTCCTGGGCAACGACCGCCACCCCGCGAGCCCCATCCACAGCCCCAGCTTCCGCCTGGCGGAGTGCCAGGTGCTGGCGGTCGGGAGGGTGCCCGCGCCGTAGGTGCCGGGCCGGCCGCTCGGCCCGCCGCTCTGGGCGCTTATCGTTTACCGCCTGTAACCGCCCGCCGCAAGACGCCCCAGGAGACGCCAATGACCGCACGGATGTATTTCGACGCCGACGCCGACCCCTCGGTTCTCGAGGGCAAGCGGATCGCGATCCTCGGCTACGGGTCCCAGGGCCACGCCCACGCGCTCAACCTGCGTGACTCCGGTCACGTGGTGCAAGTGGGGCTCAAGGAGGGCAGCCGGAGCCGGGCGGCGGCCGAGGCGGAGGGGCTGACCGTGCTGACGCCGGCGGACGCCGTCCGAGACGCCGACATCGTCATGGTGCTGGTGCCCGACACCACCCAGGCCGACCTCTACGAGAAGGAGATCGCGCCCAACCTCCGTCCCGGGGCGATGCTGATGTTCGCCCACGGCTTCAACATCCACTTCAAACAGATCGACGCGCCTGCGGGGATCGACGTCAGCATGGTCGCCCCCAAGGGGCCGGGCCACCTGGTGCGCAGCACCTACGGCGCCGGCCAGGGTGTCCCCTGCCTGTTCGCCGTCCACCAGGACGCCACCGGTAACGCCCGGGCGCTGACGCTGGCCTATGCCCGGGGCCTCGGCGGCACCCGCGCGGGGGTGCTGGAGACGACCTTCAAGGAGGAGACCGAGACCGACCTGTTCGGCGAGCAGGCGGTCCTCTGCGGGGGTGTCTCGTCGCTGGTCAAGACCGGGTTCGAGACCCTGGTCGAGGCGGGTTACCAGCCGGAGCTGGCGTACTTCGAGGTCATGCACGAGATGAAGTTGATCGTCGACCTGATGTACCAGGGCGGGCTCAACTACATGCGCTACTCGGTCAGCGACACGGCGGAGTTCGGCGACTACGTAAGCGGGCCCCGGGTGATCAACGAGCAGACCCGGGAGACGATGCGCAAGGTGCTGAAGGAGATCCAGGACGGCACCTTCGCCCGCCGCTGGATCGAGGAGAACGCCGCAGGGCGGCCCAACTACATCGAGTTCAAGCAGGCCGACCAGCACCACCAGATCGAGGAGGTGGGCGCGGAGCTCCGCGCGCGGATGGACTGGCTGGGGGCCAAGACCGCCCCCGACATCGAGCCCGCGAAGAGCTAACCCTGGAGGAACCGGCCGACAGCCTGGGTCAGCTCGTCGAGCTTCTCCTCGCCGCGGCCCTCACGGATGGCGTCGGCGACGCAGTGGTCGACGTGGTCCTGCAGCAGCAGCAGCGAGACGCGGTCCAGCGCGGCCTTGATGGAGTTGACCTGCGTCAGCACGTCGACGCAATAGCGATCCTCGTCAACCATCCGCTGGATGCCGCGGACCTGGCCCTCGACGCGGCGCAGCCGGGCCTGCAGCGCGGCCTTGTCCTTCGTATAACCGACCATGGAAATCAGCATACCCCGGGGGGTATAGGGGAATCAGGGGTGTCGCAGCGGAAGCGTCACCTGGACGTTGGTGCCGTGCCCGGGCTCGCTCTCCACGGCCAGGGTCCCCCCGTGGGCCGCGACCAGGTCGTTGGCGATCGCCAGCCCCAGCCCCGAGCCATCCGAGCCCGGGCCTTTGACAAACCGCTCCGTCACCCTGGGCAGGAGCTCGGCCGGGATGCCGGCACCGGTGTCCGACACCGTGATGGTCACGTGGTCGCCGTCGCGGCGGGCGGACAGCGCCACCGACCCCGCGGCCGGCGTGTGGCGGATGGCGTTGGTCACGAGGTTCGCCAGGATCGAGCGCAGGCGCACGGGGTCCGCCTCCAGCGCCGGGACATCGCCCTCGGTCGTGGCCGTGAGGACGACGCCGACGGCGTCCGCCTGGGACCGGTGCGCTTCACAGACGTCGTCCAGGAGCACCGCGATGTCCACGGGTTCCCGCACGAGCTCGAGGCTCCCCACCTCGCTCAGGGCCAGCGTTCGAAGGTCGTCCACGAGGCGTTCGAGGGTGCGCGTTGACTCGATGATGTTGCCGAGGTGCTCGGGGTCCCCGGCGTACAGGCCGTCGAGGATCCCCTCCGCCTCGCCGCGGATGATCGAGAGGGGGGTGCGCAGCTCGTGGGCGACGTCGGCCATCGCCGAACGCCGCCTTGTGTCCTCCGCCTCCAGCCGCGCAGTCATGGCGTTGAATGCCCGGGCCACAGCCCGGGTGTCCCCCGGACCGCGCTCCTCCACCCGGGCGGTGAAGTCGCCGGACTCGACCCGGCGTGCGCCTGCCTCCAGCCCGCGCACGGCAATGGCCATGCGCACGGCCGTCCGGATGGCCATTCCAAGGAGGAGCAGGACCGGGACGGCCAGGACCGCGACGAGGACCAGGCTCCCTCCGAAGTAACCGGGACCACTGGTCGTGAGCGCCGCGGGGAGGACGAACAGGAGGTAGGCCAGCACGAGGATCGGCAGCAGGCACCCGGGACCCCGCCTGCGGCTGCGCCAGGTCCAGGAACCCCGGTGCGGGGGGAATGGCTCGCCCTCCGGCCACCAGGGCGGCCGCCGGTGGGGCCCGCCCGGGGGGTGGCGGCGGTAGGT
>JAXDLV010000146.1:0-12124 GCA_034666445.1 Chloroflexota bacterium | reverse complement strand
CTCCTGGTAGCCGCCGCCGGCCATAGCATGCTGCTCCACCATCGCGCCCAGCCGCAGCTGGATCCCCGCGCAGCGGGTGCAGGCCAGCGGCTGGCCGGCCCGCTCGGGCAGGCAGTCGATGCAGAAGGGGTCGAGGCAGCCCGGGCACAGCCCGACGGCGGGGAGGTGGGGGTGGTTGGTGCAGGGGACGAAGGACAGCGAGGCCTCGCTCGCAGCCACGGCGCCGGTCGGCTCGGACTCGGCGGCGGGCTCCGCCACGGCCTCGGCCTCGGCGGCGACGGCGTCGCCCTCGGCGGCCACCTCGTCCTCGGCGGCTACGGCCTCGCCCTCGGCGCCCTCCTCGGCCTCACCCTCGGCCGCCGGGGGCGTGTACACGTCGTCGCCGGCATCCCCGCCGGCGGCGGCCTCGGCCGCCTCCAGCTGGCCGGGCGCGAACACCGCGGTCTCGTCGCTGGGCCGCACCACCGCCGTCTCCTCTGAGGGGCTGATGATGGTGGTCGCCTCGGGCTCGTCCGAGGGGTACTCGGGCTCCACGCCGGGAGGCCACTCGGCGTCGGAAGCGTAGGCCACCTCGAAGCCACCGAACGAGACGCGGTCGCCGTCGTTCAGCTCGCGCTCGACCTGGAGGGCCAGCTGCTCGCCGTTGACGAACGTGCCGTTGGTCGAGCCGAGGTCGCGCAGGGAGATGCGGCCCGCGTTGTAGACCGCTTCCGCATGCTTGCGGGAGACGGCGCGCTCCTGGTCAAGCGTGGAGAGGTCTACGTCGGGCACGGTGTTCGTGATCCGATCCCGGCGGCCCACGGAGTTGACGCCCTTGTTGAGAGGGAATACCAGCTGTCCCTGAACCAGGGCGGGTCCGTTAGCCATCGATCGTCTCCTTGGGTGCTGAGATCAGGTCAGAAAACGCTGGAAGCATCTCACATGCCGACCGGGGTGCGCTACGTTTCGATCCCGCCGCGGGCCGACGCGCCGAAGGCCGCGGCCTCACGGTGTCGGCGAGGCGGCCGCGACGTCCGGCGGCGAAACCTTGACGGGCGCGCCGAGGTCGAGGAAGTCCATCCGGAAGTTGACCGTCCCCTGGCTCGTTGACGCCGAGATCTCCTGGCTGACCAGCCGGCCGGCGGCGTCGACCCACGCGACCAGCCGCCCCGCGGAGGCCGCTGGCGGCGAGGCTCCTGGCGACGGCGTGGCGCCGGTGCGCCCCAACCCGATGGTGGCCTCGTACCGGTGCGCGGGCGCCCCGTTGCGGTCCTCTGCGCCGGCATCACGCGCGTCGCTCACCCGCGAGGCGTAGTTCAGGTAGGCGCGCGGGTCGCTCCCGGCGGCGGCCTTCGTCGAGATCAGCTTCCAGGCCTGGCCCTCCTGGCGCCCCCAGCTGGTGCCGTCGATCGTGATGATCTCCGTGCTGACCTCCTGGGTACCGGCGAGAAACGTGAGCAGCAGGTGAAAGCGCGTTGGTGACTCGCTCTCGCCGGTGCCCAGCACGTTGCCGCCCGACTCGGTGGCGCTGGTGACCTGCCCCGACAGACGCAGCCGCAGGCTGCCACTCTCGGCCGTCTTCCGGGCGGCGTCGGCGATCGCGGTGGCCGCCGGGCCGGTCGGCGGCGCGGGGGTTGCGGGAGGTGACGGGGCCTCGAGGAGGCTGGGCAGCGACGGCGCCGCCCGCGGCGTCGGGCTGGTAACGGCGGTGCCGCTGGTGACCGACTCGCAGCCGGCCAGCAGGAGGGCCGCGAGCAGGCCGGCGGCCACGCGACGGCTCACCGCGACGCCCTGCTGGTCTGGATGATGTAGACGGTGGCGGTGATGTCACCCTCGGCGAAGATCTGCAGCTGCACCACCTTTGCGCCGTCCGAGTACACCGCCTGGTAGAGGCTGTTCCCGGCATGAATGGCCGGCGTGGGCTCGGCGCTGATGTTCCCCCAGCCGGCGGCGTCGAGGGCGCCCGTGACATCCGCCTGGACCTGGGTCAGCGGCGCTTTGATGGTGTAGACGATCGAGGTGACCGACTGGTTCTGGAGGTAGTAGCTCCGCACCGACCCGACCGGCCGCGGCACCTTCGGGTAGTCGGCCCCGGCGACGTCGGACAGGGGCACCGCCTTCAGCGCGTCCTCCAGGGAGGCGGTCCTGGTCGTGTCCACCTGGGGGACCGTGGAGCTCTGGAAGGCGTAGTAGCCACCCACCCCCAGCGCGACGATCACTCCCAGGCCCACGATCACCCCGGCGTTGCGGCTGCCGCGGGCTTTCGGCGTTGGCCGCCGCCGACCGACGTTGGGCCTGGCCTGCCGGCGGCCGCTCAAGGCAGCGGGGTCTCGCCTAGCAGCTGGTATGGGAGCCCTGGCCGCCCGCCCCAGCTGGGAACCAGGTCATCGCGTACTCGGTCGCGTAGAACTTGTAGGTCATCGGGATCGTCGCCCCGGGGCCAAAACCGGTGTTGTGCTTGTAGGTGACCCGGAAGGTCTCGAGGCTCGGGTTCAGCAGCTGCAGGTCAAATGGCCCGAGTTTGTCGCTGGCAATGTGCTGGACCGCGGAGATGAGCCCGCCGTGCTCCTCGGTGCCCAGGCCGTTGGGGTACTCGCCTCCTTCATAGTCCCAGGCCGGGTTATGGCCCTGGCCCTCGCACGTGATGCTCTTGGGGTCGATGGTGGGGTCAACAGTGCTGGCGGTGACCCGGATCCAGGCGAGCAGCTGCGGGTCGCTCATCTGGAAGGAGTCGTCCTTGGCCGGGTTCAGCCGGTCGATGACCGACACCTTGCCTGCCTCGTCCACCGCCTCCTGTAGGACCTCGGCGTCGTACGCGGCGCGGCCCACGCTGAACGAGCCCACCAGCATGATCATCAGGATCGGCAGTGTCAGGGCGAACTCCAGCATCGACTGGCCGCGCTGACCGCCGGCCTGGCCGCCGAGGCGCCTGCGCATCGGGGTCACGCCGCCTGACCCGCCTTGCACGTGTTGTTGTCGGCGTCCTTGAAGGAGGCGTCGTCGCTGATGACCATCTTCATGATCTTCTCGAGGTCGAGGTTCGACGCGATGTCCGAGATCTGCTGCACCGCCGGGACGCAGCCCACCGTCACCAGGACGACGTGGAAAGTTCGCGCGTCGGGTGGCGCCGGCCCGAGGACGTAGTCGACGAGCCCGGCGATGATGTCCGCCAGCCAGCAGAATGGACAGATCGTGCCCACGATCGGCAGGTCGATCGAGAAGTTGCGCAGCGGGTTGATGAACCCGTCGTAGAAGAAGTCGTGGATCCCGTTGTAGATGTCAACGAACAGGTCGAAGGCGCCCAGCAGGACCTTGCACCAGCCGTAGGCGTTCTTGGGGAACAGGCCCAGGAGCTTGCTGTCGTCGTGGGAACCGGGGATGTTGTTGCAGAGGCTCGAGGCGTGGACCGCGTCGGCCTTGGAGTCGGCGCGGTGGATGATCGCCTTGCTGGCGGTGATCGTCCACTTTTTGCCCTGTTCGGGCGCGCCGCTGAGCCGGCGGATCAGCACCTCACTGCTACTGGGCAGGACCTCGCTGACCATGATGAAGGCCTCGTTCACGTCGGGGCTGTCGGGGATGTTCTCGGCTGAGCTGGGCACGAGCTTGAAGTTCTTCCATGTCCCCAGCGCCTTCGAGTGGTTGGCCTCGTCCGAGTAGAACTGGGTCTTACGGTAGTCGGTTGGGTAGTTGTCGGGCAGCGGACCCTGGTCACGGCGCTTCTGCACGGTGTCCTTGAAATCGTTGTTGTCGGTCCAGCCCCAGAAGTTCCAGCAAGGGAACAACTGCTCCTCGGTCGGTGGGGGCTTGCCATCCTGCTGCTCGGCGGGCTTGCAGTTGTCGGCGTCCTTGTCAGCGACCGCCCCCGAGCAGTCGAAGCCGGGGTGGGTGTCGGCGAGGGAACGCACGCAGTACACGCGTGGGTTGTTCTTGCCCAGGGGGGTCGGGAAGAACACTCCCGGGGTGCCGTCACTCTCGACGCCCGGGAAGGTGGCAGGCATCTTCTCGTAGTAGTCGTGCAGCAGCTTGACCTGGGCGTTGACTGACTTGTGCACGTCGGGGTCGTTGCCGGTGGCGAAGTTCTTCAGGTCCTTCTCCGCGGTGGTCAGCAGCTCATATGCCTTCTTGGCGTTCTCGGGCTTGCCCTCGTCGTCAAAGAGCTGCGGCTTGTCTGACTTGAAGTCTGTGTTGGCGTCGGTCTTGATGTTCAGCCGGGTGCGGAGGTTGATCAGCGACAGCTCGTCCTCGAGGTAGAAGCCCCGCATGCTGTCGCGGGCCCACTCGACGTCGTCGCAGGGGTGGTGCCAGGATCCCGCCGGGATGGCTGGCTTTGGCTTGGTCGCGTCGGTCCACAGGGGCGGCGCGGTGCAGCCCGGCGCCGGCGTCGTGTTGAGGCTGAAAATGTCGCGCGAATTATCGACCGGGCTGCCCAGCCGGGACTCGAGAGTGTCGCAGAAGTCCTTGTTCTCGACGGTGCCGTTCTCCGCGGTGCAGGAGGGCACCTGGCAGGCCGACCCGTCAGCGTTTTTGCAGTTGGGATCAAGGTGGGCGCTGGCCTGGTCCTTGAACGGCGTGCCCCAGATGGTGTGCATCGCCTGGGCCCGCAGCGCGAACTGGATCTCCTTGTCCGTCAGCGGTATTCGGGCGTGGTCCACCACCTTCTGCACGTCCACCAGCTTCCACCTGGACTGTCCCGCCTGCTGGAGGACGTCCTTCACCGGCAGGATGAAGCCGAGGTATCCATTGTTGGCGGCGGCCACGGTCGCATTGATGATCGATAAGATCTCCTTTGCCGCCTCCAGGATCTTGTTGAGGGCGTTCTTCACCTCGTCGAAGAAGTCCTTGGCCGTGCTGGCGGCGTTTTGGACGAATTCCGCGACCGTGATGATGGCCGCGCCGACCCCCTCCAGGAACGGCACCGCGGCGATGGCCTGGCCGATGGCCTCCAGGATCTCGGCCATCCGCTCGATGAAGCCGAGGCCCCAGTCGATGATGTCGAAGGCCACCTCGTCATTGATCACCGACATGTACGTCACCGCCGCCGTGAGGGCGGCCTGGTCACTGGCGGCCTGCATCCGGGTGGCGTAGCCGGCCTGGTTGCTCACCGCGGTGCCCATCACCACGACCAGCACCAGCAGCAGCATGGAGGCCGCGGTGATCAGGGTGACGTTGCCGCGCTGCTCCTGGAGGGTGGGGATCATGTCGGCGTCGGCGAAGGCTTGTCCTTCGGCTCCTCGTACTGGCTCTGCAGGCGCGCGGCGATGCCGGTCTCCTCGATCTCATGTAGCGGCCCGGCCCCGTAGATCGCCGAGATCGCCTCCCATGCTGGCACGCGCAGCTCGTAGGTGATGGTTGCCGAGATCGACATGTTGCAGAAGTAGTTGGGGTCGATGTTGTCACCGCCCGGGGTCTTCTGGTCCTTGATCGGTGGCCCCGTCGTGATCCGCTTCAGCTTCGGCGGGGTGGACATCGAGTTCGCCAGGCCCAGGTTCGGATTGTCACCAAAGTGGTAGGCGATGATGTCGTCCGCATCGCCGTGGTTGCGTTCGGTCAGGTCGGGGTTGGCCGTGTTCGGGTAGCAGCCGGTGACCAGGTCGTGGTCGAAGTCGTTCTTGCCGTCCTTCTGGGGCTCCTGCTTGGCGACGTGGCGGGCGATGTCGTAGGCGACCTTGTGCTGCTCGATCCGCACGGCCCAGGAGAGGGCGGCAGCCAGGGTGATCAGGATGATCATGAACAGCATGGGGAGCACCAGGGCGAACTCGATCATCGCCTGGCCCTCGGCCCCCGAGCCCCTGCGTGGCATCCTCGTGCTCAATGCAGCCGGATCTGCTTGTTGAAGCGGTCGGCGTCGTTCTTGATGTCGCTGGGCTTGAGCGAGTCCGGCAGCGTGATGTTCCAGGCCTGCAGCGTCTCCGCCACGCGGGCCACCACCGCCTGGGTCACGCCCAGGTTGGACAGCACGCCGAAGCCGCCGACGATGGTCGCCGAGATCAGCGAGTACTCCAGCATCGCCTGTCCCGCCTGGCGCCGCAGCCGCCCCTTCCCCTTCATCGCATCGCCTACTTGGCCGCGTTCCCGATCTGCAGGAAGGCCAGGCTGCCCAGGATGAACAGCAGCGCCAGCATGTTCAGCAGCGTTGGAAAGGTCATCAGCACCGGCGCCCGCAGCGCCCTGCCCTTGACCTCCTGCTCGCGCTTGATGCGGAGCTCGGTGGACTGCGACTGCAGCATCGCCTTGAGGTCACGGCCGCCCACCTGGGTGGCCTGGCCCACGGCCGCCACCAGGAACGACAGGTCGTCGTTGCGGTTCTTGTGCAGGAGCTCGCTCATCGCGACGTCGAGCCGTTCCTTGAGCTGCACGACGCGCTGGTTGGCGTAGCCCAGCTCCTGGGCCAGCACCTCGCCGGAGAAGAACTGGCAGTAGTACGCGATCCCGGCGTCGATCGAGGTCCGCTCCACGGCCAGCCCGATGACCTCGAGCGCCAGGGGCAGCGCCCGGCTGACCTTGGCCTGGCGGATGGTGGCCGCCTGCTTGATGGTGGAGTCCGGCCCGGTGAAGCCCAGCGCCATGCCGGCCGCGCCGAACAGCACCATCAGCAGGGGGCTGAAGAGCATTACGCCGAGGAGCACCCCGGCGCCGCCCATGATCATCATCAGGAGCAGCTTCATCCTGGCCACGTCCTCGACCGACACATCGTGGCTGACGTCCGCCTGGTCCAGCTGGCGGGGCAGGTCACCGCGCTTGACGACCTGCACGAAGAGGGGGATGGCGGGCAGCATCTTGGCCTGGCTGCGCAGCCGCAGGACGCGCTTCTTGTCCTCGTCGTAGACCTCGCCCACGGCGAAGGCGGCGGCCTTGGCGGCGCGTCGCCGGGCGCGGACGATGATCCCCACGATCACCAGGATGAGGACGAGGAAGACGATGCCGAGGATGGCGAGGGTGGTTACGTCCATCAGGCTTCGATCCTCTTGAGGATGCGGGCGGTCCACCACCTGCTGAGGTAGTTCATGCCTCCCGCGATCACGATGGTCACGATGCCTATGAAGGTCGTGAAGAGTGGCGTCACGAACTTCGGCGTGACGAAATAGATCAGCAGCACGAAGATCACGGGCAGGTAGGAGATGACGGTGGCGGTGCCCTTGACCTGGCTGGTGAGGGCCTCCAGCTCGTTGCGACCGCGGATCTCATCCTGGATCGAGCCCGACAGGCTGCGCAGCAGGGCGTAGGTCTCGAGCCCCACCTGGTTGCCGATCGCCAGCGCCGAGCTGATGGTGTGCAGCTCGGGGTAGGGGAGGCGCTCGGCCCACATCTCGAAGGCCTGGGCCTCGGTGACGCGGAGCGCCTGGATGCGGTTGCCCAGGTGCTCCAGCTCGCCCTTGATGGGATCGGCCAGGTTGGGCGTCGTCGCCTGCAGCGCGTTCACGAAGTTGCGCCCCGCGGCCATCGCGCTGCTCACCAGCAGGATCGCGTTGGGCAGCTGGAGGAGGAAACGGGCCTCATAGGCCTTGGCCCGGCGGATCGCGAGGAAGTAGGTCAGCGCCGGGGCGCCGAAAAGCAGGATGGCGGCGATGAGCGGCTGGCCGAAGATGATCAGCCCGAGCCCGACACCGATCAGGCTCACGGCCAGCATGCGGTCGAGCAGGGAGCCGAAGATGAAGTCCGGGCCGACATCGACGCGACGCTTGAAGTTGCTGGAGCCCATGCCTCGCCAGAACACGCCGAGGATCGCCTCGGTGGGGCTGCGGTAGCGGGCGGCCTCCGCGGCGGCGGCCGTGCCGGTGCTGCCGGTATAGGCGGTGTACGGGTCGGAGCGGGCCTGCTGGAGGATCGGGAGGATGGCGCTGACGATCAGGTAGAGCGCCCCGACGGCTGCCAGGCCAAGGCCGATGATCGTCAGCACGGGACTGTTATCCCCCGAACACGGTCCCTACGACAGCGTATTTCTACCATCTGTGATCCCTCAAACTCCGCGTTCGTGAACGCCGCCCATGATATATCGACGGACGTTCCCGGGCCTGCCGGGGATCGAATGGGCCTTAGTCGCCGAGCTCGAGCCGGATGCGCTCCTCGCAATCGGCGGGGTCCTTGACGCGACGGAACTCGCCGATGTACTTCCCGTCGGCGTCCACCCCCGTCCGCTCGAACTTGTAGATGGTGTCGAGCGTGACCTCGCCCTTGTCGTCGATGCCGGTGAGCTCGGCCACCTCGATGACCTTGCGGGTGCCGTCGCTGAGCCGGCTGGTCTGGACGATGATGTTGATCGCGCTGGCGATCTGCTTGCGGATCGCGGGGATGGGAAGGTCCTTGGCCATCAGGACCATGGTCTCGAGGCGGCTGATCGTGTCGTAGGGGTTGTTGGCGTGGATCGTGCTCAGCGAGCCGTCGTGGCCGGTGTTCATGGCGGTCATCATGTCGAAGGCCTCCTCGCCACGGCACTCACCGACGACGATGCGGTCGGGGCGCATGCGAAGGGCGTTCTTGACAAGGTCGCGGATGCTGACCTCGCCCTGGCCGGAGAGGTTGGCGGGGCGGGCCTCGAGGCGCTTGATGAACGGGTGCCGCAGCTGCAGCTCGGCCGCGTCCTCGATCGTGATCACGTGCTGGTTGTCAGGGATGAAGCTGGACAGGATGTTCAGCAGCGTGGTCTTACCGGAGCCCGTGCCGCCGGAGACCAGGACGTTCATCCGGCCCTCGACCGCGCGGCTGCACCAGTCGGCGCACTCCTGGGTGATGGCGCCCATGGCCACCAGCTCCTTGACGCCCAGCTTGTCCTTGCTGAACTTTCTGATGTTGATGGAGATCCCGTCGATCGCCAGCGGCGGCATGACCACGTTCACGCGGCTACCGTCGGGGAGGCGGCCGTTGACCAGCGGGTTGGACTCGTTGGCCGGGCGGTTGAGGGGTCGCAGGATGACCTGGACGATCTGGTCGAGGTGCTGGTTGTCCTCGAACTGGACGCTTGTGGGTCGCAGCTTGCCCTTCTGCTCGATGAACACCCGCTTGGGCCCGCTGACGATGATCTCGGTCACGGTCTCGTCGCGGAGGAGGTCCTCCAGCGGCCCGAAGCCGAAGATGTTGTCGATGATGTAGTTAAGGACCAGCTTGCGGTCGTCGACGCCCAGCGCGTAGTCGTCCATGAGGCGATCGACCACCTCACCGAGGTCGCGCTTGGCGCGCTCCGGCTTCTCCTTGACCAGCTCGGCGAACTGCGGATCGGCCAGCTGCTCGTCGAGGACGCGGCGGCGGATCTCAGCCTTGATGGGGGTCAGGTCGCGGGGGGCGACCGCGGCGCGCGGCTTCGCCGGCGCGGCGGGAGCTGCGGGCGCCTCGGCGCCGGGGCGGCGGATGTAGCGATTGACTCCCATCAGGCGTGTCCTCTCTTCTTGGTCGGCGGTGGGCCTAAGAATACGCCGTCGTTCTCGGGACGCAAATAGGCGAATGGCCCTACGCGGGCGCCGGGTCAGTCAGCCGCAGGTGTAGGTGAGGACGGGGGAGTCGGCGCCGCCGACGGTCCCGTCGGGGTCCGTCCAGCTCATGTGGAAGGCGATGGTGCCGCTGGAGCCGGGACCGTCGTGGACGATCATTCCCTGGTCGTCGTAGGCCTGCAGGTCGTCGGCCGGGTGGGTGCCAATCCCGGGTGGGGCTGCATCCGCCCGGACGGCATTGTCTGCGGCTCCGTCGGGATACGTTCCGACCCAGGTGATGGTTACGGGGATGGCTGCGCCCTGGTTGTGGTAATCGAACTTGTCGTCGAATTTGAGGCTGTCGATGCCGCACGTGATGACCGGCTGCGGGGGGGTCGTGTTGTTGGTGTACGGCCCGCTGCAGACGCCGCCGGGGCACCTCTGGTACCAGACCTCGAGGTTGCTGACCGTCAACGGCCCGGACGGCGGCGGCCTGAAGGGACTCGAGCTCGGAGTCGGGCTGGGGGACCTCCGCGGCGACGGCGATGGGCTGGGTGAAGGGCTCGGCGACGGCGATGGTGACGGGGATGCCGATGGCGACGGGCTGGGCTCCGGCGACGGTGAGGGCACCGGTGACTCGGAGGGCGTGGGGCTCGGGCTTGCGACCACGGCGACCGGGCTGCCGCCGAAGAGGCCCTGGCTGTAGGCGAAGATGCCGGCCGTCGCCAGGAGGGCCACCAGCGCCCCGCCGAGCAGCCCCACCGCTCCCGGCCCCATGCCGAAGAGGCTGAAGCCGCCCGTCGACGCCCCCAGGACCGCGCCGCCGCCGCCCCCGGCGCCGGCACCTGCCGCCTCCGCCGTCGCCGCCGTCGCCGCCGCAGGCGCCGCCGCCGCGAGCCCGGGCGCCGCCGCCGCGGCCATTGCCGCCCCACCTACCAGCGCCGCGCCCGCGGCGGCGGCGCTCACCAGGGTGGCGATCGACGCGCGCTTCTCCCAGTCCGAGCCGTAGGCCGCCACGGCGGCGGTCTCCAGCTCTCCCAGGAAGTGCTGGGCGGTTGGCTGACGGTCCTCGGGGGACTTGGCCATCGCTCGCATCAGCAGCGCCGCCACTGGCGCGGGCAGGCGGTGGTCGACGTTGCGGGGATCGGGGACGGGCTCTTGGATGTGCTTGTGCAGCATCGCCAGCGCCCCGTCCGCGCGGTACGGGGTCCGGCCGGTGATCAGCTCGAACAGCATGGCGCCGCACGAGTAGATGTCGGAGGAGACGCCCACGTGGTGGCCCATCGCCTGCTCCGGGCTCATGTACGCGGGGGTGCCCACGGGGATGCCGTCGTCCTCCCCGTCGGAGGCCTGGGTGGCCAGCCCGAAGTCGGCCAGCTTGCTGACCCCATCGCGGTCGGCGATCAGGTTGGCGGGCTTGATGTCGCGATGGACGAGGCCGAGCTGGTGCGCGTAGGCCAGCCCGGTGAGGGCGCCCTTGAGGATCCCCAGCGCCTGCTCGGGGGCGAGCCGCCCTGCGACCGCCGCGACCCGGTCGATGCCGGCGCCGTCGACGTACTCGCACACCAGCCAGTGGCGGGTGGGCTCCTCGATGAATTCATACACCTTGACGCAGTTGGGGTGGTCCAGCCCCGCCATGACCTGCGCCTCAGCCCGGAATCGGTTGATGAAGGCGCCGTCCAGCGCCAGCGCCGGGGCCAGCTCCTTGATCGCGACGACGCGGTCGAGTGTCGCCTGGCGCGCGAGGTAGACGGTGCCGGTGGCGCCGCCACCGATGGTGCCGGTGATCTCGTACTGGAGGTCGCCCGAGAGCATCAGCTCATGCTAGGGGCGCCGTCCGTGCCAGCGTTGTGCCGGGCCTGAAACCAGGCCCGGCGCTCAGCGCTTGCGGCCGGCTGCGGGCACGCCGGCGCCCATCAGCTGCGCCAGCTGGGCCACCGCCTTGGGGTAGCCGGTGTTGCCGGACTTGCTCAGCGGCTGGTGCTTCTCGGCGAAGTTCTCGATGAACTTGTCGTCCTCGGGCAGCGTCGCCGCGATGCCGATCGGCATCGGCACCTCGAGCTTCTTCTTCTTGCTCCGGTTGACCACCAGGAAGCAGCGCTCCTGGAGCGGCAGCTCGCGGGCCTCGATCATCGGCGAGAGCACCAGGTTGAGCATGCGGGCGATCTTGATCTGGCTGGGGATGTCCTCCGGGGTCACGACCAGGATGCGGTCCGACCGGAAGAGGGTCGGGGCCGTGAACTGGTCGACGGTGTTGGGCAGGTCGAGGACCACCACGTCGAAGTTCGCGGTGAGCACCTGCATGAGCGCCTCCATGTGGGTGCTGGGGTCCATGTAGTCGTCGATCGCGGCGGGGTCGTCTAGGGCGCAGAGGACGTGCAGGTTGTCGCGCTGGAACGTCTTCGCCAGCAGGATTTCCTCCGAGATCACCGAGGGCGCCACGACGGCGACGCGGGACAGGTCGCCCTCGCACTTCACCAGGATCTCGTCGACCAGCGGCTTGAGGCCGAGCACGCTGCAGCGCCGCTGCTCGGTGACGTCATAGAAGTAGGACTGGCTGCCGTTCTGCAGGTCGAGGTCGACCAGCAGCACGCGCAGCGCGGGGTTCTTGGCGACCTCGGAGGCCAGGGTTGCCGCCAGCAGGCTGGTGCCGGCGCCGCCGCGGGCGCTGTAGACGGCGAAGACCTGGCCGGGAGCGCCCGAGGCCCGGGGGGCCACGGTCTGCATCGCCCCCACCGGGGCCA
>JAXDLV010000145.1:0-2653 GCA_034666445.1 Chloroflexota bacterium | reverse complement strand
CAAGAACACCCACGGTGACCTCGTCCTCGAGATCGTCTGCGGCCGGCGGGCCACCGGCGCGGCCGCCGTTGCGGCATGCTCCGGCGCGAGCCCGTCGGCGACGCTGCCCAGGCTCAACTCCCACATCGTCGCTGTCGGCGCCTACGTCTTCGACACCCACCACGGCTGGATGGAGCTGCACCCTGTCTGGCAGACGCGCCCGGGATAGACTGGCCCCCTCACCCGCCCCCAGGGGAGGTCCAGTGATGGCCACGCAGTCCCAACCCGCTCCCGCGACCGTCGACGTCGACAGCAACGAGATCGAGGCCGTCGTCAGGCGGCTGGCTGCGATTCACCGGCCGTCGGCGTCGGAGGGCGAGCGCGAGGCCGCAGAGTGGATCGCGGGCACGCTGCGCGACCTCGGCTGCGAGGTGGCCATCGAGGAGGAGGACTCCACCGGCGGGTACTGGTGGTCGGTGGGGACCATGAGCGCGCTCGGGGCGATTGCGGGCCTGCTGTCGCTGCGAAGCCAGCGCCGCCGGCGGCGCCAGGGCAGGGGTGGCTTCGGGCTGGGGCGCCTGGTCGGCCTTGCCGGTGGCGCATTGGTCACCGCCGGGCTGGCGGACGACGTCACCGCCGGGCCGCACTGGTTCCGGCACCTCTTCATCCCCTACCGCGGGACCTGGAACGTTGTCGCCGAGACCGGCGACCGCAATGCCGCGAGGACCCTGGTGGTGCTGGCGCACCACGACGCCGCCCACTCCGGCCTGGTCTTCCACCCCGGCATCGGCAAGACGCTGGCGGAGCGCTTCCCCGACCGCGTGGAGAAGGCCAACACCAGCCTCCCCTTCTGGTTCCCGGTGGTGGCGGCGCCCGCGTTGGTGTCGATTGGGTCGCTGCTGGGGCACGGCATCGGGCGCCTGGTAACCCGCCTGGGCGTCCTTCTCGGGCTTGGCGCGACGGCGCTGGTGGCCGACATCGGCATGCGCGACACCGTGCCCGGCGCCAACGACAACCTCAGCGCGGTTGCCGTCGAGGTCCACCTGGCGCGGGCGCTTCGCGAGAACCCTGTGAAGGACCTGCGGGTGCTGCTGGTCTCATGCGGCGCCGAGGAGACGCTGCAGGAGGGGGTGATGGGCTTCGCGCGTCGCCACTTCGCGAGGCTGCCGGTCGACCACACCTGGTTCCTCACGCTGGACACCGTGGGGTCGCCGCGACTGATCCTGGTCGAGGCCGAGGGCACCCTGCAGATGCGCGAGTACTCGGCGCCGTTCAAGGACCTCATCGCCGACTGCGCCGCCGCCACCGAGGTGCCGCTGATCCGGGGCAGCCGCGCCCGGTCGAGCACCGACGCGTGCATCCCCAACAGGTACGGCTACCCGACGGCGCTGATCGCCTCCTACGACCAGTACAAGCGGCTGTCCAACTACCACTGGCCGACCGACACCGCCGACAACCTGGACTACGGGACCGTTGCGGCCTGCGCCCGGCTCACCGAGGCGGTGGTTCGACGGATGGCCGCAGAGGCGACGCCGCCGGGCTAAGAGCCAGGCCTCAGTGGCGGGTCAGCCGCCAGGACTTCGTCGGCTCGGGGATCGGCCCCGACGTCTTCAGGTCGAGGCTGGTGCGCTGCTCACCAAGGGTCACCACCAGGCTGCCGGCCGGGCTGTCGGCGCCCGCCGGGGCGGCGATGGCGCGGAGCTCCACCCGCGTTGTGGCGCTCATCCCGGGCCAGCCCAGCATCTCCACGTCGGCGGGCGCCAGCACGTTGACCGTGCCCCCCCAGGGCGCGTCGTAGTGGCCCACCGGGTCGCCGGCGGTGAGCACCCGGTGCCGGGTGATCGCCGGGGCCGCCGCTCGGATCAGCGCCCGGCTCGCGTCGAACGCCTCGGCGAGGGTCTCGAGGCCGAAGACCGCGCCAAACACCAGCGTGTCCTTACCACCCACCCGCGTCGTGGCCGCGAACGTGAAGTTGGCAAGCCCGGTGGGATATGAGCCGGTCTTCACGCCGACGATGCCATCCTGGCCGAGGACGCTGTCGACGTTGAAGAAGCGGCCGATCCCTGGGAGGGTCACCTCCGGCTGCTTCACGATGTCCGCAAACACCGGGTTGGCCATCGCCTTCTGGATCAGCACCACCTGGTCGGCGGGGTTGCTCACGCTCGCCTCCAGCGCGCCGCTGGTGTCGGCGTAGGTCGTCTTCTTCAGGTCTAGCTCTTTCGCGGCCGCATTCATCTTTGCGACAAAGGCTTCGACCGACCCGGCGTCCCAGTTCGCCAGCGCGTCGCCGAGGTTGTTGCCCGACGGGATCAGCAGGCCCTGCAGCACCTGGTACTCGGTCAGCTGCTGTCCCGCCTTGACGGGCACCACCGACTCGTTCTGAGACAGCTTGGAGCGGTAGAGCGTCTCGTCGGCGGCCGTGAACGTGATGCTGGGGCCCTGCTCACCGGGCTTCAGCGGCTTGTCCGTGAGGATCACATAGGCGGTCATCACCTTGGTGACGCTGGCGATCGGGAGCGGCTCCTCGCTGCCGTTGCGGGCCACGATGCCCAGCCCCTGCACGGCGACCGCCGCCGAGCCCTTCGCCGGCCAGGGCAGGGTCGGCGTCGTGCCCGCGACCGCGACCTGGGCGGGCGCGCTCTGCGTCCCGGTGACCGGTGGCACGGGCCGGAAG
>JAXDLV010000144.1:0-11382 GCA_034666445.1 Chloroflexota bacterium | reverse complement strand
GGGGTGGTGGAGGCCGTGGGCCCGGCCGACGTACCGCAACCGGCCAGCAGCGCCGCGAGCACCGCGGCCGGGGCCGGCCTCACCGCACCACCACGTGGATGGTGACCCGCGTGGCGCCCACGTTGGCGACCAGGTCGGAGCTGCCGGCGGCGCGGCCGACGTAGAGCCCGTCGGCGCTGCCGTTGGCGAAGTCGGCCTCGCAGGCGTCGAGGCGCAGCACTCCGGGGTTGGGCGACGCCGGGCACTCCGTCGCGCCCTTGACCCGCAGCCGCAGCTGCCCGCCGAGCGCGACGTTGCGCGAGGTCGTGCCCGAGCCCGTGGCGGCGGGATCGACCAGCACGCAGCTCTGCGCGCAGATACCGCCGGCGGCCTGCGCGGGGGGCTGTTGCGGCTGGCCCCGCGGCGTCAGCGCGGAGCCGATGAAGCGAAGGAATAAGAAGCCCAGGATCACCAGTACGATCACCCCGCCGCTGCCCAGCGCGAACGCTCGCTGGCGTCCGCGGCCGCTCATCATCGTCCGCTCCGCGACGTCGATGTGGCCGATGGTGGGGGCGGCCTCCCCCCGGCGCAGGCGCCGGTCCGCGTCCTTGAGGATGGCTGGCGACGGCGACCCCGAGGGGCGCCCCGTCGCGTGCACCCCCTCCGCGTCGACGGTCCAGACCGCGGCCGGCGCCGCCGTGCCCGGCACCGCGCCGGGGACCACCGAGGCGTCCGGGGCTACGACCACCACACCGGGACTGACGTTCCGCTGCACCGCGGTTGGCCGGAGGTTGGCGGCGGCCCAGTCCGCAAGTGAGGCGGCGGCTGCGCGGGGATCCTGCCCCGGCGCGATGAAGCCCACCAGTGACGGGCGCGGACCGAGGTGCTTGAGGGCGAGGCGGGTGAAAGCGTCGCGTCTCCCGGCGAAGCGCTCATCCGATTCCCCGATCAGCCGGTACCCCTGCGGGACCAGCCGCAGCAGGACCGCGCGGGCGAAGTCGTCGGGGTCGTAGGGCGGCGCGGTCACCGGGATACGATAAATCCCTGACCGTAAGGAGGATTGCAGTTGGCGAGCGTTGAGAACAGCATCGAAATCGAGCGGCCGGTAGAGCAGGTCTTCGCCTTCGTGGACGACTACCGCAACGCCACGAAGTTCATCGTCGGCATGACCGAGTACAAACCGCTCGGCAAGCAGGTGAGCGGCAAGGGCTCCCGCTTCCGGCTGGTGAAGAAGACCACGGGGCTCCCCGACATCAAGTCGGAGATCGAGGTGATCGACTGGGCCCAGGACAGGAAGCTGGTGTTCCAGTCGTACAAGGGCTTTGAGAACGGTGGCAGCTACACGTTCACGGCGAAGGGCGACCACACCGTGCTCAAGGCGCACAACTCATACGACCTGGTCAGCCTGCTGGGCGGCGGCGGCGGCCTGTTCGGCGGTCTCAAGCGCGCCGCCGGGGGAGCCATGGGCAAGGTCGCCGAGGGCACCGTGAAGAAGGACCTCACGAAGTCGCTCGAGACCCTCCGCGACCTCATCGAGAAAACCCCGGCCGCGAAGAAGCCGGTGGCGAAGAAGCCCGCCACCAAGAAGGCTGCCCCCAGGAAGGCCGGCGCGCGGCGGTGACCGCCGAGCCGGTGCCGGCGACCGGCGCCACCGCGCTGACGGCGCGAGAGCTGCGCGTCGGGCCGGCCACGGTGTTCCACTACGACGTCGGAGCCGGGCCCGCGTTGCTGCTGATCCACGGCTGGAACCACCACGCCGAGGCCTGGATCCGCAACATCGGGCCGCTGGCGGAGGCCGGCCACCGCGTGGTCGCCGTGGACCTGCCCGGCTTCGGCCGCTCGGGGATGCCTCGAATGGACTACTCGCTCCGCGGCTACAGCGCTTTCCTGGGCCGTCTCCTCGACGCCCTCGACATCGAGCACGTGAGCCTGGTTGGCAGCTCGATGGGCGGGGCCATCGCCCTTCGCACCGCGCTCGACCACCCCGACCGCGTCGCCACCGTCACCGGCGTCGACGCGGCCGGGATGTTCGAGCGCGCGCCGCGCCTGTGGGGGCTGGTGGCGTCGCCCGTGCTGCGCGCTGTCGTCCGCCCCTTCATCGGCCGGCGCCGGCTGCTGGAGGAATCGCACAAGCACGCCTACTACGACTCCGCCGTCTCCTCCGCGCTGCAGGTCGACGTGATGGCCGAGGCCCACCTGCAGCCGGGGTACGCGGACCACTTCCTGGGGATGGCGCAGTCGCTGATGGCGGCTGACGCCCGGCTGTGGGAGGACCTACCGTCCCTGCGCGCCCCGGTGCTGGTGGTATGGGGCCGCCAGGACCGCACCCTGCCGGTTGCCCACGCGTACCGCGCGGCCCAGCGGATGCCGAGGGCCGAGGTCGTCGTCTACGACCGCTGCGGCCACCTGCCGATGTACGAGAAGGCCGACGACTTCAACCGCGACCTGCTCGACTTCCTAGCCCGGAACTCCTAGCGGTTCTCGGCCGCGGCGGCGCGCCGGACCTCCCTGAGGCGGATGGCCGCGGCCAGCCAAAGCAGCGCCGCCACGACCAGGAAGAACGGGATGTCGATCGTCGGGTGGCCGCCGAGCGCCCGGTCGACGAAGTGCGCCCCCCAGTGGGCCGTGGCGGAGATCGCCCCGGCTGCGAGCACCGCCAGCAGGGCGTCGGACCAGAAGAGCGCGACCAGCAGCGAGAGTCCCAGTCCCAGCTGGAAGGCTCCGATGTCGTGGAGGAAGTGCTCGTTGTACGGCGGGAACGCGCCAATCGTGGTGTAGAAGGAGACGGGGTCCAGCAGCGCCCACAGCCCAGCGGCGACGGTGAACGTGCCGGCCAGGGCCACGATGACCCGCACCGTCAGCGACGCCGGCGCCGGGCGCGGCCCGCCGCGGAGGCTCATTTCGCCGGCTGGGGCCTCGCGCTGCCGCCCCCGGCGGGTGCCTTGCCCGCGCCGGTGTCCTCGAGCTTGCGCACGGTCTCCTGCGCCATCCCGAAGTGGGGCCACCAGTTCCATTTGCCGAGCAGGACGGCGATCGCCGGGACCATGAACGAGCGCACCAGGAAGGTGTCCAGCAGCAGCCCCAGGGTTATCGCGAAGCCGGTCTCGGCGATGTTGAGCACCGGCGACGTGACCATCGCGGCGAACGTCCCGGCGAAGATGATGCCCGCCGAGGTGATGATCGCGCCGGTCCGGCGGATCGCCCGGCTGATGCCGTTACGGGGGTCGCGGATGACCTCCTCGCGGACGCGCGACATCAGGAAGATGTTGTAGTCGGCGCCCACCGCCACGAGCATCACGAAGGCGAATATCGGCACGGTCCAGTCGATGGCCCCCTTGTGCAGCACGTCCTGCCAGAAGAAGGTGGTGAAGCCCATCGCCGCGGCGTAGGAGAGCAGCACCGACGCCAGCAGGTAGACGGGGGCGACCAGGCTCCGGAGCAGCAGGATGAGCACCAGCAGCACGCCGACAAGGACGGCGATCGCCACCACGGTGAAGTCGCGCTTGAACAGCGTCTGGAGGTTGTCGTTCTGGGAGGCGAAGCCGGCGGAGAGGACGCGGGCGGAGCCCAGGCGCGTGCCCTGCAGGGTCGTGCGCGCGGTGTCGCGCTCCTTCTCCACCCGCGCCATGGCGGGCAGGCCGAAGGGGTCGTCCTTGCCCAGGATGGCCAGCCGCGCGGTGGTCCCGTCCTGGGAGATGTAGTAGTAGCGGGCCAGCGCCAGCTGGGGGTCATTGATCTTGTCCGGCGGGATGAAGAAGGTGTCGGTCGCGCCGCTGTTCTGGGCGACGCTGTTGAGGTAGCCCGCGGCCTGGTCGAGCCCGGCCTGCAGCTGCTGGGTCCCGCCCGCGATCTGGCTCACGCCGCCGTTCAGCTGGCTGGCGCCGCCCGAGACCTGGCTGGCGCCGCCAGCCAGCTCGCCCAGCTTCGCCTTGAAGACCTGCTCGCCGGCATTGAGCTGCTGCACCCCCGCCTGAGCTTTGACCAGGCCGTCGTGGAGCTGGCCGAGCCCGTCCGCCAGGGAGCCGTTGCCCGTCGCGATCTGGTCCGCGCCCGCCTTCGCCTCGCGCAGCCCCGGCAGCAGCTGGTCGCGCTCGGCGTCGCGGACCTGGTGGATGCCGTCCCGTGCCTGCTTGCAGCCGGGGTCGAGGTTGCACGACGGCGCCACGTCCAGGTAGGCGAGTGCCTGGCTCAGCCCGTTGACCGCCTGCTGGACGCCGTCGATGGCGGTGCCCAGCCCGGTCGACAGCTGGCGGGCGCCGTCGCGCAGCTGGCCGGCGCCGGACTGCGCGGTGGAGGTCGCCCCCACCGCCTGGCCCAGGCCGTCGTCCTCCTGGTTGAGCCCGGCGATGAACTGGTCGACCGCGCCTCTGGCCTGGTGCGCCCCGCCGGCGACCTGGTTGGCGCCGTCCGCCAGCTTGCCGGAGCCGTCCTGGAGCTGCTGGATGCCGCCGCTGCCCTGCTTGAGCTGGTCACTCGCCTGGCCGAGGCCCTGGCCCACGACGCCGGCCTGGTAGGGGATCGAGGCCTGGGGGATGCGGTCGCCGCCCGGCTGGGTGAAGCTGCGCACCTGGCCGACGCCCGGGATCTTGGTCTCGTTCTTGGTGACCTGGTCGATCAGGGCCAGGTCCTCGGGGTTGCGCAGGTCGTGGTCGGACACGATCAGCAGGTAGTCGGGAAGGATCTCGCCGGTGCTGTAGTGACGATCGAGGGCGTGGAGGCCCTGGATGTTCTCGTTGCTGTCCGGCTGGGGGGTGCGCTCGTCGTAGGTCAGCGTCATCGTGGGGTACAGCGCAGCCAGGGCAAGGATCGGCAGCAGCGACAGGACCAGCACCCGGCGCGGCCGGCTGACGATGAGCTCGGCGGCGCGGTTCCAGAACCGGCTCGGCTTGTCGTTCTCCGGCTGGCGCGGCCAGAAGAAGCGCCGCCCGCCCACGGCGATCAGGGCCGGGGTGAGGGTCAGGCCCGCGACGAGCGTGACGGCCACGGCGACCGCGATCGCGGGGCCGGTCGTGCTGAAGAGGGAGACGTTGGCCTGCGTCATCGCGAGGCCGCCGATGACCACCGTGGCGGCAGAGCTGGCGATCGCCTCGCCGACGCGGTGGGAGGTGGTGGCGATCGCCTCCGGGCGCTTGTCGCCCGCCGCCATCTGCTCTTTGAAGCGGCTGATCATGAAGATGCAGTAGTCGGTGCCCGCGCCGAAGACGATCGCCAGCAGGAACGTCTCCGTGAAGGCGGCCACCTTGATGTAGTGGAGGCCGAGGAGGGCGACGATCGGGCGGACGACCATGATCGCGATGCCGATTGTGGTCAGCGGGATCACGGGCGTCACCGGCGAGCGGTAGATCACCAGCAGGATGACGATCAGCAGCATCAGCGTGATCACCGTCGTCTGGCTGACACTCTTGGTGATGCTCGTCTGGTAGTCGGCGATGATCGCGGTGTCGCCGGTGAGGTACGTGTTCAGGTCGGAGGGTCGGTCCTCGCCCAGCATCCCGCGCAGGAAGGCGGCGTCATCGTCCGAGTTCGGCGTGCCGACGGGCGCCTTGAGGCCGATGGGGATGTACAGGGCCTTGCCGTCCTTGCTGACCACGGCGTCCTTGAACTCCGGGTGGGAGATGTAGTCCTGCACGAAGACCACGCGGTCGGTGTGCTGGTTGAGCTTGCCGACGACCTCCTGGTAGTACTTCGTGTCGGCCTCGGAGATGCCCTTTGGGTTCTCAAGCACGGCGATCGCGTAGCCGCCGGCGTCGGCGCCCGCGAACTTCTCGCCCATCGTCGTGTAGGCCTGCATGACGTCGCTGTTGGCCGGCAGGAAGGGCGTCGCATCGCGCTTGATCACGTCCTCCAGCTGCGGCACGGCGACGTTGAGGACCACCGCGGCCAGCACCCAGGCGCCGATGACCGCGTAGCGGAAGCGGTGGGCGAGCTCGCCGATGCGCCTGAAGAACATCAGATGGCCTCGTCCGGGACGAGCTGCGGGGGAACCTGCGCCGGCGCGGCGCCGAGCCCGACCTCGGGCTGGTCGAGCAGCGCCATGATCGCCTCCACCGGCGGCATCTCCATGCCCGCCGCGGCGTAGCTCGACGCGCCCGAGCTGAGGAAGAGGAAGCCGAGGGCGCGATACATGCCCTGGGTGCTCTCGTTTGGCGCCACCAGGGAGCGCAGGGCGAGGCCGTCGATGGCGGCGACGATGATCGCCGCCATGTCGCGCTCCGCCACTGGCAGGGGGGTGGGCAGCATCTCACAGAGCTCGTGGACCATCGCCTCGGTCTCGTCGGTGAGGTGCGAGTACATGTCCTCCAGCGCCGCCGCCAGCCCGGGGCTGTTGGCGGCCTGGGGGACGAGCTCGAACATCAGCCGGAAGAGCTCGGGGTGGGCGGCACAGTGGTCGCGGGCCCCAGCGATCGCCGCGCAGGCACGGGTCAGCGGGTCGCCGGTGGTCTCCACGAAGCGGTTGCGGGTCTCGGCGAGCAGGAGGTCGCAGGTCTGGCGCAGGGCGGCGAGGACGAGGTCCTCCTTGGAGCCGAAGTAGTAGTGGATCAGTCCCTGGGCTACGCCGGCCTCACGGGAGATGTCCTTCATCGAGGTGCCCGCGTACGACTGGCGGCCCATCACAGCGATGGTGGCGTCGATGATCTGCTGGATCCGCTGCTGGGCGGCCGGGGTCTGGAGGTTGGCGGCTAGAACCACTTGACTGCTCGATCAATCAACATTGGCTGATCATTCAATCAAACGGGACAAGAGATGTCAAGAAAAGTGAACTTTTGTGAAATGGGGGCCGTCTGTTGCCGGGCCCGAAGGGTCGCCGCGGATGGCTGCCCTTGAGCTAGCCTCCTAGGGCGTGCTCATCCTTGTGTTACTCGCGGCGGCCCTGATCTTGGGTGCGGCGGCGTGGTCAGCGACATGGACGCCGGCGCCCTCGTGGGAAACCGCGACCGTCGATCAGGGCGCGGCGAAGATGGGAAACGTGGCCTTGACCCTGGGGCTGGTTTGGCCGGCCGCTGTGCTGGGTTTGCTCCTCTTCATTTCCTCGGGAGAATGGCCCTACCCAGCGCCCCTTGTGAACGGTTCGGCGGCGCTGTCCCTGCTCGCTGGCTTGGCGTGTCCCCTGTCAGTGGTCATCCTCTCCCTGAGGGCGTTTCTGAGAGAAAGACGTCGCATAAGGCCTTTAGCGGTTCTGTCTGGCTCCTTGGGTACTTTCGAAATACTGCTCACCTGCGCCCTGGTCGCCGCAGTCATCACCGCCCACGCGCCAGCGCCGATTCCGCATTGAGCCTTTCCAGCGCCAGCGGATTGCCGCGCCGTCAGGCTGGGACGGGCGCCTCGACCGCGATCTCGGCGGGGGCGGCGCGCAGGGTGACGCCCAGCGACGCGGCGATCACCAGGACGAAGCCTGCGCCCTCGATCCAGCTGAGCTGCTGGCGCAGCACCAGGTAGCCGGCGACGGCGCCCATCAGGGGGTGGAGGCTGAGGAGCACGCCGAACACGTACGGCGGCACCCGCTGCAGCGCCATCATCTCCACGGAATAGGGGATCGCAGAGCTCATGATCCCGACCAGCGCCCCCACCGCCAGCACCTCGGGGCGCAGGAGGTTGCCGCCGGCGGTGAGCAGCGCGGGGGGCACCAGCACCACCGAGGCGACGATCATCGACAGCGCCAGGGTGTCGGCGCGGCGCCCCCCGGTGGCGATCCGCCGGCCCATGAGGATGTAACCGCACCAGCAGGTGGCGGCGGCCAGCACCCACGCCAGCCCGACGTAGTCGAGGTGCTCCGGGCCGGGGCGGCTGATCGCCACCACCCCGATCGCCGCGAGCACGACGAACAGCAGGTCGCGGCGGCTGGGGGAGAGGATGGCCGCCACCGCGATCGGCCCGATGAACTCCACCGCGACGGCGTCGCCGAGGGGGAGCCGGGCGATGCCCTCATAGAAGGTGCTGTTCATCACCCCGAAGATCACGCCCATCGTCAGCGCGGCGCGAAGGTTGACACCCCGGAAGGAGCCGCGCCGGACGACCAGCAGCACCACCAGGGCGGCGGCGCCCACGGCGTTCCGCATGAACGCGGCGCTGATCGTGCTGGTCTGGGAGAAGAGCCCGATGGCGTAGGCCGCCCCCAGCTGGGTGGATACGGTGCTGGCCAGCATCAGCCCGATCGCGCCGGCCCGCTGCCCCGGCCCGGGCACCATGCGGGCCGCGGTTCCGGTGGTCATGCGGCGGGGTCGACCGGCATCCCCGAGGCTAGCAAGCGGCGGTTGCCAGAATAGAATCGCCAGCCGCGTCGGCGTGGTGAAACGGTAGACACGCCAGCTTTAGGAGCTGGTCCCGCAAGGGGTGGAGGTTCGAATCCTCTCGCCGACACTCCGGTCGCCCGGGGTGGGTCAGCCCGGGATCGCCACGCGAACGGCCTCGGGCACCGCCTCCACCACCACCTCGGCCATCTCGCCCACCGGCTTCGTGTCGGCGTGGACCGAGAGGGGATCGGCGCCGCGCAGGGTGGCGCGGCTGAACGGGTAGCGGCGGATCCTCTGCCTGATGCCCTTGCGGCGCAGCGCCAGGAGGGCGAAGTGGGCGATCGCCTCGAGCTTGCCGAAGTGGCTGTACACCGTCAGGTAGAGCCACGGCTCCCTGATGTCCGCCTCCGGGGCGATCTCCAGCCGGGCACCGATGGTGGGGGTGTTGCTGATCGTCAGGAGCAGCGCCTGCAGCCGCAGCGTCTTCCCCGGGGTGGGGGGCTCGAGCAGGCAGTCGATGCTCACCGCGTGCTGGCGCATGAAGCTCTGGGCGCCGCCCAGGAGCTCACTGAAGTCACCCTCCTTGAGCGCCTCACCGACCGGGAAGAGGTCTGCCGCCAGGCCCACGCCGGCACCCTCGAAGAAGTACTCGTCGGCCACCCGGCCGGCGGTGATCCACCCCAGGGTGTCGCCCAGCGCCACGTCCACCGCCGCGGCGGGCTCCTCGGGGATCTCGAGGGCGGCTGCAATGTTGTTGAAGGTGCCCGTTGAAACCACGCCCAGCACGGTGTCGGTGTGCATCAGGCCGTGGGCCACCGCCGCGATGGTGCCGTCGCCGCCCGCGGCCACCACCCGTGCGGCGCCCCGCTGGACCTCTTCGCGGGCCCGGGCGGTGATGTCCTCACCGGGCTGCAGCAGGTGCACTGCCGCGTCGCCCAGCCGCTCGCGGAGGAGCGTCGCGATCTCGTCGGCCTCGCCGTCGCCCGAGCCGGGGTTGATGATGGCGGATACAGGTTTTGTCATAGCGGAACTATCATGTTCTGGTGACAGAGCATACCGTGGAGGATCTCCCAACCCCCGTTGCCGCCCCCGTCGAGGCGATCGAGAAGACCGCGGAGGCCGTCGAGGAGGTCAAGGAGAAGACCGAGCAGGAGCTGACCGGCGCGGCGCTCGAGATCGCCGCGGACGAGCCCGCGGTCAAGAAGCAGGCGCTGGTCAGGATGGGGGGCATCCGGGCGCTGGACGCATCGGTCTTCCTGTTCATCAACCACCTACCCCACACCCGCGAGACCGACTACGCCGTGGGGGGCCTGTCCGACCTCGGCAAGGGCGTGGGCTGGGTCGCGGTGGCGGTGGTGGCGGGCCTGGCCGACGGCCGCCGGGGCTGGCGCGCCGGCGTCGCAACCGTCGCCGGGATGCTGGCGTCCACGGGCCTGACCCAGGGCCCGATCAAGAAGTACTTCATGCGCCGCCGCCCCTTCGAGGACGTGGTCGAGGACATCGTGGTGGGCAAGCGCGCTCCCGACTCGTCGTTCCCGTCGGGCCACACCGCGGGCAGCTTCGCGGCTGCGACCGTGATGAGCCACTTCTACCCGCGCTGGCGCATCCCCCTGTATGCCGCGGCGGTGGGGGTGGGCTTCTCCCGCACCTACCTCGGCCAGCACTACCCCAGTGACGTGGCAGGCGGGGCCCTGATCGGGACCTCGGTGGGCCTGACGGCGGCCCAGCTCGGGAGTCGCCTGGGCCGCAAATAAAACTGACGCGGCCGTCAGAAACGCTGTGCTAATGTGCCTCATCGGCTGCCGCCCGCAGGGCGCCTCGGAGGGACAAGATGGCCATCACCGCTGACGTAGAGAAGGCCAGCCTCGACCAGCTGGGCAACACCCATATCGACGACGTGCTCACGCTCCTCGACCATGGCCTGGAGCGGCTGCCCTCGTACCGCGAGCTGTATCTCCGCTGGGAGCGACAGCAGTGGCAGACCCAGGAGCTGGACTTCACCCAGGACAAGATCGACAACGCGCGACAGCTCGCCGAGGGCGACCCGGTGCAGTCGGAGCAGACCAAGAAGACGTACGCGTCGTTCTGGATCGGCGAGCACCAGGTCACCGTCGACCTCCTGCCGTTCGTCATCGCCGCGCCGGACACCGAGCAGAAGCTCTTCCTCACCACCCAGGTGGTCGACGAGGCCCGCCACATGGTCTTCTTCGACCGCTTCTACCGCGAGGTGGTCGGGGTGGAGGAAGAGACCCTCCACGAGCGCATCTGGGCCCAGAAGCCGCACGTCTACCGCGCCTACGACGACATCTTCTTCGGCACCCTCGCGAAGATCAGCGAGGAGCTCCGCCAGGACCCCGGCAACTTCGAGCTGCTGGTCCGGGGCGTGACCGTCTACCACATCCTTATCGAGGGATTCCTGGCCCTCACCGGGCAGCGCTTCACCCTCGACTACCTCAAGCGCGAGGGACTGCTCCCCGGCTTCCGCGCGGGCTTCACCGCGATCATGCGCGACGAGTCGCGCCACATCACCTTCGGCACCAAGTTCCTCTACGACGCCATCCACGACCAGCCGAAGTACGCCGCCGTGGTCCAGGACCAGCTGGCCCAGACGCTGCCCCTCAGCGTGAGCCTGCTGGAGGACTCCGATCCAACCGTGTCCGGCTACACCCGCGAGGAGGTCAACGAGTGGGCGCTGCGCTCCCTCGACAAGCGCCTCAAAGTCATCGGCGTGGCGTCGCCGCTGGGCTGAGGGCCGACCTGCCCGCCGCCGAGCCCACCCCGCTGGAGGACCGCGACGCGGACAACCTCGAGGCCGAGGTGCGCGCGCTGGAGAAGGAGGCGCTGCCGCTGCAGGCGCAGGTCGACGACCTCCGCGCCCGGGCCCAGGTGATCCGGACGGAGCTGCGTCGCCGCGCTCGCGTCGAGCAGCTGTCCGCCCGCCAGGCCAGCCGCGCCCGGCTCGCCGGGGGTGAGCTGCCGGCCATCGAGGACGTGGTCGCCGGGGCGGTGCCGGGTTTCGACAGCGCCGGTCTCGACGACCTGCGCTTCATGCGCGAGAGCGCGACCGAGGTCCGCGTCGGCTACGCGTCGGCCTCGCGCCAGAGCCTGAGCCTGACCGACGGCGCCGCCACCGAGGAGGTCTTTGACATCGCCGCGGCCCGGGAGCTGTGGG
>JAXDLV010000143.1:0-15027 GCA_034666445.1 Chloroflexota bacterium | reverse complement strand
GCCGCTGGCGAGGCCCTCTTCCTGCTGGGCGAGAACGCCCGGTTGGCGGATCTCTACGCCCCGCTCCAGGACGGCCTCGCCACCGGCGCCCGGGCCCGGCGGCCGGCTGGCCTTCGTGATGCGCCGTGGCGGCGGGTCCGACGTCGACGTGGGGGCGCTGGACGGCTCAGGCGCGTCGGCGATCACGTCGTTCGGCGACGTCCGCCAGCCGCAGTGGTCACCCGACGGTCAGCGCCTGGTGTTCATCTCGGCGCACGGCGGCACGCTCGACCTCTGGAGTGTCACCGCCGACGGGAAGGGCGAGCCGAAGCGCTTGACGTGGGGCGCGGACCTGGACGCCAACGCCCGCCCGGCCTGGATCGCGTAGCCGGGGACCGGCCTAGGCGGGGACCCGCCCCCTGAGCTCGCGCGCCATCTCGACGTGGCGGGGCATGCCCAGCCGCCCGTACGTGTCGATGGCGTGGTCGAGGAGGCGGTCGGCCTCCTCCCGGTCGCCGGCCCCGTCGCGCAGGAGGCGGATCCGAGCCTCGAAGTAGTCAATGTCGCCGATCTCCATGGCACGCCGACCTGCAGCCTGGGCGCGGGCCTCCGCCAGGTGCTTCTCGGCCGCCTCGAAGTCGCCGCCCGCCGCCGCCGACATCGCCGCCACCAGGACCACCAGGCGGGTGGCGTACCCGGTCCGGGCGCCGGTGGCGAGGCCGTCCTGGAGCGGGGCGTAGAGATCCGCCAACCGGGCGTTCTCGCCCAGCAGGAAGAGGGCCTCGCCAGCGGCCACCAGCAGTCCCCAGCTGCCCAGGCTGGTGGGCTGCCCCGCCACCGGCATGTCACCCTGGCAGCGGTCGAGGATCTCCAGCGCCTCATCGCGGGCGCCCGCGTAGGCCAGTGCGACCACCAGGAGGGCGGGATAGACGGCGTCCCAGATCCACGGCGCCGACCTGGCGGCCTCGTCGGCGGAGCGGCGGAAGTGCTGGATCGCCAGGTCCCAATCCCCGGTGCGGAACGCCGCCATGCCGAGGTAGGCGTAGGAGTCGTGCAGCCAGTCGCCCTCGAGGTCCCGCACGAGCTCGAGGTCGTCGCCCGCCACGCCGGCCCACTCCTCCGCGGTGGCGTAGTCGGTGCAGAGGTTGCGCACCCGTCGCACCAGGTTCTGGGCCTGGATGTGCCCGATGCTGGCCGTGATCTCCTCGAGCTCGTCGACCAGGGCCCTGGCGCCGTCAACGTCCCCCATCATCTGCTTCGCGAACGCCACGAACGTCCCCACGTCGGCGACATTCCAGAGGTTGCCGCGCTCGCGCGACAGGGCCATCGCCTTCGTCCCCAGCTGCACCGCGTCACTGAGCTCGAGGTACGCCCAGTGGTGAATGGCGCGCACCCCGTACGCGGCAGCCAGCGCGGTCTGGTCGTCAAGGGCCTCGCCCAGCTCCACCGCCTCCCGCGTCATCTGGTCACCCGGGCCGTAGGTACCCGCCAGCGAGACGATCAGGCCGCTCAGGCCCAGCAGCGCGGCGCGTCCCGTCGACGGCCGGTCGCCCAGCGCCTGCAGCCCCCGCCCGGCCACCAGCAGGCACTCCTCCCATTTGAACGCCCACGCCAGCGCGATCGCCATGTCATACGAGTTGCGTCCGACCGTTTCGACTTCACCGAGCTCCTCGTAGATGTCGATCGCGGTGCTCCATGCCGCCCGCGACTTCTCCCATTGGCCCAGGCTGCGGTGGGCCGCTCCGAGCCCCGACAGTGCCCGGGCGCGGCCCAGCCGGTCGTCATCCTCCATCACCTGGAGCGCGTTCTCGAAGAACCGCAACGCCTGGGTGAACGCCGCCGACTCCAGGGCCCGCTCGCCGGCAACGGTCAGGTAGTGCGCCGCCTTGCCGGGAGCGGCGGCGACCCCGGCCTCGAGCAGGTGGTGGGCCAGCTCGGCGGCGCGTCGGTCGACCTGGTCGCCGTAGACCGCCTCCATCGCCGCGGCGACCTGCTGGTGCAGGCGCTGCCGCCTGAGCGTCGACACCCCGCTCAGCAGCGTCTGCCGGATGAGCTCGTGGGCAAACAGGAAGGTGACCTCGCGGCCCTCTGCGGTCGACGTCAGCAGCCGGGCGCGCTCGGCCTCGTCGAGCGCGTCGAACAGGACGTCCTCGCCCAGCTCGGTCTGCATCCTGGTGAGCAGCGAGAAGCTGAACCCGCGGCCGATCACCGCCGCCGCCGCCAGCGCCGCCCGGGCCGTCTCCGACAGGCGCTCCAGCCGTCGGCCAATGACCAGCCGCACGCTCTCCGGCACGTCGAGCTCGCCGACCACCAGATCGGTGCGCCAGCCGCCCCCGGCGTCGAAGAGCTGGCCACCCTCGTGCAGGTGCTTGAACACCTCCTCCACGAAGAACGGGTTGCCCTCGGTCTCGCTATAGATCACGTCGACCAGCGCCGGGGGCGGGTCGCCGCCGCCAAGCACCTCCAGCATGGCGCGCACCCCACGGGCGTCCAGCCGCTTGAGGGACACGCGCCCCGCCAGGCGCTGGCGGAGGAGGCCGTCGAGCGTCCGCGCCAGCGGCCTGCCGAGGTCGAGCTCGACGTCGCGGTAGGTGCCGATGGCCAGCACGCTGAGCTGAGGCAGGTTCTGGGCGATGTGCTCGAGGAGCAGCAGGGACGCCTCGTCGGCCCAGTGGAGGTCGTCCAGCACGCAGCAGATCGGCCGCACGCCGGCGGCGCGGGCGATGAAATCGCGCACGCTGTTGAAGAGGTAGCGACGCTCCTGCTCGGGGGGCAGGTCCAGCGGCTCGGGGATGTCGGGGAAGCGGCGTCGCAGCTCCGGCATCAGGCGGGCGATCTCCCCGGCCGACTCGCCGAGCGCCGCCCGCAGCCGCTCCGGCTCGACCTGGGCGGCGGCCATCTCCACCACCTCGATGAACGGCTGGTACGGCGGCGTGCCCTCGCTCTCGAAGCAGCGGCCGATAAGGGTGAGGTAGTCACGGCGCTGAGCCTCCGCCATAACCTCCTCGGCAAGCCGCGTCTTGCCCACGCCGGGCTCGCCGCCGATCATCACCAGCGAGCCACGACCGGCCGCGGCGGCGTCGAGGGCGGCGATCAGCTCGGCCCGCTCCGCGTTGCGCGCGACCAGCGGCGTCCGCTCGACCAGCGACGGCTGCTGCGTGGTCGGAGCGTGGTCGTGGTCCTCCTCCCACGTCAGCTGGAAGAGCTGCCACCGCTCGTCGAAGCCCTTGAGTCGGAACCTGCCCCGGTCGAGGAACTCGATATCCGGCACCTTGCCGGCCAGCTGCTTGACGACGCCGGCGACCAGCACCTCCCCGCCCCCGGCCTTGGCCGCCACCCGTGCGGCGGCGTTGACCGCGGCGCCAAAGAGGTCGCCGTCCTCCTGGCTGACCTCGCCGCTGTTGAGGCCGATGCGGACCTGGACCTGGTCGTCGGGGTGGTCGTGGTTGTAGCGATGGATCGCCCGCTGGATGCCCACGCTGCACTGCACGGCGCGGCGTGCGGACGCGAAGGCCACCATGAAGCCGTCGCCCAGGGCCTTCACCTCGCGACCGGCATGGGCCTCCAGCTGCGCCCGCACCACCTCCTCCTGGGCCCGCAGGATGCGCCGGGCGGCGTCGTCGCCCCGCTGGTTACGGAGCTCGGTGGAGCCCACGACGTCGGTGAAGAGCACGGTGACCGTGCCCTCGAGCGTCTCTTCGTTGGTCGCCAGTCCGTCTTCTCCTCTGGGGGTGGTGAGGTTTATTCTCGCCACTGATGCCAGCGACCGCAGCGTCCCGGAGGTCCAAGACCGCCACGCTCGCGGGGCATTACATCGTCTGCGGCCTGGGGCAGCTGGGCCTGCGCGTGGCGGAGGTGCTCTGCGAGCTGGGCGAGTCGGTCACCGTGCTGGCACCCGCGGCGCACCGCGATTTCGCCGCCCGGGTCCGGGCCGCCGGCGCCCGCGTCGTGGACGGCAGCTCCGAGGTGGAGGACGACCTGGTGGCCGCCGGGGTCCGAGAGGCACGCTGCCTGGTGCTCACCGAGGACGCCGACCTGGGCAACCTCCGGGCGGCCCTGGAGGCGAAGGAGCGCAACTCCGACATCCGGGTCGTCCTGCGGATGTTCAACATCGAGCTGGCCCACCGCGCCAGCGCCCTACTCAGCAACACCGAGGTGATGAGCCTGGCGGGCGTGGCAGCGCCGTTCCTGGTGACGGAGGCGCTGGGCGAGTCCACCGAAACGCTCACCGTGTGGGACCGACGGCTGATGCTGCGCGAGGCGCCCTCGGAGGAAGCCAGCGTGCTGGCCCGCCTGGCGGGTGACCTGGTGCTGCAGGATGGCGGCGCTGCCGCCCGCGCCGCGCGGCGCAGCCGGGCCCGGACCCTCGAGCAGGCGGTGCGGATCCTGTGGGACCGCCGGCTGGCCACCGTGCTGGCGGCGGTCGGGGTGGTGATCACGATCAGCAGCGTCGCCTTCTGGTACCTGGCGGGCTTCAGCCCCATCGACGCCGCCTACTTCACGGTGACCACCATGACCACGGTCGGTTACGGCGACCTCAACCTCCTCACCCAGCCGTGGGAGATCAAGGTCATGGGCATGGTGCTGATGTTCCTGGGCGCGACGTCGCTGGCGGCGTTCTACGCGCTGGTCACCGACGCTGTCGTGGGGGCGCGCATCCAGGCCGCCCTGGGCGTTCCCGATGGCACCAACCGCGGGCACTTCGTGGTGTGCGGCGTCGGCAACATCGGCTTCCGGGTGATCGAGCACCTCCTCAGCCAGGGCCACGAGGTGACCGCCTGCGACATCCCCGACGACCGCGGCTACGTCGAGCCCACCCGGCGGCTGGGAGTCCCGCTGCTGGCGGGCGACGCGCTGGTCGCCGACAACCTGCGCCTGCTGGGCGTGGAGCGGGCGCGGGCGGTGATCGCCACCACCGAGAACGACGTCACCAACCTGGAGATCGCGCTGGCCTCCCGCGAGCTCAACCCCGAGGCCCGGCTGGTGGCGCGCATCTTCGACACCGAGCTGGCCGCGCGGGCTGAGCTGCAGTTCGGCATCCACGCGTGCAGGTCGGTCTCCTCGATCGCGGCGCCATACTTCGCCGCGGCGGCGCTGGGCAGCGACGTTAAGACGATGATCCGCCACCACGAGGACCTCTGGTTGCTGGCCGAGGCCAGGGTGGAGGCGGGCTCCGAGGCGGCGGGCAAGACCCACGCCTGGCTCGAGGAGCAGGAGATCAAGCTGATGGCGGTGCGCAACAGCGACGCCGAGTCGTGGCACCCCGACAGCAACCACGTGCTCAACGTCGACGAGGAGCTGCTGGTGGCGCTGCGGCGCGGCCGGCTCGAGACCTTCCGGCGGGTCACGCCGGGGAACGGCGCCGCCGCCGGGGCCGGTGCCAGCGCAATGGAGGAGGGCTAGAGCGGGCGCTTCCCCGGGACTCCCACCCGCCGCGGATAGGCGTCCGGGGTTGGCCTGACCTTCTCCACCACCACCACGCCGCCGCGGTCGGGGCGGAGCCTGCCCCCGAGCTGGCCGACCGCGCGGGAGGCGGCGCGCCAGTCATCGAGCCGGGCCAGGGCCAGCAGCACACCGCCGGGACGGACCAGGGGCAGGCAGTACTCGGCGGCGATGGGCGCCTTCGCCGCGGCCCGGGTCACGACCACGTCGTAGGCCTCGCGGTGGCCGGTGTCGCGGCCCACCTCCTCGGCCCTGCGGGCGTCGACGGTGACGCCGTCCAGGGCCAGCGCCGCGACCGCGTCACGGAGGAAGTCGGCCTTGCGCTGGTCGGCCTCCACCAGCGTGAGGGCGATGCCCGGCAGGGCCAGCTTCAGCGGCAGCCCGGGGAGCCCGCCACCGCTGCCGACGTCGGCGACGCGCTCGTCGCCGCGGAAACGGTGGGCGTCGAGGACGACGAGCGAACCGAGGATCAGCCTCTCCCAGGCCTGGCCGGCGTCGCGAACGGCGGTCAGGTTGGTGGTGCGGTTGCGCTCCAGGAGCAGGTCGAGGAAGCGGCGCAGGCGCGCCTCCAGCTCGGCGCGGTCGGGGCCGGCGCTCAGGCTATGGGGCTCGGGCCGTAGCCCAGGAAGAGGAGCTTGGACAGCCAGTTCACCCCCAGGATCACCAGCAGCCCTATGTAGTAGGCGCGCGCCAGGCGCGGGCTCACCACCAGGCGCAGGCGCCGGCCGCTAACGATGGCCCACCCGGCGTAGACCATGGCCGCCAGCATCGCGGCGAACATCAACGGCCCGATCGGGAAAACCAGGAACGCATCGGCCCACTGGCCGTGGGCCGTCCAGACAAAGCTGCGGGTGGCGCCGCAGAACGGGCACGGCTGGCCGGTCAGGGTGTGGAAGACGCACGGTGGGATGGGGGTCTCGCCGTGGTCCCAGAACACGGGGAGCATCTGGGTGGCGGCAAGGATCCCGGCACCGCCGGCGAGCACGATCGGCTCCTTCCCGCTGAGCCGGCTGGTCCTGGTGACCGCGATTGACATGGTCAGTTCAGGATAGCGCGGGCCAATAGAATTCAGCCCCATGCCGGCGGCCCCGGGCAGCACCCTGTTTCCCGACACTTATGCCGTCGACGACGACGGCCGGATGAGCATTGGCGGGTGCATCCTCGGCGCGCTGGCCGCCGAGTACGGCACGCCGCTGTACGTGTATGACGAGGCCACGATCCGCAACCGCGTCGCCGAGTACCAGGAGGCGCTGCGGGCCTCGTACCCCGGGGAGAGCCTGGTGCTCTATGCCGGCAAGGCCTTTCTATCGATCCAGCTCGCCCGGCTGGTGGCCGAGACCGGCGCCGGCCTCGACCTTGTCAGCGGCGGCGAGCTGCACCTCGCCCGCGCCGCCGGCTTCCCGATGGAGCGGGTGTTCTTCCCCGGCAACAACAAGTCCGCCGAGGAGGTGGCGATGGCCGCGGATGCCGGCATCGGCGCCCTGGTGGTCGACTCCGAGCTGGAGATGGAGCTGCTCGGGCGGCTGCCGCCGGCGACCCGTGTGCGCTCGACCCTGCGGGTGAGCCCCGGCATCAAGCCCGATACCCACTCCTTCATCGCCACCGGCCAGCTCGACAGCAAGTTCGGCTTCCCCGTCGAGACCGGGCAGGCGCTGCGCGCCCTGCGGGCGCTGCTGGATGTGCCCCAGGCGAAGGTGGTCGGGGTGCACTGCCATATCGGCAGCCAGGTGTTCGACCTCGCCGCCTACCCCGCCGCCGTCGAGCGCGTCCTCGACTTCCTGGTCACCGCCCGCGACGAGCTGGGGTTTGTCGCAACCGAGCTCAGCATGGGCGGCGGGCTGGGGATCGCCTACACCCGGGCAGACGCGCCGCCATCACCGACGGAGTTTGTGCACGTGGTCGCCGACGCGGTCAACGAGGGTTGCAGCCAGCGCGGGCTGCAGCTGCCGCGCCTGCTGCTGGAGCCAGGCCGCTCCGTGGTCGGCCCGGCGGCGGTCGCCGTCTACACCGTCGGCGCCATCAAGGAGATCCCCGGGGTGCGTACGTACGTGGCGGTCGACGGCGGCATGGGCGACAACATCCGGCCCAAGCTCTACGACGCCGTCTACGAGGCGTTCAAGGTGAACGACGCCAACGCCGAGGCGACCGAGACCGTGACGGTCGCCGGGCGCTACTGCGAGTCCACCGACATCCTGGTCAAGGACGCGCGAGTGCCGCCCCTGGCCACCGGCGACCTGCTGGCGATGCCGGCCGCGGGCGCCTATTCGCTGGCCATGGCCAGCAACTACAACTACAACCTCCGCCCGGCCGTGGTCATGGTGCGCGACGGTGCGGCCCGGCTGATCCGACGCCGCGAGACCTACGACGACCTGCTTGCGACCGAGGTCTGACCCAGCCTAGACCTGCTTGATCACATTGCCGCTGGTGTCGGCGACCAGCCGGAAGCTGTCGCGGTCGCCACTGACGTACGCGTTCCATACCACGGCGTTCTGCTCGAAGACGCTGCGCTCGATGATGAAGTACGAGGTGACGTTGGGCGGCTTGACGGCGTCCGCCTTGGCCTTCAGACCGGGCAGCACCTCGGGCTTGATCTCGCTCAGGTTGAATGCCGCCTTGCGAGCAAGGTCGCGGGAGGTGTCGCTCATCTTCTGGGCCGTGGCCGCGCTCCAGCCGGTGGTCTTGTTCCAGCTGTAGTCGTCCAGGTCGCCGGCCTTGCCGGCCACGACGGTGAAGCTGGCGTGGTCGGGATAGAAGAGCACGCGGGTGACCTGGACCTCGCCGCCGCCGGCCTTCTCCCTGATCTCGCCGAGGAACACCGCGGCGCCGCCATCCTCGAACGGGAGCTTGTGCCCGACCGCGGTGGCGGGGCCCGAGCCCCCAAACGGCAGGGTGCACGCCGACACGGTCATTGACATGACCGCCACCGCCAGGCCGGCACCGGCCAGCTTCAGCCTTCCCATCTCAATCCAGGTCACAGCTCACCTCCAATTCCTCCGCATATTCTTGACCATCTTGGAAATCCTGCGAAACCTCTGGCGCCGCAAGCTGCGCAATGGCCTGACAATCAGCGGCATCGCCATCGGCATCCTCGCCTTCTCGACCATGGGAGCGATGGCGGAGAAGAACAACAAGCTGATCGACGGCGGGGTGAAGTACTTCTCGGACCACATCGCCGTCAGCGACTCCAGCAGCAACGGGTTCGGCGGCGGGCTGATCGGCCTCGACAAGGTCGAGAAGATCAAGCAGGTCTCCGGGGTGGCCGCCGCCTTCGCAACCGCGGGCGCCGGCGCCAAGGCCGACCCCAGCTTCAGCTTCGGCGCCAATGACCAGATCGTCAGCTCCGCCCCCGGCGAGGACCAGTACTCGGGCTTCAAGCTCACGTCGATCAAGGGCAAGGACCCCAAGGACGTCCAGGACGGCGAGGTGGTTCTGGGGTCCGACATCGCCAAGGAGTTCAACAAGAACGTGGGCGACACACTGTTCCTCCCGGTGGCGCCGAAGGAACCGCGGGCCGACTTCGTCGGCCACGACTACAAGGTCGTCGGGATCCTCGACAAGACGCTCACCGCGCCTGACAACTTCGCCATCGTCTCGCTAAGGGACGGCCAGCGGGCGCTTGGCGACAGCCTGCCGCCGGCCCTGCGCACGGGACCAACCAAGGTCGACTCGACCAACCTGATCAGCGGGATCGACGTCTTTGGGCAGCCCGGGGTCAACCTCGACGACCTGGCCAAGAAGATCAACAAGGAGGTGCCCGGGGTGCGGGCCCAGTCCCCCACCGAGCTGGTCAACGCCTTCAAGTCGATCTCCCTGATCTTCAGCGCCATCACACTGGGGTCGGCCCTGCTGGCGCTGGTCGTCGGGGGCCTTTCGGTGGTCAACACGATGCTGATGTCGGTGACCGAGCGCTACCGCGAGATCGGCCTCAAGAAGGCCGTCGGCGCCAAGACGCGCCACGTGCTCCAGGAGTTCCTGGCCGAGTCGGTGGTCATCGGCCTGGTCGGCGGCAGCCTGGGGCTGCTGGGCGGCTTCATCATCACCACGACCATCAACGGCATAACCGCCGCGCAGAACCTGGAGCTCTTTCTCCTGACTCCCAACCTGGCCGCCTACGCGCTGGGGTTCAGCGTCGTGCTGGGGGCGATCGCGGGCGTCATCCCCGCCTTCCGCGCGGCCCGGCTGGACCCCGTCATCGCGCTGAGGTCGCAGTAGTGGCGGGGATCCAGGTCAGCGACCTGCGCAAGTACTACGGCAAGGGCGACCACGCCGTGCACGCCATCGACGGCATCGACCTCGACATCGAGAACGGCGAGTTCATCTCCATCGTCGGCCGCTCGGGCAGCGGCAAGACCACCACGCTGGACTGCCTCGGCCTCCTGCTGCGGCCCACGACGGGGACGATCGTGATCGATGGCGTCGACACCGGTGGGCTTAGCGATGGCAAGCGGGCCGAGTTCCGCAGCCGCAAGATCGGGTTCATCTTCCAGGGCTTCAACCTGCTGCCCTCGCTCAACGCGCTCGACAACGTCCTCCTCCCGCTGCGCTACAGCGGCGGCGACAAGAAGGCCGCCCGCAGGCGCGCCGAGGAGCTCTTCGAGGTCATCGAGCTGGCCGACCGCATGAAGCACCGCCCCACCCAGCTGTCCGGCGGCGAGCAGCAGAGGGTTGCCATCGCCCGTGCGCTGATCAACGAGCCGGCGCTGGTGCTGGGGGACGAACCCACGGGCGAGGTCGACACCGAGACCAGCCAGAAGCTGGTCGGGCTGATGCGCCAGGTGAACCGGGACCGCGGCGTCACGTTCATCATCGTCACCCACGACCTCGACCTGGCCGCCGCCACCGATCGCATGGTGCGCCTCAAGGACGGGCAGGTCATCGGTGACGAATCCCAGGTCGCGGTCGACCTGGCGGAGAGCGCTCGGCGCTAGGCGGCGGCCAGCAGCGCCGGGAGGGCGCTGCCGTCAACGAGCTCCACGCCGCGCTCGCGCGCGTAGGCGCGGGCCTCGTCGCTGAACTGACCGGTCGTCAGCATGTACCCGGCCTGGGCGCCTGCGCCGGCAACGTAGGCGGCAAAGTCGCGAACCGCACGGTCGGCCACCTCCCAGACCGCCCAGTGGCGGCACTGGACGAAGACGCGGTCGTCGCCACGATGCAGGACGAGGTCGACGGGGGAATCGCTCGCGGACGCGGGCAGGACGCTGTAGCCGTGGCGATGGAATGCGTTGGTGACCGTCTTCTGGACCGCCCCCCAGCCCATGTCGGACATGTCCTCGCCGGCGGCGACCGCCGACGGCTCGGCGGGCTGGTTGACCTTCCTGAGGGCGCTCCCGGCCGCGGCCAGGGCGCCATCGCGGATGCGGCTGAAGTGGATCACAAGGACCGAGCGTAGTCAGCCGGCCCCGGCCCGCGCCGGTCGTTTACCGCTCCGTGACAGACCTGTGCCGGGTCTTTACCTCCGTCAGGTGCGGAGCTGGGCGACGGCGGTCTGGATGATCTCGACGGCGGCGTCGACCTCCGCCTCCTCGGTGCGCTTGCCCACCGTCAGCCGCAGGCTCCCCAGCGCCTCCTGGGGCGAGAAACCCATCGCCAGCAGCACGTGGGACGGCTCCAGCGAACCGGACGTGCAGGCCGAGCCACTGGAGGCGTACAACCCCTCGCGGTCCAGGACCATGAGCAGGCTGTCGCCTTCGACGCCGGGGATCAGGAAGCTGGCCGACTGCGGCAGGCGCTCCGTGGGGTGGCCTGTCAGCCTAGCGCCCTCCACGGCGCCCGTGACGCCGTCGACCAGGCGATCCCGCACCGACGTGACGTGGGCGGCGTCCCGGTCGAAGTCGCGCACCGCCACCTCGACCGCCTTGGCCAATCCCACGATGCCCGCGACGTTCTCGGTGCCGGCACGGCGATTGCGCTCGTGTCCCCCTCCCGTGATCAGCGGCTGGATGCGCGTGCCCATCCTGACGTAGAGGCAACCCGCGCCCTTGGGGCCGTGGATCTTGTGCGCCGAGATGGTCAGCAGGTCCACGCCCAGGTCGTCGACGCCAACCGGCACCCTCCCGAACGCCTGGACCGCATCGGTGTGGAAGTAGGCCTGGCTGCGCTCATGGGTGATGGCCGCCAGCTCGCGCACGGGCTCGACCGTGCCAACCTCGTTGTTGCCCGTCATCACGGACACCAGGATCGTGTCGTCGCGGAGCGCCGCGGCGAGCGCGTCGGGCGAGACCCGCGCGTCGCCGTCGACCGGCAGGTAGGTGACCTCGAATCCCTGTCGCTCGAGGTCCTGCATCGTGTGCAGCCAGGTCGAGCACCACGCCGTGCTGCACACCAGGTGGCGCCCCCGGTCGGCGTTGCGGAGGGCAACGCCGCGGACGGCGAGGTTGTCGGACTCCGAGCCCCCCGAGGTGAAGATCAGCTCCCGCGCCTGGCAGCCCAGCGCGCCGGCGACGAGGTCGCGCGCGGCGTCGATCGCGGCCCGCGCGCGGCGCCCCGGCCCGTAGATCGAGGACGGGTTGCCGTAGGCCTCGGTGAGGTACGGCAGCATCGCGTCCAGCACCTCGGGGTCGAGGGGGGTGGTGGCGGCGTGGTCGAGGTAGATCATCGCGGTGCGCCTCCCCGGCGCAAGCTAGTGGCCTGAAACGGCCGGAGCGGGTCCAGTCCGGAGGATCGGGGACCTGCGTTTCAGGCCGCCGGCGCCAAGGATCGGGTGGCGCGACGAGGAGCGCACCTGAAGGTGCGTGACGACGAGCGCCGGGCCCCGAGACGCCGGCGTCAGCGCCGTTAGGCGCCCGGCGGAAATGAAGCGCAGGATGGGCCTGCTCTGGCCGTTACAGGCCACTTAATTTGCGCCAGGGTCCTCGGAGCGGAGGAGGTCTTTGAAGTTGCCCCTGAAGTCGCGCAGCAGGTCGTGCACGTCGAGCACCTCGTCGTGCGAGATCGGCGCCGCGTCGTCGCCCCGGGCGGCCGCTCCCACGGGCTCGTCCATCAGCTCCTCCATGTCCTCGGCGCTGTACTGCACCGCCAGCACGACGATGAACGTCACGTGGCAGCGCGCGCACGTCACCTCGACGGTGAGGTGCGACTCGGCCTGCTTCAGCATCTTGACTTCGCAGCTGTCGAGGTTGCGCGCGCAGGCGGGGCAGTTGTAGTACTTCGCGCGCTCTTTGATGAAGGCAATGATGTTCATGGCGCCTCGGCCGATTATAGGTTGGTGGCCTGCGGCCGTAAGCGGGCTGTCACCGGCCTGTGGGCAGGTTGGCGGCACCGGCTCTCAGGGCTCCGCGACCAGCGGCGCGGCCACCCGGGTGGGCCTGCGCGCGGTCATCGCGGAGCCGGCGATGATGAGCACGAAGCCCAGCACCGACCCGAGCGTCAGCGGCTCGCCGAGCAGCAGCACGCCAAGGATCAGCGCCACCGCCGGGTTGACGTAGGTGATGACGGTGGCGCGCACCGGCCCCACCTCGGCGATGAGGGCGAAGAAGGCGATGAACGCCACCACGGTGCACACCAGGCCGAGCCCGGCGACGGCGCCCAGGACCTGCGCCGACGGCATGTGCGTGGGCGCCAGCGCGATCCCCGCGGGCGCGTACACCAGCGCGGTGAGCGTCAGCGACGCAGCGATCACGCCGTACGCCGGCGCGCCCGCCAGCCACCGCGAGATGACCATGGCCCCGGCGCCGTAGCCGAGGGCCACCAGCGCCACCTCGATGACCGCGACCCAGTCGCGCACCGACACGTCGAGGCCCACCAGCAGCGCCACGCCGGCCAGACCCACGAGCAGGCCGGCGACGGTGCGGCCGTCGAGCCGGTCGCGGTCACCCGTGCGCCACGCCAGCACCGCGCCGATCAGCGGGACGCCGGCGACCATCAGGGCCGTCAGCGAGCTGGACAGCGCCTGCTCCGCGTGCGACAGCAGCAGCCACGGCCCCGCCACCTCGATGACGGTGTAGAAGGCAATCACCTTCCAGTAGGGCCGCAGCGGCGCCAGCGCGCCGCGGATCGCCGCCACCGGCAGCAGGATGGCGGCGCCGATGGCGGTGCGAGCCAGCACCAGCGTCGGGGGCGAGAGGTCGGTCACCGCCACCTTGATGAGCAGGTAGGGGATGCCCCACACAAAGCCCATCAGGAGGAAGAGCGCGAGGCCGCGGCGGCTCAGCTCGGCGCCCCCGCCGTCGCCGCTGGCAGCACGCCCTCGAGCCGCAGCAGCAGCTCCTTCTTGTCCAGGCCCCCGGTGTAGCCGCCCAGGCCGCCGCCGCTGTGGAGCACGCGGTGGCAGGGGATGACGATGGGGATAGGGTTGGCGCCCAGCGCGTTGCCCGCGGCGCGCGCCGCCAGGGGCGAGCCCGCCCGTATGGCCACCTCCCGGTACGTCGCCACGCTGCCATAGGGGATGCGGCTGGTCTGCTTCAGCACCGCCACCCCGAAGCCATGGATCAGGCTCCAGTCCAGGGGCAGGTCGAACCGGGTGCGGCGACCATGAAAGTACTCGTCCAGCTCACGCCGGGCGCCGTCCAGGCGCGCCGGGGCCTCCATGATCCGCGGCGACACCCGGGCCGCCATGTCCTCCAACACGGTGTCGAAGTCGTTGGCCGGGTAGGCCAGCCGCACCAGGCCGCGGCGGGTCGCCATCGCCAGCAGCGTCCCCAGCGGCGAGTCGATCGACGCATAGGCGATGTCCACCAGCCCGGCCTCCTCGGCACGGGCGCGCAGACCCGCCGTGGCGCGGGCGACCGCCGCGCCGACGTCGGCGCCCCCGGCACCCCGCAGCTCCTGCTCCAGGTCCTTCATCTCGCGTGCACCTCTCTAAGTGTCTTCAGGGCCTCGTGGACGTTCCGCCGGGCGGCCTCTTCGGTGGTACCCATCAGGCGGCCGACGTCGCGGTAGGCGAGGTCGTTGATGAACCGGTGGGCCACCGCCACCCGCTGCTTGGGCGGCAGCCCCCGCACCGTGTCCCATAGGTCCACCAGCGCCGCCTCGCCGGCGCCGCGGGGGACCTCGCCACCCGACGCCACCGCCACCACCTCCAGCCGATCTCCTGCGGTGCGCGGGGCCCGGGCGCCTTCGCGGCGGGTGTCGAGGACCTTGCGATGGGCGATGGTGAACAGCCACGCCCGCAGGTTGGAGGCGTCCGTCAGCCGCGGGTAGCCCCGCAGCGCCGACAGAAAGGTCTCCTGGAAGCAGTCCTCGGCGTCGGGCAGGCCGATGGTCGCCACAAGGAACCGGTACACGTCGTCCGCGTGGCGGTCCAGCAGGACCTGGAACGGGGGCAGCTTGGCGGCAACCACGCCTAATTAACCGGTTGGCCGCCGAAAACGTGAGGTCTGCCACCAGGACCCGACCTTAAGATCGGTGCATGAAGGAGATCCTGGAGCGCCTCCTGGCGGGTGAGTTCAGCGTCGACGAGGCGCTGCGGGCGCTCGAAGCGGAGCGCGTGGTGGAGGTCGGCGACCTCGCCCGCCTGGACCCCGACCGGGTTCGCCGCAAGGGCGTCCCCGAGGTGATCTACGCGCCTGGCAAGTCGCCCGCGGATACCGCGCGGCTGGCGACGGCGATGAGCGAGGCGGCCGGCTTCGCCCTGGTCTCGCGCGTCGACGCCGGGCACGATGAGGTCCT
>JAXDLV010000142.1:0-6389 GCA_034666445.1 Chloroflexota bacterium | reverse complement strand
GTGCCCTCCGGTTGCAACGGCGGCCCGGTCCCGGCCGCCCATGCAACCCGAGGGCACTCGTCGCAAAACCCCCGTGACCGCCGCCCGCAGGACGGCTGCACCCGCCGCCATCAAGCCCACCCCGCAGCAGGCGCAGTTCGCCAAGCTCAAGTCGCGCATCCACGCCCGGCTGGTCGAGGAGATGCAGGACGAGGACGCCCTCGAGCGTGAGGACATCGTCGCCAAGATCAGCGAGCTGGTCAACGAGACCCTTGCCGTCGGCGGCACCCCGCTGCCCCGCAACGAGCGGGCCCGCCTGGTGGAGTCGCTCATCAACGACGTCCTCGGCCTGGGGCCACTGGAGCAGCTCCTCAACGACCCCGAGATCTCCGAGATCATGATCAACGGGCCGCGCCAGATCTACGTCGAGCAGGCCGGCAAGCTGACGATGTCGCCGGTCACCTTCGAGTCGAACGGCCAGCTGCTGCAGGTCATCGACCGCGTGGTCAGCTCGATCGGGCGCCGCGTCGACGAGAGCTCGCCGATGGTCGACGCCCGCCTCAAGGACGGCTCCCGCGTCAACGTCATCATCCCGCCGCTGGCCCTCAACGGCGCGACGATGACGATCCGAAAGTTCGCCGCCGAGCGCCTCACCGTCGACGACCTCATCCGCTACAACTCGCTGACCCGGGAGATGGCCGAGTTCCTGCGCGCCTGCGTCCGCGCCCGCCTCAACGTGCTGGTCTCCGGTGGCACGGGCTCCGGCAAGACGACGACGCTCAACATCATCTCCAACTTCATCCAGGAGGACGAGCGGATCATCACCGTCGAGGACGCCGCCGAGCTCCAGCTGCAGCAGGAGCACGTGGTCACGCTGGAGTCACGCCCGCCCAACGTGGAGGGCCGCGGCCGCATCAGCATCCGCGACCTGGTCATCAACTGCCTCCGGATGCGCCCCGACCGCATCGTCGTCGGTGAGTGTCGTGGCGGCGAGGCCCTGGACATGCTGCAGGCGATGAACACCGGCCACGACGGCTCCCTGACCACTATCCATGCCAACAGCCCGCAGGACACCATGAACCGCCTCGAGACGCTGGTGCTGATGGCCGGCGCCGAGCTTCCGTCGCGGGCCATCCGCGAGCAGATCGCGTCGGCGATCGACATCGTCGTGCAGCAGGCGCGGCTGCGCGACGGCACCCGCAAGATCACCAACATCACCGAGGTCGTGGGGCTCGAGGACGAGCGCCTGCGGCTGCAGGACATCTTCGTTTTCAAGCAGCGCGGCGTCGACCAGGAGGGCCGCGTAAAAGGTCACTTCACTGCCACAGGAATTGTGCCCGAATGCATGGAGCACCTCCTAGAATCTGGCGAGGAGGTTCCGCTGACCATCTTTGAGCCAGGCTCACCCAAAGAGGTTTAGAAAATGACGATCACGGTCATAGGGGCAATCGGGGTGGCGCTCGGCGTGCTGATGGTCTTCGGGGGGCTGGTCGCCAGCCGCCGGCCGTCCGGCGAGCTCGAGATGCCCTCCGAATACCTGCCCCAGGGCGCCCCGCCGCAGACGCCGCGCGAGGCCTTCACGGGCGCGATGGACGCCTTCAACCGTGTCCTCACCAGCCGGCCACAGAGCTCCAAGGTGGCCGACAACCTGGCCCGCGCCGACCTCAAGCTGCGCGTGTCGGAGTACGCCCTGATCGTCGCCGGCGTGATGTCCGGGACGCTGCTGGTGGTCTACCTGATCAACCACACCCTGATCGTCGCCATCCTCTGCGCGGGCCTGAGCTACTTCATCCCCGGCTTCTACGTCAAGTACCGCCAGCGGAGCCGCTTCCGCAAGCTGAACAACCAGCTCGGCGACACCATCCTGCTGCTGAGCAACGCGCTGAAGGCCGGCTACTCGTTTGCCCAGGCGATGGCCACCATCGCCCGGTCGGCGCCGCAGCCCATGTCGGATGAGTTCAGCCGCGCGGTGCGCGAGATGAACCTCGGCATCACCGTGGACGACGCCCTCGAGCACATGAACGCGCGCATACAGTCCGAGGACTTCGACCTGATGGTCACCGCCGTGCAGATCCACCGGGTGGTCGGCGGTAACCTGGCCGAGATCCTGGACACCATCGCCTTCACGATCCGCGAGCGCATCAGGATCCAGGGCGAGATCCGCACCCTCACCGCCCAGGCGCGGGCCTCGGGCTACATCATCACCGGCCTGCCGTTCGCGCTCACCGGGATCCTGACCGTGATCAGCCCGACCTACATCTTCCCGATGTTCAAGGAACCGCTGGGGTGGTTCATGCTCGCAGTGGCGATCGTGATGATGGGCATCGGCTACTCGATCATCCGCAAGATCTCGGCGATCGACGTCTGATGGCCCTCTCGATAGTCCTCGGGCTCCTCGCCGCCGCCGGGCTCTTCCTCTTCTTCCGGGGCTGGGCCATGGCCCCCCGCGAAGACCTCCTCGAAAGCCGGCTGGCCCAGTTCCGCGACCAGACGGTCACGCTCGAGGAGATCGAGCTGCAGCAGCCCTTCAGCGAGCGCTTCCTGCGCCCGGCGATGGAGCGCGTCGGCGCGTTCCTCAACACCCGCGTCGGTCGCGACCGCGTCTCGGGGGTGCAGAACAAGCTCTCCCTGGCGGGCCGCCCCGGCAACCTGACCGTCAACGGCTTCATCACGGTGAAGCTGGTGGTGGGCGTGGTGTTGGGCGTCGGCGGGTTCCTCTTCTGGGGCCTGGTGGGCGCCGAGCTGCCCGTGGTTGGCAAGTTCCTGAGCACCGTGCTCCTCGCCGTCGCGTCCGGTATCGGGGGCTACCTGCTGCCCGACCTCTGGCTGCGCCAGCGGGTCCAGGGCCGCCAGCGTGAGATCCGGCTGGCGCTGCCCAACGCCCTCGACCTGCTCACAATCTCGGTGGAGGCGGGCCTCGGCTTTGACGCCGCGCTGGTGCGCGTCACCGAGAAGTACAAGAACGCCCTCTCCGAGGAGTTCACCCAGGTGCTCAACGAGGTCCGCCTCGGCCGCCCCCGGCTGGAGGCGCTCGACGACATGGGCCGCCGCGTCGGCGTGGAGGAGCTGCACAGCTTCATCCAGGCGCTGATCCAGTCCGAGCAGCTCGGCGTCGGCATCGCCAAGGTGCTGCGGATCCAGTCCGAGGAGATGCGCCGCAAGCGCCGTCAGCGGGCGGAGGAGCAGGCGGCCCAGGCCAGCCTGAAGATGCTCTTCCCGATGATCATCTTCATCTTCCCGACGATCTTCATCGTCCTGATGGGCCCGGCCGCGCTCATCCTGTTCCACACCTTCGTCTCCCGCTAGCCCGCCCGGACCTACTGGCGCCTGATGGCCGGCAGACGGCTGCTGTCCGCGGACGGTGGGGTGATCGTCGAGGACCTCGAGGTGGCGCGCACCTCGTGGTCGCGTTTCGTTGGCCTGATGGGGCGTGAGTCGCTCGCCCAGGGCGGCGGCCTGTGGATCGAGCCGTGCAACTCGATCCACATGTTCTTCATGCGCTTTGCCATCGACGTGCTCTTCCTTGACCGCCAGAACCGGGTGAAGAAGGTGATGCTGAACCTGCGGCCGTGGCGCATCAGCCCCATCGTCTTCGGCGCCCGGACCACCGTTGAGCTGCCCGCGGGCACGCTTGCGGACAGGTCCCTGGAGGGGTCCCAGCTCCGCGTCGAGTAACCCGCAGAGCGCGCTAGGCTCTTTGCGACGGGTGACAGGCGGCTCGGGGGAGGCATGCTGGGGATCGCGGTCGACTTTGTGTTCCCGCGACGCTGCGGGGGCTGCCGCCGGCGCGGGGAGTGGTTCTGCGCCGACTGCCGGGCCGCGACGCGGTCGGCACGGACGTCGGTGTGCATGGGCTGCGGCCGCGCGGTGTCGATCCGGCCCTGCCCGCTCTGCATCGACGGCGAGGCGGTGGTCGAGAGCCTGGTCGCCGCCGTCGTCCTCAGCGGCCCGGTGCGCGAGGCCGTCCACCGCATGAAGTACGGCGACCGGCCCCAGCTGGCCCGCCCCCTGGCCGCCCTGGCGGCGAGCGCCGCCGCCCGCACCGGGGGCGGCGTGGTGGTGCCGGTGCCACTCAGCCCCCGCCGCCGCCGGGCGCGCGGGTACAACCAGGCCGAGGTCATCGCCGCCGAGCTGGCCCGCGGCCTGGGGGTGGCGGTCGACATGCGGCTGCAGCGGCGCCGCGAGACCGGGACCCAGGTCGGCAGGGGAGGGGACGATCGGCGCGCCGCGCTGGCCGGCGCGTTCACCTGGACGGGCCCGCCCCCCGCCGGCGACGTACTGCTGATCGACGACGTCATCACCACCGGGGCGACACTGATGGAATGCGCCCGGGCGCTGCGCGGGGCGGGGGCGTCCCGCGTCCACGCCCTCGCGGTGGCGGTCGGCTGAGGTGACAAATGGGTGCCAACCCTGTGTTGGCAGCGCGGATTTTCGGTTGCACCAAAACGACTGAAATTCGCAACCGGTGTGCGAACATGTGAGACCGAACTGCCGATCAGGACATTGAGGAATCCATGGCCGCTACGAGCACACGCACACACGAAGAACTCGCCAAGTACTACGACGCGCTGGGCCCCATCCGCGACCTGGTGCTTGACGACAGCCTCACCGAAATCATGGTCAACGGCCCCAAGCAGATCTATGTCGAGCGCAACGGCAAGATCCTCCTGACCGACCGCCAGTTCGACGACGACAACCACCTGCTACGCGTCATCGACTTCATCGTCAGCGCCGTGGGCCGCCGCATCGACTTCCGCAGCCCGATGGCCGACGCCCGCCTCTGGGACGGCAGCCGCGTCAACGCGGTCATCTCCCCGGTGGCCCTTGACGGCCCCATCCTGACGATCCGAAAGTTCACCCGCGACCCCTACAAGGCGTCCGACCTGGTGAACTTCGGCACCCTGTCGACCGAGGCGGTCGGCTTCATCAAGGCAACTGTTCTCGGCCGCGCCAACATCCTGATCTCCGGCGGGACGGGCACCGGTAAGACGACCCTGCTGAACGTCTGCTCCAGCTTCATCCCCTCGGACGAGCGGATCGTCACCATCGAGGACGCCGCCGAGCTGCAGCTCAACCAGGAGCACGTTTGCCGCATGGAGTCGCGCCCCGCCGACGTGCACGGCGAGGGCCGGATCGCGATCCGCGAGCTGGTGATCAACAGCCTTCGCATGCGGCCCGACCGCATCGTCGTCGGCGAGTGCCGTGGCGGTGAGGCGCTGGACATGCTCCAGGCCATGAACACCGGCCATGACGGCTCGCTGACCACCGTCCACGCCAACAGCCCGCGCGACGCGCTGGCCCGCCTCGAGACGCTGGTCCTGATGGCCGGAATGGAGCTGCCCGCCAAGGCCATCCGTCAGCAGATCGCCGCCGCGGTGGACATGATCGTGCAGCTGTCCCGTATGAAGGACGGCTCGCGCAAGGTGACCGCCATCAGTGAGATCACCGGCATGGAGGGCGACACGATCACCATGCAGGACATCTTTGTGTACGAGCAGCGCGGCGTCGATTCCACCGGCCGCGTCCAGGGCGTCTTCCGGCCCACCGGGATCCGTCCCAACATCATCGACAAGCTGTTCGACCTGGGCCTCGACATCCCCTCCGAGCTGGTTCGCCTCTTCCCCGACCGCAGGACGCCGGCGCGCCGATAGGTCTGCCGGCTTGCCGCTGAGGACCGAGCAGCCCCGCGCCCCGCTGGGCGGCCTGGTGGTCGCGGCGACCGAGGAGCGCAGCGGCACCCGCCGCCTGCTTCGCGTCCTGCTGCTGGTCGCGGTCGCGGCGGCGCTTCTGCTGACCGGCATCACCCGCGCCCCCCGCCTGGCAGACGCCGGCGACCCGGGCACGGGCGGCCAGCTGTTCCAGCTGACCAACCAGGACCGCACCTCCAACGGGCTGGGCGCGCTGGGCGCCAATGGCAACCTCAACAGCATCGCCACCAATGCCGGCGGCAGCTGCGGCGGCACCTCGATCAGCGGCCGCTCGGAGGACATGATCAACCGCCAGTACTTCAGCCACCAGATCCCGCCCTGCGGCGGCTACGTCTGGAACGTGTTCAACCTGGGCTCCTTCCAGGCCGCGGGAGAGAACATCGGCTGGAACAACTACCCGCCGTCGCAGAGCGTGGGCCAGATCAACACCGCGTTCATGAACAGCTCCGAGCACCGGGCCAACATCCTCGGCAACTACACCCAGCTGGGCGTCGGTGTCTGGCAGGCCAGCGGGTCGTGGATGGGCAACAACAACGTGATCATGTACACCGAGATCTTCATCCGCGGGTCGGGAGGCGGCTCGGCCCCGCCGCCCGCGCCCAAGCCGCCGCCCCCGCCGAAGCCCAAGCCCACGGGCGGTGGCAGCACCGGTGGCAGCAACGCCGGCAACAACAGCGGTTCCGGCAGCGCCCCGGCGCCCAC
>JAXDLV010000141.1:0-3593 GCA_034666445.1 Chloroflexota bacterium | reverse complement strand
GGTATCCCGGGGCGCGAGGAGCTCAGGCTTGCCTTCATGGCCGCCGCCGCCTCCTCCATCACCCTGGCGAAGGCCGGCAGGGCGCGGTCGATCATCTCGTCGGTTGCCGTCAGGCAGAGGCGGAAGTAGCCCGGCATGTCGCACGCCTGGCCGGGCAGGACGGCGACCTTGTGCGCCAGGAGCTGGTGCGCAAAGGCGACGTCGTCCGGGATCGGCGATTTCGGCAGGAGGTAGAACGTCCCCTCGGGGATGTGCACCTCGTAGCCGAGCTCGCGGAGCGCGTCCACGACGCGGTCGCGCTTGCGCTGCAGGTGGGGCAGGTCGATGAGCATCTCCTCAATCTCCGGGAGCGCATAGACCATCAACGCGTCAGGCCCCATGTTGCCCGTGGCGGCGCCGGCGGCCATGAAGGCAAGCCTGAGCTCCTCGCGCCCCGGGATACCCGGGGGCAGGGCCAGGAACCCGACCCGCTGGCCAGGCGCCAGGGCCGTCTTGCTGTAGGTGTGGACCAGGAAGGTGCGGGGATAGTGAGTCGCCGGGGTCTGCATCTCACTGCCCTCGTAGAGGATCCGGCTGTACGCCTCGTCCGAGAGGATGTAGATCGGCCGCTGGTTTTCCTGTGAAGCGGTCTCCAGCAACTCTGCGAGGCGAGCCAACGTCGCGCTGGGGAATATCCGGCCGGTGGGGTTGTGGGGGGTGTTCAGCAGGAGCATGCGGGTGCGTGGCGTGATCGCCGCCGCGATCGCGTCGAGGTCGAGGTCGAAGTCGCCAGGCCGCACCCGCACCTTGACGGGCACGCCGCCGGCGGCCCGGATCATGGCGTCATAGAAGAACCAGGGCGGTGAGATGTAGATGACCTCGTCCCCGGGGTCGAGGGCAACGGTGAGGCCAGCCGCCAGGGCGCCGTGGGCGCCGCGGGTCAGGACGATGTCATCAGGAGCGAACTCGATGCCCAGCTCACGGCTGAGGCCCGCGGCGGCGGCCTCCTGCGCCGGCCGGTTGGACAGGCTGTAGGCGAACCAGTTCTTGTCCTTCGGCTCGAGCCAGCGCTTCAGGGTGTCCACGTACTGGCGCGAGGCGACCTCCTGGGGATTGCCGAACATGAAGTCGGCTGCCTCGGGGTCGGCCCGGACGCGCTCGAACTCGGGGTCGATGAGGGTGCCCAGGAATGGCGCCATCGACTCAACGATCTCGGTGATTCGCCGCGCCGTCACCTGCCCTGCCACCGGACGAGGATAGTCCTGCGCGGGGTGGCTCCGTGGCTGCGCCGGGGCAAAAAGAAAGGGCGGAGGCATCTCTGCCCCCGCCCTCTCAGCTGGCGCTAGTTGTAGCTGCGCCGCGGCTGCTGGGCAAAGCAGTCGCTGCAGTAGACCGGCCGGCCCGAGGTGGGCTGGAAGGGCACCTGCGTGTTCTGGCCGCAGTTGCTGCAGACCACGTCGAACATCTCGCGGGTGCGGAAACCGCCCCCGCCACCGCCGCCACCGCCGCCCTGGCCGCGCCGAATGGCACGGCAGTCCGGGCAGCGACCCGGCTCGTTCATCAGCCCGCGCGAGGCATAGAACTCCTGCTCGCCTGAAGTGAATGTGAATGACTGGCCACAGTCGCGGCAGGTCAGTGTCTTGTCCTGGAAACTCAAGTTGCGTACCTCGCTTGGGGTTTGTAACCGGTCCTCTTGGCCGGCTTTTCGGTTGATTGCAGACGGGGAAGATCGGGTGCCCCATCCCTGCGCAGTCGACGCCATTTGACCTCGTCCTCGCGCGTCATAAGTGTGTAGGCGACTCCCGCATCGCCCATGCGCCCCGTCCGTCCCACCCTGTGGGTCAGCAGGTCTGCGCTCTCGGGAAGCTCGTAGTTGATCACCAGGCTGACGTGCCTAACGTCGATGCCCCGGGCGGCCACGTTGGTGGCGACCAGGATGTCGGCGCGGCCGTCCCTGAAGTTGTCCAGGGCCCGCTCACGCTGGACCTGCGACATGTTTCCCTGGATCGCCTCTGTGCGATAGCCGGCGCGGCGGAGCTGCTGGTCGAGCTTCTCCACCCCGCGCTTGGTGCGCCCAAACACGATCGCGGACCCGGTGCGCTTCTGCGAGAGCAGGCCGCACAGGTCCTCGAAGCGGTTGGCCAGCGAGGTCTCCAGGATCTGGTGGTCGATGACACCGTCGGTGGTGGGGTTGCCCTCCACCGTGATGCGGACCGGGTCGGTGAGCTCGTGCTGGAGCACGGTCTTGACCCAGTCGGGCAGCGTGGCCGAGACGAGGATCGTCTGGCGCTGCCGCGGCAGGTACGAGAGGATCTTCATCACCTCGGGGGCAAAGCCCTGGTCGAGGAGCTGGTCGGCCTCGTCGATGACCACGATGTCCAGGTGGGCGGTATCGAGCCGCCCCTCCCAGATGTGGTCCATGACGCGACCCGGCGACCCGAAGATCACCTGGGGGATCTGCTTCAGCTGCAGGCGCTGCTCGGCATAGCCGACGCCGCCGATGAGGCAGGTGGTGCGCATCCCGTGGGGCGCCAGGAGCTCGGCGGCAACCGCCTCTCCCTGGGTGGCCAGCTCGCGGGTGGGGCACAGCACGAGGGCGACCGTCTTGGTGCGGTCGTTCACGCGCATGCACCGCTCGGCGAGCGGGATGACGAAGGCCGCGGTCTTGCCGCTGCCTGTGGGGGCCTGGATCAGGCCGTCGCGGCCCTCCAGCAGGGGCGGTATCGCCGCCGCCTGTACTTCGGTGGGTGCGTCGAAGCCCAGGTCACGCAGTCCTGCGGACGTGGGTGCGCTGAGTCCCAACGCGTCGAATGATTCGATCAAAGTTTTTCGCTGTCTCCTGGTCCTTGAGTTTCGGTTGTTCTCTATCGCTAACCGAACGACCACCGGCTGTGCCGGGCTCAAGGAACGTTGGGGACGCGAGCGGACTCTTATCCGCGAGTTGAATAGGAGTTTATCACGCCCCGGCCGCAGCCGGGAGGGAAACCAGCCAGGGGTGGATCTCGGCCAGGTATTCGGGGTCGACAGAATGTCCCATCGGGGACTCCCTGTAGAGCACCCGGCCGCCGGCCGCCTCGATGCGCCTGCGGGCGTCGCGGCTGAATTCGACGCCGATCACGGGGTCGTGGGTGCCGTGGCCGATCGCCACTGGCGGGATGGGTTGCTCAAGGTCCAGCTCGAAGCCTTCGACCTCCGGGATGAAACCGCTGAGGCCGACCAGGCCGGCCCAGTCCGGGCGGCCCTTCCGGAGTCCGAGGGCATAGGTCATGACGGCGCCCTGGGAGAAGCCGCCCAGGATCGTCCGGCCTGGCGGGATCCCGGTCTCCTCCGCCAGCGCCGCGAGCCAGGCCTGCACCGTGGCGAAGGTGGTCGCAAACGTGTCGGCGTCGGGGTAGCCGACCTCGCGGACCACGTACCAGTGGTTGCCGCCGGGCGGCATGTGCAGGGGGCCGCGCGGGGTCACCCCCAGCAGCGTGCGCTTCAGGTCGAGGGCGTCCAGCAACGGGTGGAGGTCGTGCTCGTCGGTGCCCCGGCCGTGGAAGAGCACCAGCAGCCCGGCCGGTTCCCCGGCCGCCTCGCGGCGCCGGTGGACCAGCAGGTCGAGGTCGCTCAAC
>JAXDLV010000140.1:0-10688 GCA_034666445.1 Chloroflexota bacterium | reverse complement strand
CTATTCCTTCACTGGAGAAGTCCGGTGAGGGTGCGGGGCAAAGTACGGCTCGAACCTCTCAAAGATCAAGCCGACAATGTCCGTCTGGAAGACCTCCAGGGCGGCGCTGACGCTGTAGGTCTTCTGGCCGGGAAAAGCTTCATCGAAAGCCACCTTGCTGGCTTGCTCAAGGTCCACGTCCACGTCGCCCTCAACCGTCCCCTTGGTGTAGGTGATCCGGCCCATTACTGCGTCGTGTTCGGGCCGACGACGGTACATGACTTGGTGAACAACCCCCGTACCGTTGCGAAGAACAAGGTGGGCGCTGCCGTCCGGCGGGAACGTGGCCAACAAATGGAGCGTGCGATGCTTGTCGATGTTGTACAGATCGTCAAGCCAAGCCATCGGCCAAAGACCTTTCTTCCGGAACGGCTGTATTTGCCTAATCATTGCCCGTATCTCGGGATGCACACCGCGCAGCTTATGGCGACCCGTCTTTCGCGCGTACCCGCTCTCAGTCCTGCTGTCGCGCTGGTCCCAGGCCTGTCTCGTCCGGCAAATAGGAAAGCCGGTATCGGTCAAAGCTCGCCCGGTGTGCGCGATGGTCAACTCGTACACCGCATAGTCAAGAGCAGCGCGAAGGTTGTATATCACGTCACCGACCCACGGTCCGAAATGGGCGGGGACGGGCTCAACGACGACGTAGCGAATGTTGTGGCCGGGACGACCTGGCCTGAAATCGGCCACCATCATTGCGGGGTCCGATTCCTCGAACCGCTTGATGGCTTCCTTGAGTCCTACCAAGTGCTCGTGAGCGCGCGCCAGCTTCAGCGCTGAGGGCCGCGTCGGGTCAGCCACCGGGTAACTATCCCACCGGAGAAGCCCGGTGAGGGGTGATCAGACACCCCATCGGGATCTACAGGAAGAGCACCGCCGCCGACCTGAGGATTCCGGATACGTACTCGTGCGCGTTGCCGATTGCGGTGAAGGCGAACTGCCAATCGCCGTTGCCGATGGTTGGCGAAAGCGGCACCTTGCCATTCATGCGTACTTGCGGATCCGGCCCCGAGGGGTCGAAACGCAGGCTACAGATGTCTGTGCGGTTTTCATGGCTGACGGGTTGCAGAGCGGGAATTTTTTTCTCCAGCAGAACGGCGTCGGGGTTCCAGGCAAGCCAATCGATCCTGTCGAATCGGGGAAACGAAAGCTGGCCCAGGAGAAGGCGGTGCTTATCGGTATTCGAGAGGGCGTGAATGACGTGCAGCGGGTGAGAGATTGGGTTGGGGCTGCGGTACGGCTGCGAGCGCTCGACCAGTGCCCAGGCGTTGCCCTTGCGATCCAGACCAGCGAGCGGGTTTCGCCGATTCTTCAAACTTACCGCTTCCACGAACTTGCCCGGGGCACGGTAAATCGGGAACTGCGTGTACTGGGTCACCTCCCCGCCCGACTTCAACACCAGTTCGCAGACCAAGTAATCGAGCGCACTTCGGAGACAGTTGATGGCGTCGCCAGCGCTCAGGACGACGCCGACAGGCGGCTTAGGGAAGGGCTCACTCCACACCGCATACCAGGGGGCCTCGAAGTCTATGTGGATCATCTTGGCTTCGGAATACGACTTGAAGAATGCCAAGAGGTCACGTTCATAAATGTCCACGTGCTGTTTGGCCCGCCCGAGCTTGGCATTCGCACCGAACAGGGGATCGCTCAAGGCAGCCTAAACCCCTGCGTGTGGATCTGTGGGGACGAACATACGTTTGCTATAGTAAGAGGATGTTGGGGGTAGGGGGGAGCCGACTCCAGGAGCTGGTTCCGGAGGCGTTCGAGCGGAACCTGGGGTGGCCGCCGCTGGCTTCGCAGCTGGTGCGGATGCGGCGCGAGATCGACCGCATGGAGCTGCGCTTCTCGCGGGTGGCGGCCGAGTTCGCGGCCTCGTCCGAGTACGACTCGGAGGGCGGCGAGAGCGCCATCCAGTGGATGTCGCAGAACCTGAAGATGGGCTCCGGGGCCGCAGCCGATCGCATAGCCGTGGGCGAGTCGGTGGCCAACCTGCCCCTCACAGTCGAGGCGTTGGAGGTGGGCGGCATCGGGTTCGGACACCTCGCCGCCATGGCCCGCACGGAACGCGCCGTCTCGACGGTCACAGACGGTGAGTTCGATGAGGTACCGCTGCTGCGGCAGGGGGTGAAGACCACCATTCGTCAGTTCATCCGCCTCTGCATCCACGCCCGCCACCAGCAGGCCAAGGAGGGGTGCGAGACCGACGAGAAGGAGAAGGCCCTGCACCGGGAGCTGGAGATATCGGCCCCCAACGAGGATGGCTACGTCTTCCTCTCGGGGCTGCTCGACGCGGCCGGCGGGGCAGCGGTGCGTGCGGCGCTGGAGCCGCTGGCCCGGCGCAGCGGCGCGGACGATCCCCGCCACAAGGCCTGGCGGATGGCCGACGCCCTGGTCGAGCTCTGCATCCACTCGATGGACACCGGCTGGATGCCACGCCAGGGCGGGCAGCGGCCGCACCTGCAGGTGACGGCCTCACTGGAGACACTGCTGGGCCTGCCCGGGGCGCCAGGGGCTGAGCTGGAGTGGGGCCTGCCCATCTCCTCCCGCTGGCTGGAGCAGGTGGCGTGCGACTCCTCGATCTGCAGGATCCTGCTCGGCCCCGACTCCACCGTCATCGACGTCGGTCGGGCCACCCGCGTGATCTCGGCCCCGACCCGTCGAGCGCTGGCGGCCGAGCAGAGGCACTGCCAGTGGCCCGGCTGCGACCGGCCGCCCTCCTTCTGTGAGGGACACCACCTGGTCCATTGGATCCGGGGTGGCAGGACGGAGAAGGAGAACCTGCTCCTGCTCTGCTACCGGCACCACTGGATGGTCCATGGCGGGGGCTGGCAGATCATGCGGTCGGACGGCGAGATCAAGACGCTGCCGCCGCCTCCCCACCTGTCCGAATGGGTCCGCGGGCCCGACCGGTGGATGGTGGCCTGAGGCCGGCCGGGAGGCCGACCGCCGGGGGGTTATCCCTCCAGTTCCTTCAGTAGTCCTTCGGCCGTGCGCCGGGCCCGAGCGTCGCGGTCCGGGTTGCGGGTGGTGGGGCGCTCCAGGAAGCTGTGCAGCTCGGCGGCGCGCTTCGAGTGCATCTCGCTGCGCTGGTCGTCGGTGTAGGCGCGGTTGCCCTGCAGCTTGCGGCCGCCCTCCTGGCCGCCCTCGGGGAAGTACCAGTCCTTGAAGCTGTCGCCGGTGCCCAGTCGGAAGAGCAGGGCACCGAGGGGGGTGGCGATCGGGGGGATGCCGTCGAGCAGGCCCAGCTGGGTCTCCGCCCAGAGCGGCTTCTCGTACTCCACCATCATGTGGCCTCCCTCGGGAATCACCGCCGCCAACGGTTGGAGGTGGGGCTGAAGGGCGGCCTCGAAGTCGGTGCCGGCGTCGATGCCCTCCGGGAGGTCGACGTCGAAGACCTCGATCCAGTTCTGGCCCGGGTAGGGCCCGTCGTTGTAGAGGCCCTGGAGGAAGCGGCGCTCCCCCACCCCACCGTCGGCTTCGATGAACGCTCGGAAGTAGCGCCCGCCGATGATCCGCGGCCCGAGGTGAACGCGCAGCGTGCCACCCGGGACGGCGGCGCCATCGGCCGCGGCAAGGGAGAGCCGGCCTTCGACCGCGGCGCCGGCGGTGGCCAGCGCCTCGGCGAGGGGCTGGAAATCGAAGCGGCCGCGGGTCACCCGGCGCCGGCGGTCAGGATCATGCCCAGGAAGTCCTGCTCGGGGACCAGGGACGACAGCTCGCGGCGGCCCGGCTCGAGCTCAAGGGCGCGCTCATAGATAAAGGAGTAGACGTTGCCGAATGTCCACTCCCCCATGTGCAGCCTGCCAAATGCGCCGCGGACGCGGCGGTCGCTCTCGCCGGCCTCAAAGACCTGCCAGGCGGTGAGGTAGAGAGACTGCAGGATGCGCAGCTCGGCCTCCAGCTCGGCGATGACTTCGGCGTCGCCGTTGCGGGCGCGCAGCGCGGTGAGGTTGCGCTGGATGTCCTCCATCTCGATCTGCCACTCGTCCATGCCTAGAGCCTAGTGAGCCCGTGGTCAGCCGGCGCGGCGCAGAGCGAGGCTGCCGATGACGATCTCGGCGACGCGCTCGGGGCACTCGAAGATCGGGTCGTGGCCGATGCCGGGCAGCCGCTCGACGTGCCAGTCGGGGCGGGTGCCGGCGACGCGGGACATCGAAGTGACAGGGATCACCGTGTCGGTCTCGCCGATCACCATCGTGGTCGGCTGGCTGACTGCGCCCACTACGTCGCGGTCGAACGCGGCCGGGTCGCGCCAGTAGGGGCCGAACGACAGCCTCGCCTCGCCATAGCCGACGTAGGCCAGCCCGCGCTGGAGGCGCTCGCGCTCCAGCAGGGTCAGCGCGGTGAGCAGCCGCTCGGGCACGGCGTCGAAGTCCGCCACCGCGCGCCGGATCGCGTCGTCCACCAGCACGCGTGGACCGGCGAGCATCGCGATCACGGTGCCGGTGACATTGGCCAGGCGCGGCCGGCTCAGCAGCAGGCGGGCCACTGGCGCGGGCAGGATCGGCGCCACCTCACCCGCCGGGGGGCAGGCGGGGTCGACCAGGACCAGGGAGCTGATGGTGGCGGGGCGGCGGCCGGCCTGGAGCATCGAGATGAACCCGCCCATCGAGTGCCCGATGACCGGGCAAGGGGCGCCGACCACCTGCTGGATGAACCTGTCCAGGACCTCCTGGTTGGCGTCGACGCTGGCCGAGCGCCCCGCCAGCGGGGTCAGGCCGAAGCCGACGAGGTCGATGGCCAGCAGGCGGACCGTCGGCGCCAGCAGTGGGCCGAGCATCATCCAGGCGACGTGCGAGCCGCCAAGGCCGTGAACCGCCACCACGGGCTGGCCGGGGCCGCCGAAGTCGGCGTAGTGGATGGGGCCGTCGATGTCCGCCCAACGGGAGGTCGCGCCGACCAGCGCTTCCCGCTCCTGGGAGAGGGACGCGCCCAGGGTCATGGCGCTAGCGGATGAGGGAGTTGGCGGCCACCGAGCCCGCGATCAGGATGGCGATGATGTTGATCACCTTGATCATCGGGTTGATGGCCGGGCCGGCGGTGTCCTTGTAGGGATCGCCGACGGTGTCGCCGGTGACCGAGGCGGCGTGGGCATCCGTGCCCTTGCCGCCGAGGTTGCCGTCCTCGATGTGCTTCTTGGCGTTGTCCCAGGCGCCTCCGCCGCTGGTCATCTGGATCGCGACGAACACGCCCACGACGATGCTGCCCACCAGCATCCCGCCAAGCGCGCGCGGGCCGAGGATGAAGCCAACCAGGATCGGGGCCGCGACCGGGATGAGGCCGGGGATGATCATCTCCCGCTGGGCGGCGGCGGTCACCAGCGCGACGGCGCGCCCGTACTCGGGCTTCTCGGTGCCCTCCATGATCCCGGGGTGCTCGGCGAACTGGCGCCGCACCTCGTTGACCACCCCACCCGCCGCGCGGCCCACCGCCAGCATGCTCAGCGAGGCGAACAGCACCGGCAGGATGCCGCCGATGAACAGTCCGACGATGACCTGCGGGTCGGAGAGGTCGAAGCGGATGGCGTGGGCGGCGTCGAGGTGGAGCGCGTCATTCAGCTCCTGGGTATAGGAGCCGAACAGCACCAGCGCGGCGAGGCCGGCCGAGCCGATGGCGTAGCCCTTGGTGACGGCCTTGGTGGTGTTGCCGACGGCGTCCAGGGGGTCTGTGACGGCGCGGACAGACTCGTCGAGCTCGGCCATCTCGGCGATGCCGCCGGCGTTGTCCGTGATGGGGCCGTAGGAGTCGATGGCGACGATGATGCCCGTCATCGAAAGCATCGCCATCGCGGCGATCGCGATGTAGTAGAGCGGGTGGTCGGCGCCGAGTGCGGCCGCGGCGATGATGCCGCCGGCGATCACCAGCACCGGTAGCGCGGTGGCCTGCATGCCCACCGCCAGGCCGGCGATGATGTTGGTGGCGTGGCCGGTGAGACTCGCCTCCGCGATCCGCTTCACCGGCTTGTACTGAGCGCTGGTGTAGTAGTCGGTGATGAACACCAGGGCGACGGTGATGGCGATGCCGATCAACGCGGCGAGGAAGAGCTTGTTGGCGTCGGCGCCGCGGACATTGCCCATGTACTGCGTGGTTACCAGGTAGAAGCCGCCCAGCGCCAGGATCGCCGCCACGCCCAGGCCCTTGTAGAGCGCGTTCATGATGTTGGTGCCGCGGCCCAGCCGGACGAAGAAGCTGCCGATGATCGAGGCGATGATCGACACCGCACCCAGCAGCAGCGGGAAGAGCACGTACTCGACCTGGCCCGGGAACACGAGCGAGCCGAGCAGCATCGCCGCGACCGACGTCACGGCGTAGGTCTCGAACAGGTCGGCTGCCATGCCCGCGCAGTCGCCCACGTTGTCGCCCACGTTGTCAGCGATGACTGCCGGGTTGCGCGGGTCGTCCTCCGGGATGCCCGCCTCGACCTTGCCCACCAGGTCGGCGCCCACGTCGGCGGCCTTGGTGTAGATGCCGCCGCCGAGCCGCGCGAACACCGACACCAGTGAGGCGCCAAAGCCGAGTCCAACGAGCGCCCGCGGGTCGTTGAAGACCCCGTAGCTGAGGGCCACGCCCAGGAGGCCGAGGCCTACGACGAAGAAGCCGGTGACGGCGCCGCCGCGGAACGCCATCGAGAGCGCCGCCGCCAGCCCGTTCTTGGCCGCCTCGGCGGTGCGCACGTTGGCGCGGACGGAGACGTTCATGCCGACGTAGCCGGCCGCCGCTGAGCAGACCGCGCCGACCACGAAGAGGATGGCCGTCCTGTAGCCCAGCGTGATGCCGAGGACGATGCAGATCACCACCCCGACCACCGCGATGATCGTGTACTGCCGGTTCAGGTACGCCGAGGCGCCCTCCTGGATGTACCCGGCGATCTCCCGCATGCGGTCGTTGCCGGCGGGGCTGCGGAGCACGGAATAGGCCAGGAACGCCCCGAAAACGATCGCGAGGATCGCGGCAGCGGCTACGAGAACAAGCTCAAGCGACAATCGAAACTCCCTGTCTCAGCGGGTTACCGGCGCCTTCCGCGCGTCGACGGCGCGGCGGCGGGCAGCCACCAGCGATCTGACGGCGCCAAACTTTACCAGCTTTTTGAGATCAGCTGGGGGCTGGAGCGGGGACGGCCGCGCTGGCGGCGGGCGAGGGACTCGGGACCGGCACCGGCGGCTTGTCCACCTGGGCCAGCACCTGGGCGTCGATCACCGTCGCCGGGACCACGTAGATGTCCTGGCCGTCAGCCTTCCGCAGGTAGTCGCTGGCCCCGTCCGGGGTCTTGGCCCCCACCTGGAGCACGAACTTGCCCTGCTTAGCGGTCACAGTGATCTCCGCGATGGGCTTGTCGAGCCCGAAGTCACCCAGCCGGGAGGCGCCGCCGAACGCCGTGGTCGAGGGACGAAGGCCCGCCATCGAGGTGAAGACCACGGCGGCGCGGTTCGGGTCCGCCGGCTGCGCGGCGCATGTCGGCTCGGCCGCCGGGCAGAGCGCGTAGGTGAAGGCGCCGTTGGCGGTGGCGATCGTCAGGACCTTGTCGTTGGTCTTGATCGCCACGGAGGTGATGTCGACTGCCTGCAGGTCGAGCACAGCCGGCGGCAGCGGTGACGGCGAGGTGCTGACCCCGGTTGGCGACACGGGCGTCTTGCCCCGGTCCCACACGTAGAAGATCCCCGCGGCGACCAGGAAGAGCGCCGCTGCGATGTAGAAGCCGCGGTTGCTCACGCCGTCAGCGGCGGCGGAAGTACACCGACACGCCCAGGATGATCAGGGCCAGCGGCAGCAGCAGCGGGTAGCCCAGCAGCACCAGCTGGTGCTGGGCGTCGGTGAGGAAGATCGTATCGGGCGTCTGGGTGCGCGGCGGGATGTTGATGATCGTGTCCTGCCCCGCCAGCCAGTTGGCCGTGCCGGCAAACAGCGGGAAGTTGCCCACCGAGCTGAGCTGCTGGATCTGCTGGTTCCAGCCGTCGCTGACCCAGCCGGCACCGCCCATCACGATGAGACGGGTGGGCTTCTTGCCCTCCTTGGCATTGCTCTGCTCGACGGCCACGATCAGGTTCAGCACCGCCTTGGGCTCGTTGTCCTGGCAGGTCGCCGACTGCTGGTTCAGGTCCGTGCGCTGGCAGGCGTCGGCCTTCGTCTGCACGATCGGCGTCAGGGTGTAGCCCTGGGCCGCCTGGCCGAGGACCGGAGCCTCCACCGGGATGATCGACGGCGAGCTCTCCAGGCCTCGGGTGGAGGGATGCTGAGCGTAGTCCTGGATCAGCAGGATGTTGGGTTGGTTCTGGACGCGAAGCTCCTGGTCGAGCACGAACCCGGAACCGACGCTCAGGCCGTACTTCTTGACCAGCTCGCCGGCGTTGCTGGGCGCGCTGGGCGGGAACACGGGCGCGATGCTGAGAAGGACGTGGCCGCCACCGTCCATGTAGGCGCCGAGGGCGGCCATCTCCTCGGGGGTGATGTTGGTGACGGGGTCCAGGATGATCACCTCGTCGGCGTCCGACGGCACCGACGCGCCGGTTACCTGCGCCGGGCTGGCGCCGGGGGACGCCCCCAGGGACGCGGCCGGGCTGGCGCCCTCGGCGGGTGTGGCGGTGGCCTCAGGAGCCACGCTGGGCACCGCGGCGGGGCTGGCCACCGGGGTGGTGCCGGGGACCTGCAGGTTACCGCCCGTACCGGCCAGCAGGTTCAGCTCCGCGGTGCGCATCCCCTGCTTGTCCAGCAGGGTCTTGAGCGTGGTGTAGCTGTTCTGGGTCTGGGAGCCGGCGCGGGTGGTGCTGCCCTCCCCGTGCCCGACCAGGAAGTAGACCTTGGGCGACTTGCCCGTGGATACCCGCAGCAGGGTGGTGGTCAGACCGGCCTCGGTAACGTCGGTCGTGACCTCCGGGGGCCGGCCGGGGTATTCGAAGACGATCGAGTCGGGTGACTGGAGCTGCGCGGTGCGAAAGGCGACGGGGTTGAGCACGGCGCTCTCGCGCTTTACCGTCAGCCTGCTGTTGATGTTGTGGTAGCGCTGCAGGAGGTCATACGCGGCGGCGGTCTCCGACACGCTGTTGCCGTACCAGACGGTGGCGGTGACCGGCTGGTCGAGCGATTTGACCACCTGCTCGGTCTGCGGCGCCAGGCTGTTGACGCGGTCCTTGGTGACATCGATCTGCTTGTCGGCCAGGCGGTCGCGCACGACGACGTTGAGCAGGAAGATCGCCGCCACCACCAGGACCACCTGGACCAGGGCCTTGGCCCCGGCCTGCAGCTCACCCTGGCCGAGGAAGCCGCGGACGATCTCCGGCTCGAAGAAGCCGTAGACCACCAGCAGCAGCACACCGGTGATGAGCACCGGCGGCGCGGCGCTGTTGATGCCGAACAGCACCAGCAGGCTGACGCCCACGGCCACCAGGGCGACGCCGATGACCAGCAGGATGCGGGCCGCGACGCGGGAGACGCGGCTGGGCGGGAGCGGCCCGTCGCCCTCCGGGGTGTCGTCGTCGCGGTCTTCGAGCTCGTCCGAGTCGCGCTCCTCGTTGTCGCGCTCGTCGTCTAGTGCCACTTGCGTGCTCCGAGGGCGACCACCGACAGGTACAGCGGCACGCCGATCAGGCTGAGCGTGTAAACGACATCGAACAGCCCAAGGGTGCCCTTTGTGAAGTTGGCGTCGTGGGTGCGCGGGCCAAGCTGGGTAAGCAGGTCGCTGATCGGCGGCTGGGCGATTGAGCCGGCGAAGTCAATCACCGTAAGGACCGTGAGCACGACGATGCCGACAACGGCGGCAATGATCTGGCTCTGCGTGACGCTCGACGTGAACATGCCAATCGCGAGGAAGCCCGCGATGATCAGGAAGCTGCCCAGGTATCCGACCGCGATCGTGGCCCAGTCCGGGTTGCCGATGCTCAGGAATAGGAACTGGTGCTTGTCCGTCAACGTAAAGAGCGATATCACCACTTGGATCAGCGTTGTCGAGAGCATTACGGCGAACATCACCAGGGCGGCGAGGTACTTACCAAGGATGAGTTCAACATCTCGCACCGGCCCAGTGAGCATGAGCTCGATCGTGCCCGTCTGCTTCTCCTCCGACAGCAGCCGCATCGTTATCAGCGGCGCGAACAGCACCATGATGTACTGGGTTATGAACGACGTGGTGGCGAGCGACAAGGACTGCGACTGCACTACGTTGAGCGCGAAGATAAAGCCCGTGAACAGCACGAAGAGCGCCGTCATCACGTAGAACAGTGGCGAGCTGAAGTAGATCTTTAGCTCCTTTCGGGTGATGGTCCAGACGGTGTTGAAGCTCACTCCTCTCCCCTCTCGCGCCTGATGCGCTCGATCTCGGCGCGGAGCCGGGCCTCCTCGTCAGCCAGGATGTCGAGGTCGGGGGCCGGGCTGCGAGGCTCGTCCGCCGCCGAGGCCGGCGCGCCGGCCTCGGGCTCCGGCTCGGGGGCGGGCTCCGGCGCGGGGACGGGCTCCGGCGTTGCCTGCGGCTCGTTAACGGGGGCGTCGGGTATGACCTCGGGCTCGTGGACCGCCGCTGACTCCGGCTCCGGCTCGGGTTCGGGCGCGGGCTGGGGCTCCGGCTCGGGAGCGTGCTCCGGCTCGGCCTGGGCTGCCGGCGCCAGCGGTGCGGGGGACTCCGGGTCGCGCTCCGCCGGCGCCGAGGCCTCGGGCTGGCGCGT
>JAXDLV010000139.1:0-11276 GCA_034666445.1 Chloroflexota bacterium | reverse complement strand
ATCTTCACCGGCGCCGCGCCCGCGCCGGCCGCAGCGGTCCCCGCGCCCCCGGCACAGGAGGGTGGCGCCGCCGCCGAGCCCGCCGCCGCCCCCCTCCGCACATCGTCCGCGCCGGGCGCGAGCGCTCCCGCGGCCGGGCAGCCACCGCCCGCGGTCCAGCCGCTACAGGTGTCGGTCGGGCCCGACCAGGTGATCACCGAGGGCGGCGGCCTGTACGCGTCGGGCAGCTTCCATGGGGGCCTGGGCGCGTGGAGCGCGACGGTTGACTATGGCGACGGCGCCCCCGCCGAGATGCTGCCCCTCAGCGGCCAGTTCTTCACCGTCAACCACGCCTATCGCGACGTCGGCCAGTACACGGTCACCGTCCTGGTTCGCGACGCCCACCAGCAGCTCGCCGCCGGCATGATGCGGGTCACCGTGACCAACTACCCGACGGCCGTGCACGTTCCGTCTAATGCCACCTACCACCGGGGGTCGGGGAAGCCGTTCACCGCGTCCGGCACGTTCGACGACCCCGGCGACGACAACTGGAACGGCAGCGTGGCCTGCGGCGACGGCACCGGGTCCCGCCCGCTGGCGCTGAGCGGCCACAGCTTCACCCTGAGCCACACGTTCGCCACCAACGGCACCTACTGGGTGACCGTGAAGATCGTCGACGACGATGGGTACACCGGGGTCGGCACCATCCAGGTGCAGGTAGTCGACTAAGCCCGGCGGCGGCATGGCCGGCCGCACGGTCTTGGTCACCGGCGCCACCGGCGGGCTGGGACGGTACACCGCGATCGGACTCGCCCGGCTCGGCGCGACGGTGATCGTCCACGGCCGCAGCCTCGACCGCGCGGAAGCCGCCGCCGAGGAGGTGAGGGCCTGGGGCGGGGACCAGGTCTTCGCGGTCGCGGCCGACCTCTCGTCGCAGGTCGAGGTCCGCAGACTGGCCGCCGAGGTGGCGGCCGCCCACCCCAGGCTGCACGTGCTCGTCAACAACGCCGGCCTGTGGAAGTTCGGGACTGAGAGGTCGGTCGACGGCATCGAGCTGACCCTCGCGGTCAACCACCTGGCGTCGTTCCTGCTGACCAACCTGCTGCTGGACAACCTCCGCGCGGCGTCGCCGGCCAGGGTGGTGACGGTTTCCTCCGAGGCCCACCGCGCGGGCCTGCTCGACCCCGACAGGGTGCTCGCGCAGCGCGGTTTCGACAACCCCGGCGCCTACGGCCAGTCGAAGCTGGCCAACATCTTCTTCACCGCCGAGCTGGCGCGCCGCCTCGATGGCACCGGGGTCACGGCCAACTGCCTCCACCCGGGCATCATCGCGGGGACGGCGCTCTGGCGCGGCTTCGGCCCCCTGCGCCTGCTGTTCCCGTTGGTCGCGCCGCTGTTCCCCAGCCCAGAGCGCGGCGCGAGGACCTCCATCCGGTTGGCGTCGGCGCCTGACCTGGAGGCCGTCACAGGCCGCTACTTCCTCTCCAACGGCAGGCCGGGCACCCCCTCGCCGGTGGCCCAGGACCCCCACATGGCGGCCCGCCTGTGGGAGGTCAGCGAGCAGCTCACCGGTTATCCTCACGCGTGACCCCGGATAGCAAGCCCCCGGCCTCCGCGAAGAAGCCCGCCACCAGGCGAAAGACGGCGGCCCGCGCCTCCAGCCCGGCGCCGCGCCGCACCCCGAGGGCCGCGGCCTCCCCGGCGTCCGACGTCATCCTCTACGGCGCCACCGGCTACACCGGCCGCCTGGCGGCGGCGGCGATGGAGAAGGCCGGCGTGGCCGTGATGCTGGCAGGGCGCAACCGGGAGACCCTGGAGCGCATGGCGGAGGAGTTCGGTGGCGAGTACCCGGTCGGGGTCGCCGCCCACGACGACCCCGCGGCGCTGGCGGCGCTGGCAGGTGCCGGCCGCGTGATGGTGTCGACCGCCGGGCCGTTCAGCGAGGTCGGCGAGCTCACGGTCGCCGCCGCGGTGAGCGCCGGGATCAGCTACCTCGACTCCACCGGCGAGGGCGACTTCATGCGCCGCACCCACCTCCGCCATGACGCCGAGGCCAGGCGCAAGAAGGTGGTGGTGGTCAACGCCTGCGCATTCGAGTACGTCATCGGCGACTGCGCCGTGGCGCTGGCGCTGGACGCCGCCAAGGACCCCTCCGAGGTGCGCGTCTCCTACTGGCTGCCCACCAAGACGATGACCCACGGCACGCTCAAGAGCGCCAACGGCGTGCTCTTCAGCGGGGGGACAGACCGCGACCTCTTCAAGGCCCACAAGGTCGACTTCCCCGATGTCGGCGAGAAGTGGGCGGTGACCTACCCCGGGGGCGAGGTCGAGTTCCTGCGCCGCCGCCGGCCCGAGCTCAAGGTGTCCACGCTGATGGACCTGCCGCCGCTGCTGGCCCGGTCGGCGGGGATCATGCCCCGTATCGGGCCGGCGCTGGCGCTGCCGCCGATCCAGGCGGCGATGAACGCGCTGGTCAGCCGGATGCCGTCGGGGCCATCACCCGAGGCGCGGGCCAAGCAGGAGTGGATCATCCTGGTGGAGGTCGACCCGGGCACGCGCAAGGGCTCGTCCCTGGTGGTGCGGGGCGCCGACCCGTACGGGCTCACCGGCGAGATCCTGGCCCGCGGCGCCAGCCGCGTGCTGGCCGGCAAGACGCTCGACTCCGGGGTGCTGGCGCCGTCGGAGGCGTTCGCGGCCGGGGAGATGCTGGACTCGCTGGCTGACGTCGGAGTCAGCTGGGAGCGGCTCTAGGCGGACCCCGTGGTGGCGGCCTCGGTGCCGGCTGCCGGCTCTTCCTCGGGGACGGGCTCCGGCTGCCACTCACCAAGGGCGTAGGCGACCGCCTGCTGGCTGGTAAAGGTCTGGCCCTGGCGGAACAGGCGCCGGGCGCGCTCGTTGTCCATCGGGTGCTCGAGACGGTAGCTCTGCCAGGCGGTCTGCATCAGGTCCTCGAGGGCGGAGCCCGTCAGGTCCTGGATCGCCGCTGCCGCGCCCCGCAGCCGGAAGGCGCGGTCAATGTCCTCCTCCGCGCGGGCAAGGTCGGCATAGTCGCCCAGGAGGATGGTCAGGCCGGATGAGTCCCCGGCGGCCACGAGGATGCCAAGACTCTCGGCCAACGAGCTGTGGGCGCGGTCGAACTGGCCGACGTTCAGCGCCCCAAGCCCGTCGCTGTGCAGTACCCAGGCCACGTCGAACGGCTCGCCAACCTCACGCATGATCTCGACGGCCGGGTCATTCCACTTCAGCGATTCCTCGAACTGACGCTCGGTGGCGTAATGGCCGCCGATCGCCCACATTGCCCTCGCCTCTCCGAGCCGGTCGCCCATCCCCTTGTACAGCTCATACGCTTCGCGGGCCACCTCCACCCCCCGGGCCCGTTTGTCCGGGTCGCCGCCGAGCAGCGGGAATGAAGCGTTGTACAGCTGACGCGCGACATCCGCCTGGGTGCCGTGGGCGCGCGCTATCACGAGGGCGTCCTCGTAGTAGCTCGCGCTTTCGTTCGGCAACCCCTGCCACCAGGCGACCCCGCCGGCAGCTTCCAGCAGCGCCATGCGTTCCAGGGGGTGCTCATCGCCGCCCGGCAGGGCGAGGACGGCGTCGATCCGCTCGCGCCCCTCGACGAGCGGGCCGCGGCGCTGCCAGTACCGCCACATCCCGGCCGCCAGGCGCATCGCCTCGGCGGTGTCCTTGTGCTGCATCAGCCACACAAGGGATGCGCGGATGTTGTCGTGTTCGGTGGCGATGCCGTCAAGGGCGGCGGCTTCGTTCGGCCCGGTCAGCTGGGGCGCCGCCGCCTCCACCAGTTCCAGGAACACCTCCGCGTGGCGATCGCGGACGCGATCGCTGTCGCCCGCCTCGCTCAGCCGCTCCAGGGCGAACTCGCGAATGATGTGCAGCATGAGGAAGCGGGGCTCACCGCCCGTGCCCTCGATGATCCGCACCATGCTTTGGTCCAGGAGGGCCTCCAGGCCGGCCAGGACATCAAGTTCAGGGTCGAGGGCGCCGATCACCGCCTCCGCGTGCTCGAGGGTGGCGCCGCCCACGAATACCGAGAAGGTGTCCATCAGGTGCGCCACCTGGCGATCGAGCAGCTCGTAGCTCCACTGGATCGCGCCCCGCAGCGTCTGCTGGCGCGCGGGCAGGTCGCGGGCGCCGCCGCCGAGGTCGGCGAGGCTGGTCTCCAGCCGCTTGAGCATCGCCTCCGGGGAGAACAGGCGGATCCGGGCGGCGGCCAGCTCGATGGCCAGGGGCAGGCCGTCGACCAGGGCGCAGATCCCGGCCACGGCGGGGGCGTTCTCGTTGGTCACGGCGAAGTTGGGCTTGACCGAAACCGCCCGCTCGATGAAGAGCCGCACCGCCTCGAACTGGGAGAGCGCCTCCACCGACCCCAGCGCATTGGGGTCCGGCAGACCCAACGGGGGAATCGGGAACTCCTGCTCGCCGTAGATCTTCAGCGGTGAGCGGCTGCTGACGACCACCTTGACGTCGGGCGCCTCCTTGAGGATGCGGTTGACCCCCGGGGCGGCCTCGGTGACCTGCTCGAAGTTGTCCAGCACCAGCAGGGTCTGCTTGTCCTTGAGGCTCTCGACCACGAGGTCGAGCGGCGGCCGGTTGCCGAACTCGCGGATGCTGAGCACGTCGGCGATCGCGGTGCCCACCAGGTCCGGGTCCGACACTGGCGCCAGGGGCACGAAGTAGACCCCGTGCTTGAAGTCGTCGGCAACCTCCGCCGCGAGCTGCAGGCTGAGGCGCGTCTTGCCGGTGCCGCCGGGGCCGGTCAGGGTAAGGAGCCGGGCGCCCTGGAGCAGGGTCCGCGCTTCGGCAAGTTCCTTGTCGCGCCCGACAAAGCTGGTCAGCTGCGTCGGCAGGTTGTTCGGGGTGCTGTCCAGGCTCTTGATCGGGGGGAAGCTGTCGGGCAGGCCGTCGATCCGCAGCTGCCAGATCCGCTCGGGCCGGGCGAGGTCCTTGAGGCGATGCTCGCCGAGGTCGATCAGACCGACGCCGTCCGGGAGGGCGTCCTCCACCAGCGCCCTGGTGACATCGCTCAGCACCACCTGGCCGCCATGGGCCGACGACGCGACCCGGGCCGCACGGTGGATGTCCAGGCCCATGTAGTCGCCCCCCACCAGCGCGGCTTCGCCCGTGTGGAGGCCCATCCGCACGCGAACCACCGCGTCGGGCGGCCAATCGTGCTCATGCAGGGCGCGCTGGCCGGCAGCACACGCCGCCACCGCCTGGGTCGCCTGGCTGAACGCGACGAAGAACGCGTCGCCCTCGGTGTTCACCTCGACCCCGCCGTTGGCGCTGAACTGCTCCCGAAGCAGCGCGTAGTGGGTGTCGAGCACGTCCTTCCAGCGCTCGATCCCGAGCTGCTGCACCAGGGCGGTGCTCCCCTGGATGTCGGTGAAAAGGAAGGTGGCCGTACCGGTAGGCAGGTCCCCGGCTGCGCTCAGCGGCATGGGCTCAGCTTATTACGATTCCAGCGTTGCCCCGACCTGCGCCGCGAGCTGGGAGCCCTGGTCGCGGAAGTCGAACAGGGGACTGGGGTTCAGGGTCACCGGGTCCTTACAGGAGCCCCGGCGGCGGACCCAGACAGCCGGGTATAGCCTCCCGTCGGCGCCGGTCTCCAGCGTGGCGCCGATGCCGTCCGGGCCCCCGCCGTCGACGAAGTGCTGCAGCGGCTGGATGCCTGTGTCGCGCATCCCGCCGCCGGGTTCGACCTCGAACACACGCGCCAGGTAGGAGCGCTGGTGGAAGAGGGCGGCGCCGTACCCGGGTGCGCCGGAGAGCTCGTCCAGCACCCGTCCGTAGACCTCCTCCTGGGAGCGGACCGGCTGGTCGGGGACGTGACCAAAGTGGACCTCGGCGATGTGCCGCGCCAGCACCTGGGCGTTGTAGCGCGCCCCGTGGACGGCGCCGGAGTTGCTGGGCACACCGTTGCGGCGCATGCCCTGGGCGCCCTGGCTGATGGTGCCCGCGAAGTAGATGCCCGGCACCGTTGCCTCCCAGAAGGGCGTCTGCACCGGGACCGCGCTCTGGCCGGCGGTCATGACCCCGAGAGCGGGCAGGTCCTTCAGCGGCGCCTGGAAGCCCGTGGCCGCGATCACGTCGTCAGCGTCGAAGGCGTGCCCCCCGCTGCCATCGCTGTAGCTGACGTTGACGCGGTGGCCGTCGCCGCGGCGGGAGATGCTGTCGATGGTGCCGTTGACGATAAAGACGCCGCCGCCGAGCAGGTTGTCCTCGAAGGGCTGCACGTAACGGGCTCGCACCCCGACGAGGTTGTGGGTCTCCGCGAACGTCCGCGCCGGGCTGGGCGAGGCGAGCACCACCTGGCGGGCGTGGTGGAGGAGGCCGTTGGCGATCTCGAAGCCGGAGTTCTTCTTGCCGACGATGAACACATCCTTGCCGGCGTAGGCCTCCACCGGCTTCATCTCCCCGTAGTGGGGGACGTCCTCGATGCCCGGGGTGCCCGGGCGCCATGGCTCGGCCACGCCGACGGCGAACACCACCACCGGCGCGCGGTACTCCCCGCCGCTGGTGCGCAGGACGACGACGTCGCCGCCGGGGCCCGCCTCGATCGCCGTGGATTCCCAGCGGCAGCCGTAGCTGACTCGGATGGCGGCTGCCTCGGCAAATGCCTCCAGTCCCGCCTGCATGTCGGCCCGGGCAGGAAAGTGCGACGCCCCGTCCATGTGGTCCGCCTGTAGCCCGCGCAGGTGGTCGTCGCCGTCGCCCGGCAGCAGGCTGTTCCAGTCGTAGCGCTCGTATTGCAGGCTGCGGCGATCGGCCGGCGCGTATGGCTTGGTCCAGCTGAGCATCCGCTGCAGGATCGGCCACTTGCGGAACATGCCCCCGGGGCCCTCGTCGGCCGACAGCACGGCGTGCTCCACGCCGAGGCGCCGGAGCGCGTAGCTGAGCTGCAGCCCCCCCGGGCCACTGCCCACGACGACCAGCGGGTAATCCCCCGGCGGGAAGGGGTTGTCTGCCGTCAGCTCCGCCACTGGTTGGCCCCGCGCAGCCTCAGCGCCTGGGCCTTGAGCATCCGGAACATCACGTGGGGGTAGGCGTTGAGGAACCCCTCAACCTGGTCGGCGGCCAGCACCAGGCACCTCAGCGGGCCTTCGGCCACCACGTCCGCCACCGGGGCCTCACCGAGGAAGATCGACACCTCGCCGAAGAACTCCCCCTGCCCCAGCGTGGAGCGCGGCTGGCCGTCCACCCGGACCTCGGCCTCGCCGTCGACGATGACGAAGAAGCTGGAGCCACTGATCCCCTGGCGGAGGACGCGCTCCCCGTCGGGGAACGAGGCCTCGTCGAACAGCTCAACGATGGCGCGGAGCTGGGCATAGTTGAGGTCGGAGAAGAGGGCGAAGGTGGCCAGCTTGGTGGCCAGCTCCTCCTGGCGGTCGGCCAAGGCTGCGCCCCTAGGTGACGGCCAGGCAGGTCACGGTCTTGAAGACGCCCTCGATCTTCTGGATGTCCTCGACGATGATCCCGCCGATCGCGTTCACGTCGTCGCCCTCGAGGCGCGCGATCACGTCGTACTCGCCGGTGATGGCGTCGGCGACCGTGATGCCCTTGGTGTCCTGCAGCTTCTTGGCCACGTCCATGGCGCGGCCGGGGGAGGTGTTGATCAGCACGTAGGCGGTAACCATCTCGTTCTCCTCTTCGAGTTGCTGGCCCGTGGCCCCGCTGGCGGGTACCACAGCATATCCGGAATCTCCGTATCGGGCGGCCCCGCCGGGCTTCGAACCCCGCGCCCCAAAACCGCGATAATCCTGCCGTGCCGACCGTGCCAACGCGGAAATCGGAGGCCTCCCTGGCCGAGGAGCTCCAGGAGCTGCGCGATGGCGGGCTGTACCGGCCGCTGCGGGTGATCGAGTCGGCCCAGGGCCCCGAGGTGGTGATCGGCGGGCGCCGTCTCATCAACCTCTCGTCCAACAACTACCTCGGCCTGAATACCCACCCGCGCCTGGTCGACGCCACCCTGGAGGCCACCCGCAAGTTCGGCGCCGGCAGCGGCGCGGTGCGCACGATCGCGGGCACCATGTCGATCCACGAGGAGCTGGAGCGCCGCCTCGCCGAGTTCAAGCACACCGAGGCGGCGCTGACGCTGCAGTCGGGCTACGCCACCAACCTCGGCATCCTCTCCTGCGTCCTGGTGGAGGGCGATGTCGTGATCTCCGACGCGCTCAACCACGCCAGCATCATCGACGGCATCCGCCTGACCAAGGCCGAGCGCCTGATCTACAGGCACCGCGACCTCGATTCACTGGAGGAGGCGCTGGAGACTGCGAAGGCGAAAGGCTACCGCCGCAAGCTGGTGGTCACCGACGGGGTCTTCTCGATGGACGGCGACATCGCCCCGCTGGAGGGCATCGTGGAGCGGGCCGAGGCGCACGAGGCGATGGTGATGGTCGACGACGCCCATGCCTCCGGGGTGCTGGGCAAGAACGGGCGGGGCACCGTCAACCACTTCGGCCTCGACGGCCGCGTCGAGATCCAGGTGGGCACCCTCTCCAAGGCGATGGGGGTGCTGGGCGGTTACGCCGCGGGCAGCACGGTGCTCCGGGAGTACCTGGTGGCGCGGGCGCGGCCCCTGCTCTTCTCCACGTCGCACCCGCCTGGGGTCGCGGCGGCCTGCACCGCCGCCATCGACGTGCTCCTCGAGGAGCCCGAGCGGATCGAGCGGCTGTGGGCCAACACGGGCTACTTCAAGGGCCAGCTGCAGGGGCTGGGCTTCGACACCGGCGTCAGCGAGACCCCCATCACGCCAGTGATCGCGGGCGACCCTGACAGGGCCAACGCGCTCAGCGACGCGCTCGCCGAGGGGGGCATCTTCGCCCAGCCGATCGTGTTCCCGATGGTGGCCCGGGAGCAGAGCCGGGTGCGGACGATTGTCACCAGCGAGCACTCCAAGGCCCAGCTGGACGCCTGCCTCGAGGTCTTCGAGGCGGCGGGTCGGAAGCTTGGGCTGATCAGCTAGCGGTAGTAGCCCTTCGAGCGCCGGCGGTCGCGCCACTGGGCCAAGACGGCGGCGCCGAGAATGGCGACCACGATCGCGAGCCCGGCCTGCACTGGCAGGGCTGGGTCCGACGTCGGGGAGACGTGGTCGGCCGTGTTGGGTAGGTTGGATACCACAAGCTCGGGGGTGGGGCACCCGTAGGTGAAGTGGCCGGGGACCGCGATGGCGCCAGGAGCGAGCAGGTACGCCGGTTCGACGTACTCATTGCTGCTGCCATCGATGCCCACGACCTCCACGTGCGGCGACTCCGAACCCGGCGGGCTCATCGCCGTGATCCTGGTGTCGGACACAACGGTGAAGTTGGTCGCGGGCGTTGTGCCGAAGTTGACGGCGCTAGCCAGCGTGAAGCCCGTGCCGGTGATGGTCACCAGCGTGCCGCCACCCGACGGGCCGCACTGCGGACTGACCTCATCGACACGCGGCTGGACCACCTCCACGGCGCCGATGTCGCAGAGTGCGCCGTGCGGCCGGGCAATGCCGCGCTGGTCGACTCCCGGCGGCGGGCACTTGGCCACGCCGATGGCGTCGATGGCCGCGCTACCCGGCTGGGGTGTCATCGTCGGGGTGGTGCCGTAGGTGATGGCCAGGTCCTTGAGGGTAGGGTCGGTTTCGATGATGTCGTTGGCGCCGGCGGTGAAGCCGCAGTCGTCGGCGCTGTCGAGGTTGTATCCGAGGTCGGTGATCGCCTCCCCCGCGTCGAAGGCGCAGTTGCCGCCGGTGTTGTCCGCGATGATCGTGTTCTTGACGTTGACGGCGGCGGCCTTGGTGTCGCCGATGCGCAGCCCGCCGCCCCCGGCGGCGCCGGACGTATTGCCGTCGAGGGTCACGTTGGTGAGGTCGCTGACGCTACCGCCGAGTGCATAGAACCCGCCCCCGCCGCTGCCCGCGGCGGCTGTCGTGTTCTGAGTGATGGTGACGTTGACCACGTTGGCCAGGTCCTCACTGTTGGCGCCGTTGAAGATGCCGCCTCCCTCGGGGTCGCCCAGGGGGTCGAGCATGTTGCCGGTGGCATGGTTGGCCGCCACCGTGCTGGCGGCGATGTCGAGGTTGCCCAGGTTGTAGATCCCGCCGCCCTCGTTGTCGGCGCTGTTGTTCTTGATCACGACGTTGCGGATCGTCGCCGTGCCGTCGGTGGTCGAGCTGGCGCCGCCGCCGAGCTCGCTGGTGCAGCTGTTGGCCCCGAGGATCGAGATGCCCCCGCCGTCCCCGCGCGCGATCACGGCCGGCACCTCACCGACGGTGAGGTCGGTCAGCGCCTGGTTGCCGGCAACGACGGCGTCATGGAGGTCGAGCGCGGCGCCGCCGCAGACCTCGATCCCACCGCCGTCGCTCTGCAGGTCGCTGGGGGAGCCCTGGGCGGAACCGCCGCGGATGGTGACGCCTCGGATCTCGGCGCTGGTGTTGGGGTCCACCTTGATGACCCGCTCGGTCACCGTCTGGGTGATGAACGTGCTGTCGGCGCCGGCGCCGGCGAGCGAGATCTTGCCTTTGTTGAGGCCGGTCCGGAGGTGGAGGTCGCCGTTGCTGGCGTCATCGACCAGGAGCGCGTCCTGCGGGGTGCCCTGGATCGTCAGCTGGTAGTCGCCCGCGGGCACGGTGATGATGACGTCGCTCGGGCTGGTGGCGGAGGCCTGCTTGTTCGCGTACTCCACGGCGGCGCGTAGGGTGCAGCCCAGCGCGCCGCTGACGCAGGTGTCGCCGCTGTTGCTGTTGGCGCCATCCGTCGTCGTGGTCACGACCACATGCAGCAGAGGGAACGCCGCCGCGGCCGGGACCGCCGTGCCGAACCCCGCGGCCAGGACCGCGACAGTCGCCGTGACAACGGCGCCCAGTCGCCCAACCGACCGTCTTGTACCCATTCCTCGATTCCCTCCAGTCGGGCCCCCCTCGCCCCGAGTCTGCCACATCGTTCGACGCGCCCCCCCGTAACCTTTGCCGGGTGGGCGGGTTGAGGAAGGCATCAAGTGCGCAAGACTGAGGCGGAGCTCGCCGAGGAGCGCCTCCTGGTCGAGGCGGCGCAGCGGGACCCCGCGGCCTTCGACCGCCTCTACGACCGCTATTTCGACCTGATCTACTCCTACGTCTACTACCACTGCGGCAGCCGTGAGCAGGCCGAGGACATCACTGCCGCCACGTTCCAGAAGGGGCTGGAGGACCTGCCCAACTTCAAATGGCGCGGGGTGCCGTACTCGGCCTGGCTCTACCCCGTGGCCAGCAACCAGGTCTCGCGCGACCGCCGCAAGCCCGCATGGCTGGAACTCAAGGACGACCA
>JAXDLV010000138.1:0-19120 GCA_034666445.1 Chloroflexota bacterium | reverse complement strand
ATCGTCACCCGCCTGCTCGGCGCATGCGCGGACCTCACCGTGCTGGCCACCAGCCGCGAGCCCCTGGGCGTGGCGGGCGAGGTGGGCTGGCGCGTCCCGTCACTGGGGATGCCCGAGGGCGACGACCCCGCCGGGGCCGCCGGGTCGGAGTCCGTACGGCTGTTCCTGGAGCGGGCGGCGACGGTCGCCCCGGGCTTCGCCACCGGGCCCGAGGACGTGGCGGCGGCGGTCGACATATGCCGTCGCCTCGATGGGATCCCCCTCGCGATCGAGCTGGCGGCCGGCCGGGTCGGCGTGCTCACCCCGCGCCAGGTCGCGGACCGCCTCGACGACCGCTTTCGTCTGCTTGCCGGGCAGGGGCGGGCGGCGGTGCCCCGCCACCAGACCCTGCGAGCCACGGTCGACTGGAGCTACGAGCTGCTCTCGCCGGCGGAGCGTGCCCTCTTCGAGCGCCTCTCGGTGTTCGTCGGCGGGTGGGACATCGAGGCCGCCGAGGCCGTCTGCGTCGGGGACCCCCTCGACCATGACGCGGGGCTCGAGATGCTGGGCCAGCTGGTATCCAAGTCGCTGGTGGTGGCAGAACGCCGCGGGGTGGCGGCGCGTTTCCGGATGCTGGAGACGATCCGTGACTACGGCGCCCAGCGCCTGGCGAAGGGCTATGACGGCGTCGAGACCCGTCGCCGCCACCGTGACTGGTACCTGGCCATGGCCGAGGAGGCCGAGGACCGCCTGCTGCGTGGGCGCCAGGTGTCGTGGGACCGCCTCGAGGCCGAGCACGACAACCTCCGCGCGGCCCTGCAGATAAGCCTCGACAACGGCGAGGGCGCCGAGGCCGCCCTCCGCCTTGGTGGCGCCCTCGGCGAGTTCTGGGACCTGCGTGGCAACCTCGCGGAGGGCCGCCGCTGGCTGGAGGCGGCGCTGGCGCACCCGGCGGCGACCTCGCTCCGCGCGCGCGCCAAGGCGCTCAACGCCCTGGGCATGCTGATCTCGCACCAGGGCGACTACGAGCGCGCCCACGCGATCTTCGAGGGCAGCCTGGCGCTGGCCCGCCGCGGCGGCGACCAGCAGGTCGTGTCCACCAGCCTGGGCAACCTCGGATGGATGCTGTTCTCCGAGGGCCGCGCGGAGGAGGCCCGCCGTTACCTCGAAGAGGGCCTGGACCTGGCGCGTGAGCTGGGCGACCGCTGGATCGTGGCCCGCGCCATCTACCTCCTGTGCCACGTCGAGGGGGTCGAGGACCAGGACGCCTGTGTGCGCCTCGCGACCGAGAGCCTGGCGATTGCCCGCGACCTCGGAGAGCGCTCGATCGAGGGTCGCTCGCAGTACTTCCTGGCGGTGGCCGCGATCTGGCAGGGTCGTTACGACGAGGCCCGACGCCTGCTGGAGGAGAGCGTCGCCACCGCGATCGAGGTCGGCGACCGCTGGCAGGCGCCGTGGTCGCTCAGCTTCCTCGGGAGCACGTCGATCCTGCAGGGTGACTACGAGGCTGCCCGGGAGCCGTTCGAGCGCAGCCTGGAGATGGCGCGGGAGACCGGCAACCAATGGTGCGTCGCGCGCTGCGTGGGCGGCCTCGCCTGGGTGACCCTGATGGTCGACGGCAACCCGGCGCTCGCCCGGGAGCAGGCGGAGGAGAGCCTGCGCCTGTCGCGGGCGATCGGGACCCGCATCGACACCGCCCTCTCACTGAGCTTCCTGGCGGAGTTCGCCCGCCACTCCGGTGACGTCGAGGGGGCGGTGGCCCTCCACCGCGAGGCCCTCGCCGACCACGTCAGGCTCCGCAACCGCTGGGGGATCGCCGGCACCCTCGAGCGCCTGGCGCGGATTCGCACCGACGCCGGCGACCACAATGGCGCGGCGCGCCTGTATGGCGCCGCCGCCGAGATCCGCGAGCGCTCCGGCTGCCCCGTCCCGCCGGTGGCCCGCGCCGACTGCGAGCGCGGCATGAACAGCACCCGCGTGGCGCTGGGTGACGACTTCGAGGCCGCCTGGGCGGCGGGGCGCGAGGCGCCGCTCGAGCAGGTCATCCGCGACGCGCTCGGGGCGTGACCGCCCATTAGAATCCGCAGATGCCCGCATATGTGATCGCCAACATCGCCCTCGAGCCGGGCGGCATCATCGCGTGGGTGCTGGTCGGGCTGGTCGCGGGAGCGCTCGCCAGCCGCGTGGTCGAGGGCCGGGGGATGGGCTGCCTGGGCGACATCATCGTCGGCGTCGTCGGCGCCTTCCTGGGCTCGTTCGTGCTGGGCCTGATCCTGCCGGGCTCCGCCACCTTCGAGCTGCTGGGCAGCATCGTGGTGGCCTTCATCGGCTCGGTCATCTTCCTTCTCATCATCCGGCTGGTCACCGGCCGCCGCGGCTGACCCTCAGCCCGTGGCGGTCGACGTGGGGACCGAGATCGAGGCCGTCATCGGCCTCGAGGTGCACGCCCAGCTCCTCACGCAGAGCAAGATGTTCTGCGGCTGCTCCACCGCATACCTGGCGGGTGCCCCCAACCAGCTGACCTGCCCGGTCTGCCTGGGCCTGCCGGGGTCGCTGCCGGTGATCAACCGCAGCGCCGTCGAGCTGACCATCCGGACCGCGCTCGCCCTCAACTGCGAGATCCCGGAGTTCAGCAAGTTCGACCGGAAGAACTACTTCTACCCCGACCTGCCCAAGGGCTACCAGGTCTCGCAGTACGACCTGCCGCTGTCGCGCCACGGGCACGTCGAGATCGAACTCGAGGGCCGCCCCCGTCGGGTTGGCATCACCCGCGTGCACCTCGAGGAGGACACCGGCAAGCTGACCCACGGTGGGGGCGCCATCCACACCGCGACGACGTCGCTGGTCAACCTCAACCGCGCCGGCGTGCCCTTGATGGAGATCGTCTCGGAGCCCGACATGCGCACCGCCGACGAGGCCCGCGAGTACATGCAGCGGCTGCGCCAGGTGCTGGTCTGGATCGGGGTCAGCGACGGCAACATGGAGGAGGGCAGCCTGCGCTGCGACGCCAACGTCTCCGTCCGGCCGGCGGGCGAGACCGACCTCGGCGTCAAGGTCGAGATCAAGAACATGAACTCCTTCCGGGCCGTCCACCTGGCGCTGGAGCACGAGATCGAGCGCCAGCGGGATGCCCTGGTCGCGGGTGAGCCGATCGTGCAGGAGACCCGCGGCTGGAACGAGGCCAAGGGAATCACCGTCAGCCAGCGGTCCAAGGAGTACGCCCACGACTACCGCTACTTCCCCGAGCCCGACCTGCCGCCACTGCACATCGGCCGGGAGATGGTCGAGGCCATCAGGGCGACCCTGCCGGAGCTGCCCGGGGCGCGGGCCGCCCGCTACCGGCTCGAGCTGGGGCTCTCCGCGTACGACGCCGACCAGCTGACCGCCACCCGCGAGCTGGCCGACTACTTCGAGGCGGTCCTGGCCGCGCCCAGGATGCCCGTCGGCAGCGCCAAGGAGGCCGCCAACTGGGTCATCGGCGACGTCAACCGGGTGCTCAAGGAGCGGGACATCCGGCCCCCGGCGCTCCCGGTGGGTCCCGCGGGGCTGGCGGCGCTGATCGCCAGCAAGGCCGCCGGGGCCCTCAGCAACAACCAGGCGAAGGAGCTCTTCCAGGAGCTGGCGGCGGCCGACGTCCGTGTCGACAGCGCCGAGGCGGTGGACGCCATCATCGCCGACCGCGGCCTGCGCCAGGTGACCAACAGCGGCGAGCTGGAGGCGCTGGTCGACGCGGCCATAGCGGCCCAGCCGCAGGCCGCCGAGGACGTCCGCGCCGGCAACGAGCGGGCCATCGGACGGCTGGTGGGCGAGGCCATGAAGCAGAGCGGTGGCAAGGCCAACGGCCCCGCTGTCGACGCCCTGCTCCGCCAGAAGCTGGGGGTCTGACCGCGCCCGAGCGCGACGACCGGCTGGAGCTGACCGTCGCCGAGATGACCTATGGGGCCGCCGCGCTGGCCCGGACGGCGGAGGGCCAGGTGGTGTTTGTCGACGACGCGCTACCCGGCGAGCGCGTGGTGGCCGAGCTGGTAAAGCGCAAGCGGCGCTACCTGCAGGCGCGGGCGGCGGAGGTCCTGGCGCCGTCGGCCGATCGCATCGAGCCGCCCTGCCCCTACGTCCCGGAGTGCGGCGGCTGCCAGTGGCAGCATGCCTCCTACGAGGCCCAGGTGGCGATGAAGCTGCAGGTCCTGGGCGAGACCCTGCGACGCGCCGGCGCCAGCGCGCCCGCCGCCGAGGCGGTGCCCGCCGCAGACCCCTTCCGCTACCGCATCCGTGGCGAGCTGCATGTGCTCCCCCCCGACCCCGCGTCCGGCGCCGGCCACCGGCTGGGGTTCAACCGCCGGCGGACGTACGAGGCGGTGGCCGTCGACGACTGCCTGATCCACCACCCCCACATCACCGAGGCGTTCGACGGCATCTGCAGTGCGCTGGACGCGGCCGGGGCGGGGGCGATGCGCGCCATCCGCCTGACCGCCCACCCCACGCGCCGCGAGCTGCTGTGGCACCCCGTCGGCGGCGCCGCCGCGCCCGGCCTCCACGGCGCGCTGGTCGAGGCGCTGGACCCGTGGCTGGTGCAGCAGGACAGCATCACCCTCGAGTACGACCGCGGCCGCATCGATGGTGGCGCCGGGACCGCCATGTTCCGGGTCGACTCGGAGAGCTTCGTCCAGGTCAACCACGAGCAGGCCCACAACCTATACGGCGTGGCGCTGCGTTACCTCGGCGATCGCCCCGGCGCCGTGGTCGAGGGCTACGCCGGCTTCGGCGCGATGTCCGCCCTGGCGGGCAGCCGCCCGGACGAGGCGGCCCGGCCGACGCGGGTGACGCTGGTGGAGGAGAACCGCGCCGCCGCCACCCTCGCCAGGCTGCACATGCGCCTCCACGGCGTGGAGGGAGCGAGCGTGCTGGCCGGCCGCCTGGAGGAGCGGCTGGCGCTGCTCGAGCCCGACGAGGTGGACTCCGTGCTCATCGACCCGCCCCGCGCCGGCTGCGCTCCCGAGGTGGTACGCGAGCTGGCACGGCTGCAGCCGGGGAGGATCGTGTACGTCTCCTGCGACCCCGCCACCCTCGGCCGCGATCTCAAGGCCCTGGCCGCGGAGGGCTACGTCGTGGCCGCGCAGACGATGGTCGACATGTTCCCGCAGACCTACCACGTCGAGACCGTCAGCCTGCTTCAAAAGGGCTGAGCCCGGGTGGGCGCTGGCTAATATGAACCGCGATGGAGTTTGACGACTGGGTATGGGCCTACGGCCCCGGCCTGGGTCCTGACAGCCTCGAGCCCGACGGCGGCCGCGGCGCCGACGTAGTCGCAGCCGCGGCCTGGTCGCCGGCGGTCGACGCCGGGGCCGCCGCGATCCCGATGAGCCTCCGCGGCTGGGGGCCGCGCGGCGTGGATCCCGCCGCCACGGCGGTGATCCCAGCGGCGAAGGCGCCTCGACGGGTGGTCACCCGCGGGCGAGGCATCGCCGCGGTCCTGGTGGCCGCTATGGTGGCGGGCATCGCCGGCGTGGTGCTGACCCGGGCTCCGCTGCCGCCCCAGGGTGGGTCCAGCGCCACCGCCATCGTCGACTCCGGCGCCGACCTCGACATGCAGGTGGCCGCCGCCCTCAGGGTGACGCCGGTGCCGTCCCCGAGCCTGGGACCGCGGCCCCCGGGGCGGCTGATCATCCGCAGCATCGGGGTGGACGCCCAGGTGATCGGCGTGGGCGTGGACAAGGACGGCAACATGGCGGTGACCAACGAGTCCTACACGGTGGGTTGGTACAACCGGGGCCCCGCACCGGGGGACGCCGGCGACGCGGTGATGGACGGCCACCTCGACTGGTACGACACCTCGCGGGCGGTCTTCTACAACCTCAGGAACGTGCACAAGGGTGACGACATCGTGGTCCAGCGGCTGGATGGCACGGTGAAGCACTTCAAGATCACCAACATCCAGACGGTGGCGTACAACGCGCGGGTCCCCGGTCTGTTCGCCAGCGGGGGCGCCGCCCGCCTGTCGCTGATCACCTGCGGCGGGCCCTGGGACAAGCGCACCAACCAGTACCTCGAGCGCGTCATCGTGGACGCCACGCTCGTCTAGAGTCGGCGCCGTGGGTGAGGGCGGCGACCTCCAGCGCGTTTCAGTCGGCGGGACCGAGGTGGCCTACGTCGACGCGGGGGAGGGGACCCCGGTGCTGCTGCTCCATGGCTTCCCCGACTCCAGCTTCCTCTGGCGGCACCAGGTGGCGGCGCTCTCCGCAGCCGGTTTCCGGGCCATCGCTCCCGACCTGCGCGGCTTTGGCGAGTCGGCCCGGCCCGAGGGGGTGGACAGCTACCGCATCGGCGAGATCCTGGATGACCTGCGCGGCCTCCTGGACCACCTTGGGGTCGAGCGCTGCCACGTCGTGGGCCACGACTGGGGCGCCGCCACCGCCTGGATGTTCGCCACCACCCGCCCGGAGCGCACCGACCGCCTGGTGCCGATCTCGGTGGGCCACCCGGCGTGCTTCATGATGCCGGGCCTGCGCCAGCTGCAGCGCTCCTGGTACATGCTGCTGTTCCAGTTCGAGGGCGTCGCCGAGGATGCCCTCCAGCGCAATGACTGGGCGATGTTCCGCGACATGTTCGACGGCGGCGACGTGGAGCGCTATGTCGAGGACCTGTCCCGCCCCGGCGCGCTGACGGCGGGGCTCAGCTGGTACCGGGCCAACATGCCGCCGGCGCTGCTGATGTCGGAGCCGATCCCGTTCCCGCCGATCGCCGCACCCACGATGGGGATCTGGTCCGACCACGACTTCGCTCTTGGCGAGGAGCAGATGACGCGTTCCGCCGAGCACGTCAGCGGCCCCTGGCGGTACGAGGTCCTGGAGGGCGTCGGCCACCACATCCCGGTCCTGGCGCCGGACCGGCTGAACGACCTCCTGCTGGACTTCCTCGGCTAGCTGTCAGGCCGGGCGCTGGAGCCTGGCCTTGGGGGTGCCGACGATGTGCAGCCGGGCGCTCTCCCGGCCCATGCACACGTCCTCGACATAGTCCAGGCCGGCGGCCTCGGCGATCTCGCGGGCCTCGTCCGACCTGATGCCCACCTGCAGCCACAGCGCCCTGGCCCGGATGGCGACCGCCTGGCGGGCGATCCCGGGCGCCTCCTCCGCCGGCGGAAGACGTCTACGACGTCGACGGGGTCGGGGATCTCCAGCAGGCTCGGGTACGCGCGCTCGCCGAGGATCTCCTCCTCGCGGGGATTCACGGGGATGATGCGGAAGCCGCGGTGCTGGAGCAGGTAGGGGATGTGGCCCGAGGGCTTGCTGGAGTCCTTCGAGCAGCCAACCACCGCGATCGTGCGCGTGTAGCCGAGGATCTCCGCGGTGGTGCTCACGAGTGATGCCGCGCCGGCGGGGCGCCCTCCAGCTCGAAGTACAGCTCGTCCGGGTAGCACCAGTACCATTCCTCGCCCGGCTCGAAGGAGCGGATCAGCGGGTGGCCGGTGGCGTCGTTGTGCTTGGTCGCGTGCCGGTTCTTTGAGTTGTCGCAGCAGCCGACGTGGCCGCAGACGGCGCACATCCGCAGGTGCACCCACCAGTCGCCCATCTCGAGGCATTCCTTGCAGCCGTCGCCAGAGGGCTCGACGCGGTCGTCCAGCTGGTCAAGGTGGGAGCAGTCGTCGGCCATCGGAGGTCCGATTCTGACAGGGGACCCGGCCGCCCCGCCGGCGACCGTAAAATCGAGCTGTGAGTGGGAGCCCCGTCGTCGCCTGATGTCGCCTTCTTGAGCGACTTCGTCCACCTCCACACCCACACCGAGTACAGCCTCCTGGACGGGGCCAGCCGCGTCACCGAGGTGGTCAACGCGGCCAAGGCGGCGGGACAGACGGCGCTCGCGATCACCGACCACGGCTCGCTGTACGGCGTCGTCCCCTTCTACAAGGCGTGTCGCGAGGCCGGGATCAAGCCCATCATCGGCTGCGAGACCTATGTCGCCCAGCGGAGCCTGCACGACAAGGAGTCGCGGGCCGACCGCGACCCCCACCACCTCGTCCTGCTGGCGCAGGACAACACCGGCTACGAGAACCTGCTGAAGCTGATCAGCACCGCCCACCTGCAGGGCTACTACTTCCGGCCGCGGGTCGACAAGGAGCTGCTCGCCAAGCACTCCGAGGGCGTCATCGCCCTGAGCGCCTGCCTCGCCGGCGAGCTCAGCCAGCGGGTGGTCGCGGCGGACATCGACGGCGCGGTCGATGTCGCGGAGGAGTACCGGGAGATATTCGGCGACCGCTACTTCCTGGAGGTCCAGAACCACGGCATCCCCGAGGAGGACGTCACCCGCACCGGCGTCGTCGAGGTGGGCCGTCGCACCGGCATCCCCCTGGTGGCCACCAACGACTCCCACTACACGGCCCCCGGCGACGCCCAGATGCACGACGTCCTGCTCTGCATCCAGACCGGCAAGCGCGTGTCCGACGTGAACCGGATGCGCTTCACCGGTGAGACCTTCTTCCTACGCAGCTTCGACCAGATGCGGGAGGCCTTCGCCGACGTCGAGGAGGCGGTGCGGAACACCGCGGACGTGGCGGCGATGTGCGACGTCTCGATCGAGCTCGGCGGGATGCTCCTTCCCCGCTACGACGTGCCGGAGGGCATGACGCCGGACTCCTACCTTCGGGTCCTCTGCGAGGACGGCCTGCGGCGGCGCTACCCCGACACCACGCCGGAGCAGCGCGCCCGCCTCGACCACGAGCTCGAGGTCATCACCGACATGGGCTACGCCGCCTACTTCCTGATCGTCTGGGACTTCGTGAACCACGCCAAGACCCACGACGTGCTGGTCGGGCCGGGGCGCGGCTCGGCCGCGGGGTCGATGGTGTCGTACTGCCTCGACATCACCACCCTCGACCCGCTCAAGTACGGCCTCATCTTCGAGCGCTTCCTCAACCGCGACCGGGTGTCGATGCCCGACATCGACATCGACTTCTCGGTGGCCGGCCGCGAGCGGGTCATCCGCTACGTCACCGAGAAGTACGGCGAGGACCGCGTCGCCCAGATCGGCACCTTCGGCACGATGGCGGGCAAGGCGGCGATCCGCGACGTCGGCCGCGTCCTCGACATCCCCATCCCGGAGGTCGACCCGATCGCCAAGATGATCCCCGTCTTCCAGGGCAAGACGGTGTCGCTGGAGAAGTCGATGGAGCAGGTGCCGGAGCTCCGTCACCTGTACAACTCCGAGCCGCGCTACAAGGAGCTGATCGACACGGCCAAGCGGCTCGAGGGGATCACCCGCAGCGTCGGCACCCACGCCGGCGGCGTGGTGATCGCGCCGGGTCCCATCGTGGAGCGGGTGCCGCTGCAGCGCGGCACGACCGACAAGTCCACGATCGTCACCCAGTACGAGATGAACGCAGTCCAGGAGCTTGGGCTGCTGAAGATGGACTTCCTCGGCCTGCGCAACCTCGACATCATCGATGCCTGTATCCGAATCGTCGAGCGCCGGCACGGCGCGAGGATCGATGTCGAAAACCTTCCCCTCGACGACGCGGCGACGTACGACCTGCTCAGCCGGGCGGACACGCTTGGCGTGTTCCAGTTCGAGTCGCCGGGGATGCGCCGGGTTCTGCAGGGATTGAAGCCGTCGGTCTTCGCCGACGTGTCGGCGGTTGTGGCGCTCTACCGGCCCGGCCCGATGGAGCAGATCGACAGCTACATCGCCTGCAAGCACGGCCTTCAGGACGTGAGCTTTCCCCACCCGATCCTTGAGGAGGCCCTCCGGGAGACCTACGGCATCGCCGTTTACCAGGAGCAGGTCATGCGTATCGCATCCGACCTCGCCGGGTTCAGCATGGCCGAGGCCGACATCCTGCGAGCGGCGATGGGCAAGAAGGACCGCGTCAAGATGGCCAAGCAGCGCGAGAAGTTCATAAGCGGGGCCATCGCCACCCAGGGAGTGACAGAGGCCAAGGCGGACGAGATCTTCAAGCTGGTCGAGTTCTTCGCGGGTTACGGCTTCAACAAGGCACACAGCGCCGCCTACGGGATGATCAGCTACCAGACCGCGTACCTGAAGTCGAACTACACGATCGAGTACATGTGCGCCCTGCTCCAGAACGAGGACGACCACGACCGGATGGCGGCGATCATCGTCGACTGCCAGGACCATGGCATCGAGGTCACCCCGCCGGACGTCAACGCCTCGGAGGCGGAGTTCGCGGTCGTCGACATGGAGAAGGCCGCCGACGGCACACCCAAGGGGGCGCGGATCGCCTTCGGCCTCAAGGCGATCAAGAACGTCGGTATCCGAGCGATCGAGCTGCTGGCGGCCGAGCGGCGCGAGAACGGGCCCTACCCGTCCCTTCTCGACCTCTGCCTCCGCCTCGACCTGCATGAGGTCAACAAGCGCGTGCTGGAGGCGCTGATCAAGTGCGGCGCGATGGACTCCCTGGGCGAGCGGGGCCAGCTGCTGGCCAGCCTCGACCGCATCGTCGACCGCGCCCAGGACGTGCAGCACGAGCGCGACTCCGGGCAGGTGTCGATGTTTGGCGACGGCGGCTTTGGCGAGGACGTCGAGGTGCGGCTGGTCGAGGGCGTCCCGCCGGTCGACGACCGCACCAGGCTGGCCTGGGAGCGCGAGTTCCTCGGTATCTACGCCAGCGACCACCCGCTGCGACGCGTCGAGGAGGAGATGAGCCGCCGGACGGACACGCGCTGCCTCGAGATCCAGCCCGAGCTTGACGGCTTCGAGGTGCGCGTAGGGGGGATCATCCGGGAGGTTCGCAGGCGCCCGGACAAGAACGGCAAGACCATGGCGTTCATGGAGCTGGAGGACCTCACCGGCACCGTTCGGGTGACGGTGTTCTCACGCGTCCTGGAGCAGTCCACCGACATCCTTCAGCCGGACCAGATCGTGCTGTTACGGGCCCGCGTGGACACCCTCCGTCGCGGCCGCGACGCCTCGGACGCGGGTGACGAGGCGGGCCTGGTGGCTGACCAGATCTGGTCGTTCGACGACGCCGACCCCGATGCCTGGACCCGCTCGCAGCTGGTCCACCTCACGCTCCCCGGCAGCCTCGACGACATGGCGCTCCAGGACGTCCGCGCGGTGCTCGAACGTCACCCTGGCGCCGACGCGGTGGTGCTGCACGTGGAGGACGGCGAGCATGCCTGGGACCTCGACCTGCCCCAGCGGGTCGATCCCGGCGACGACCTCCGACACGACATGGAAGCGCTGGTGGGGCCCGGCAACTACCACGTCCAGGTGCAGCGCAGGAAGCCGCCGGAGCGGCGCGCGTTCAACCGCGAGCGCGGTCCCCAGCAGCCGGAGCTGGTGGCGGTGGCGGCCGACGCCGACATGGGCGAGCCGATGGAGGACCAGTTCGAGGTGGGTGCCGGCGTGGAGGAACGGCTGTGAAGCTCGGCGTGCTGACGTCGGGGGGCGACGCCCCGGGGATGAACGCCGCCATCCGGGCGGTCGTCCGGCGCGCCTTCGCCCTGAACTGCGAGACGGTCGGCTTCCTCCATGGCTTCAACGGGCTGGTCAAGGGCGAGTGGCGGAAGATGACGCAGGCGTCGGTGGCGGGGATCATCCAGCGCGGTGGCACCATCCTTCGCACCGCCCGCTCGCAGGACTTCATTGAGCCCGCCGGCCGCGACGCCGCGCTCCGGACCCTGGAGAAGACCGGCGTGGAGGGCCTCGTCGTGATTGGTGGCGGCGGGTCCGCGGTGGGGGCGATGGCGCTCGACGCCATGGGCATGCCCGTGGTGACGGTGCCCAGCACGGTGGACAACGACCTGCTGGGCACCGACGTCACGATCGGCCACATGTCCGCCGTCAACACGGTGGTCCAGAGCGTGAACAGCATCCGTGACACCGCCACCAGCCACGAGCGCATCTTCGTGATCGAGACGATGGGTCGGGACACGGGCCACATCGCGCTCAACGCCGGGCTGGCGTCGGGCGCCGAGTCGATCCTGATCCCCGAGATGAAGACGCCGCTGGAGGACGTCAGCAAGCGCATCCTCAACGCCCACGCCCGGGGCAAGTCGCACAGCATCATCATGCTGGCCGAGGGCTACGGCCACGGCTTCGACGTGGCCCGCACCATCCAGGCCACCAGCGGGCTGGAAACGCGCGTAATCGTGCTGGGGCACCTGCAGCGGGGCGGGTCGCCACTGGCCAGCGACCGGATCATCGCCAGCCGCCTGGGCGCCCACGCGACCGACATCATGGTCGGCGGCCGCCACGACCTGCAGGTGGGGCTGGTGTCGGGGACCCTGGTGGAGACTCCGCTGGAGGAGGTCTGCGCCCAGCGACGCGAGATCTCGCTCGACATCTACGACCTGGCTCGGTCGCTGTCCGGCTGACTACGGGGGGCCGCCGATGAGGGTGATCCCCGCCATCGACCTGCTGGGCGGGCGCTGCGTGCGGCTGCTCAAGGGCGACTTCGAGCAGGCGACGGTCTACGGCGGCACACCGGTCGAGGTCGTGCGCGGCTTCATCGCCGCCGGTGCCACGCGGGTGCACGTCGTGGACCTGGACGCCGCCCGCGACCGCGCCGGCGACAACGCCGCCGAGGTGGCGACCGTGGTCGGCGTCACCCGCGCCGAGGTCCAGGTCGCCGGTGGGGTGCGCGATGCCGCACGGGCGCGGGCTTGGTTCGAGCGTGGCGCAGCCTTTGTCGTGCTCGGGACCCTGGCGCTGGAGGACCCGGCGGCGGCGACCGCGATCGCGGACTCGTGGCCGAGCCGGGTCTACATTGCTCTCGACGTGCGCGGCGACGAGCTTGCCACTCATGGCTGGACCGCTGGCGGCGGACCCCTTGACAGCCTGCTGGCGACCTTCGAGTCGGCGCCGCTGGCGGGGTACATCCACACCGACATCGCCCGCGACGGCGCCCTCACCGGGGTGGCGGCTGATGCTGTCCGCAGGCTACGTGGCCTGACGGCGCACGAGGTCATCCTGTCGGGCGGGGTCAGTGGTGTCGACGACGTCCGCAGGGCGCGGGAGGCCGGCGCGGCCGGCGTCATCATCGGTCGGGCGCTCTACGAGGGTCGGATCGACCTCGCCGAGGCGATCGCCGTGGCAGGGGAGGGAGGTCCGGGCTGACCCGCGCGCCCCGGCGTCAGGTCCGGGCGGGCGCCGCCGAGCGGGTGGGGCTACTGGAAATCAGGAGGCACGTCGGCCTTGGTGCTCAGCTCGACCGCCACCGTGCTGGTGTTGGGCTCCGACGAGTCGTCGGTGATGAGCACGTCGATCAGCTGGCTCTTCTGGTAGTCGAAGCCCTCCAGGCTGCCGCCGCCGTCGGAGTGCACGGTCCAGCCCGCGGACGCCAGCTTGCCCATGTAAATGGGCGCCAGGATCAGCGGGTTGACGGGGCAGGTGCCCTCGACGTGGTAGCGCCGGCCGCCGTTGGCCTGCTCCACGTAGACCATCCGGGCGGGCTGGAAGTGGTCGCAGAGGGTGAGCTCGCGGGGGAGCTCGCTGGTTGAGCCGACCACCTTCGCCTGGCCGCCGCTGAACAGCACGAACCCGCCGATCCCAGCGAGGAGGACAAGCAGCAACGTCAGGGCGATGGCGCCGAAGGACAGTGCCAGCAGCAGGCGGCGCCCGCCGGGGCGCGGGGGTGGCACGGCTGGGATCAACTGGCCCTGCCCTGCCGTGGAGGCTAGAGCGTCCGGTCGAGGGGGGCGGCGATCGCCCGCAGCTGCTGCATCATCGAGGCGAAGTTCTTGGGCGTCAGCGACTGCGCCCCGTCGCTGAGCGCGTGGTCGGGGTGAGGGTGGACCTCGACGATCACCCCCGCGGCGCCGCAGGCCATCGCGGCGGCGCCCATCGGTCCCACCAGCGACCACTTGCCGGTGCCCTGGCTGGGATCGACGATCACCGGCAGGTGGCTCAGCTCGCGCACCAGCGGGACGGCGCTGAGGTCGGTGGTGAAGCGCGTGTAGGTCTCGAAGGTCCGGATGCCGCGCTCGCAAAGGACGACGTTCGGGTTGCCCTGGCTGAGGATGTACTCCGCCGCCAGCAGCCACTCCTCGATGGTGCTGCTCATGCCGCGCTTGAGCAGGATCGGCCGGTGGGAGCGACCGGCGGCCTCCAGCAGGCCGTAGTTCTGCATGTTGCGCGCGCCCACCTGGAGCATGTCGGCGTACTCGCCCACCAGGCCGACGTCCTCGATGTTCATCACCTCGGTGACGACGCCGAGGCCGAAGCGGTCGCGCGCCCTCGCCAGCAGCTTGAGGCCCTCCTCGCCCAGCCCGCGGAAGGAGTAGGGCGAGGTCCGCGGCTTGAAGGCGCCGCCGCGGAGCATGTGGCCGCCGGACTCCGCCACCGCGGCGGCGGCCTCCATCAGCTGCTCCTCGCTCTCCACGGAGCAGGGCCCTGCCATCACGACGAAGGCGTCTCCGCCGATGTGGACGTCGCCGACGTCGACCACCGTCGTCTCAGGATGGAACTCGCGGCCCACCAGCTTGAAGGGCTTGCTGACCGGCACCGCGTCCGCGACCCCGGGGAGGTTGACGATCGAATCGCGGAGGCTGATCGGGTTGCTCCCCAGCACGCCGATGGCGGTGCGGTCCTCACCGGGGAGGCGGACGGGACGGAAGCCGCGCTCCTCGACAGCGGCGCACACGGCGTCGACCTCGGCCGGCGTGGCCTGGGCGCGCATCAGGATCAGCATGGGGTCAAAGGTTATCGGAGAGCCGGGAGGCTACTTGGAGAGGACGAGGATCAGCCGCCCCTGGCTCATCTTCGGCGTCTGGGCGTCGATGGCGCCGAACATCACCGACCAGGAGTAGAACCAGTTCTTGCCCTCCTGGACGCCGCCGTCGTTGGTCACCACGCCGTCGTCCTTGTAGCCCTTGATCAGGACCTCGTGGTACACGGACTTGGGGCCGTAGTGGGGGTTCTGGAGCGAGTGGGTCATCACCGGGATGATCACCGGGCGGCCGAGCGAGACCTGGGCCTTGATGCTCTCGATGGTGGCGGTCATGACCTCGTACTTGTAGCCGTAGTACGCCTCCGCCAGCTGGCCGGTACGTTCGAGGGTCAGGTCCTTCTCGCCGCCCCAGTTCGTCACCTGCCACTGCTGCAGCGCGCGCAGCGCGGGGTCGGCCTCGTCGGCCGGGATGTTGTCGCGGTGGTCGCCGTCGAGGTAGTCGTGGTACATCAGGAGGACGTCCTCCTCGCAGGCCTCCTCGAAGACCTTCCAGTTGCCGCGCGGCGCCTGCACGCTGTAGGGCACCTTCAGGACCGCCGTGGGGCGGGGTGAGGGGCTGGCGCTGGGCCAGACGGTGGGCTGGTGCCGGCCATCGAACTCGTCGTCAGGGATGCTGGCGGGGTTGCCGACGGGCTGGAGGTTGTCCAGCGTGTCGCTGTCGACGGGGTGGGAGTCAGCCGTCGGCCGGTCGCGCCACTGGCGGTACAGCTCGCGGCCCTCGGTGGCCCCAAAGACCGCCACGGCGAGCACGGCAAGGACGCCCACCAGGGCGATGACGCGCCTTCTCGAGAGGAGGCGACGCTCGCCGGGGATGGGCCCGCCGTAGTCGACGATGACCCGCCGCGCCATCCCCATAGCTTACGGAGGGAGTTCGCGATGGGCTCCTCGGGAGTTACCAGCGCGTAGGATTTCCTCGGCCTGCGGCGGTGATGTAACGGTAGCCATGATGGTCTCAAACACCATTGGGCGAAAGCCCGTGTGGGTTCGACTCCCACCCGCCGCACCAATCCTTCGACGGGGTGACGCGTCCACAGGAGCAGTTCGAGCTCGCGGTGGATAGCGAGAATAGACTGCTCTCATGGACCTGCCAACGGCATTCCTGGCGCTCCTGGGGATCGCCCTGGTGGGAGTGGTCGTCGTCGGCGTCGCGTACGTCATCGGTCGGTCGGTCAGCGGCCGAGAAGCCGCTGACGGCGACGCACCGGGAGGACGCGAGAGTCCGATTTGGACTGGAGCGGGCCCGACAGGCTATGGGAGGGGTGCGGGCACGGAGAGCATCGAAGCCTCAGGCCTGGCTGTGCACAAACGGCATCGGCCCAGGAAGCGCCGCCTGCATAACTGACAGGGCTTAGCCCGGGGGGCCTCAGCGCGAAGGCGGCGGGGCCGAAGAGCTAGGTGAGGCGGCCGGCGGGCTGCAGGTCGGCGGCCAGTTCCTCGGCGGGCTCCGCGGCCGCGCGCGCCATGAAGAGCCGGAGAACGAAAACCGTCACCAGGGCGATCGCCGCGACGTGCACCACGACCTGGATCCCGTACCAGGCAGCGCCTGGCCACCCACGTGGCTGCAACGGTATCTGCAGCAGGCTGAGCGGAAGGTCGGCAAGGAGGAGCCAGCCCAGGCCGAGGTACGCTCCGAATCCGATCGACCGTCGCGGCATCCGAAGCGCGACAGGCCCAGCCGCGACCAGGAAGCCGGCGCCCAGGCCGAAGCGGGCCGCCTGGCCGAGAACGGACAGCGTGGTGATGACCTGTTGCTGCAGGATCAACGGGTCGAGCGTCGCCGACTGGTAGTAGACCTGCGAGAGCAGGTTCATCCGAACCGCCTCGAGCACGACGAAGCCGCCAACCCCGGAGGCCACGCCAATGAGGGCCGCCCGCCCCTTCACGGGGCTCATGGTAGCGCTCCCGGGCCTCAGCGACTCGGCGGCGGGGCGTTCTCGTCGTTGCTGAACAGGCCGAACTCGTTGCCCTCGGTGTCGACGGCGGTCGCGATCCAGCCGACGCCCGGGATCGAGTCCTTCTGCTGCGTCACCTTGCCGCCGGCGGCCTCGACCTTCTTGATGGCGTCCTCGATCGACTCGACGTTCATCGTCAGGACGGTCTGGGTGCGGTCGCCGCGCTGGTAGAGGGCGCCGTCGATGCCGACATCCTCCTTGCCGGTGGCGGCGAGGCCGTAGTAGGCGGGTGCGCCCTCGAAGCGGTTGAAGGTCCAGCCGAAGACGTCGCCGTAGAACTTCTCGGCGCGGTCGGCGTCGTCGATGGGGATCTCGAAATGGGAAGGTCGGGGCATCAGGTGTCCTCCTCTTGGCGGGCGGGCCGGACCTGCGTCCGGGTCGGAGGCCATGATAGATGGATGGCGGGCCGACGCTGGCTGACCCTCGCGCTCGCCGTCGTGAGCATCGCCGTCGCCGGCGGCAGCGCGGCGGTGGTGGCCCCAACCGCGCGGGCCGCGACGTCGTGCGACCTGGCCTACCTCGGCCTCGCCGGGGCGCCGGTGACCACCACCGATGGCTTCAGCTACGTCAAATGGAGCGGCCACCTGCCCTCATGGGACGCGCTGCCGCTGGACGTCGACGTCAGCCTGCCGGCGGGCAGCGCCTGCGAGCGGCCCCTCATCGTCTTCGTCCACGGCTTCACGGACTCCAAGTCGCGCTGGGAGTCCGACAGCCTCGACGCCCGCCCCGAGGACCCCAACGCCTGGCGCTGGAACAACGCGTGGTTCGTCTCGCGCGGCTACACCGTGCTCACGTACACCGCCCGCGGCTGGCATGGGTCGTGCGGCCCCGACAGCTCGACCGACCCCGGCGGTTCCCCCCTCGGCCTGCCCGCCGACTGCACCGGCGGCAACCCGCTCGTTCCGACGCGGCAGTACTGGATCCACCTCAGCGACCTGCGCTACGAGGTGCGCGACGCCCAGTGGCTGATGGGACGCCTGGTTGACGCCGGCGTGGCCGACCCCGCGCACATCGGCGTGACCGGCGGCTCCTATGGCGGCGGCCAGACGTGGCTGCTGGCCAAGGCCAACGATCGCACTGTCTGCGGCGGCATGGGCTGGGACGCGGGCAACGGCACCGACCCCTGCGCCGGCCACGGCGATGGCGACGTGGTGCCCTGGACGTCGCCGGGCGGCACCCCGATGCACATCTCGGCGGCGGTTCCGGAATACACCTGGGCCAACCTCCTGCAGGTCCTGATGCCCAACGGCCGCGCGTCCAACGAGGCGCCCGGGGCGCCGCCGCTGGGGGACCTGCGCAACCCGGTCGGGGTGCCGCTGGAGAGCTACGTGGACGCCCTGTTCGCGGCGGGGTACGCGCCGCCGGCGACGAGGAACGGCTTCTTCCAGCCGCCCACCAGCACCGACCCGACCTCCAACATCCCCCTGTGGGTGGCGGTCCTGAAGACCGGCCTCGACACGGTCTCGATCCAGGTGCCCCCCGAGGACGCCATCGCCGCCAACGCCCTGGCCCAGCTGGCCGACTTCAAGTCGCCGACCACGGGGGTGGTGCCCTTCGACGCCCCGGTCCCCGTCTACCAGCTGCAGGGACTGACCGACCCGCTGTTCCCGGCGATGCACGCGGAGCTGATGTGGAACCAGGCGAAGGCCTATGCGCCCGACTACCCGATCGGCGTCTTCTACGGCGACTTCGGCCACCCCTACGCCACCAACCTCGGCAGTGTGCCCCACGCGTTCAACCCGCTGGCCAACGCCTTCTTCGACCACTACCTCATGGGCGCGCCGGAGACGACCCCGCTCCAGGCCAACGCCGCGGTCGTGCACTGCGCCACCAGCACGGCGGATGACCCGCTCAGCGTCTACCAGGCGCCCAGCTACGCGACCATGGCGGACGGCGCGCTCACCTTCGACTCCACGGCCGCCGGGCAGACCTCGAACATCCCCTCGGGGGTGGAGGGGCTGCAGACGGACCCCATCCTCAACGGCACGGTCGGCCCCGGCATCTTCGGCCTCCGCTGTCCCCACGTGGCGCAGACGACCGACCCGGGTCAGGCGACCTGGACGTTCCCGGTGGATGCCGGCGCCGTGGTGACCGGCGCGCCTATCGTCACCCTCCAGGTCCACTCGACGGGCCCCGACGCGGAGCTGAACGCGCGGCTCTGGGACCTGGGCCCTGACGGGATGCAGACGCTCATGTCACGCGGCACGTACCGCTTCGCCGAGACGCCGTCGACCACCGCCACGGAGGTGTCCTACCAGCTCAGCCCGACCGCCTGGGAGCTCCCCGCCGGGCACCAGGTCAAGCTCGAGGTCACCGGCGCCGACTGGCCGTACCACCAGCTGGACCGCATCGCCGCGGTCACCACCGTGGACGCGGCGACGCTGACGCTGCCCACCACCAGCCGGGCTCCCGTCGCGGTGGGGGCGCCCGCCGTGCCCGCCGCGGGCGAGCCGGGCGGGCTGCCGGTGACAGCGACAAACGGCGCGCCGGCGCCAGGGCTGTTGGCCAC